>CAZBKZ010000010.1:0-71279 GCA_964492615.1 uncultured Syntrophomonadaceae bacterium | reverse complement strand
AAGAAGTTAAGGTCGGGAAGTCCAGGAGGGGAAAATGCAGATACTAAAAGTTGAAGGCTTAACAAAATATTTTGGCGGACTGGCCGCAGTAGGCGGCGTTGATTTGCAGGTTGAAAAAGGTGAACTGCTGGGTTTGATCGGGCCAAACGGAGCCGGTAAAACAACCCTGTTTAATTTGATAGCAGGTACCTATGTACCAAATTCCGGCAATATTTATTTTAAAAATGAAAATATTGTCGGATTGAAGCCTAATTACATCTGCCATAAAGGGTTGGTAAGAACCTTCCAGGCCGTAAAGGTCTTCCCGGAAATGAGTGTTTATCAAAATGTTCTGCTCGGCTCGCTTTTTGGTTCCCCGGATAGTAAACAGTCGAAAGAAGCAGCTGCCGCAGTAGCTGAAGAATGTATCGATTTTGTTGGTATAAGAGATATTCAGGATAATGTAGCCGGCAGTTTAACTCTTGTAAACCAGAAGCGTGTGGAGGTAGCGCGCGCCCTGGCAACCAAGCCTGAAATGATGCTTCTGGATGAACTGATGGCTGGATTAAACCCCACAGAAGTTACTGAGTCAATGGATCTTGTCCGGCGCATTCAGGAACGGGGTATTACCATAATTATGATTGAGCACGTAATGAAAGCAATCATGAGTATATGCAAACGGATTCTCGTTTTGCATCACGGTAAACTGCTGGCTGAAGGTTGTCCAGATGATGTCTGCAATAGCAGTGCCGTTATCGAAGTCTACCTGGGAGAGTGAAGTGGAGCCTATGTTAGAAGTAAAGAATATAAATGCTTTCTATGGAAATGTCCAAGTGTTGTGGGATGTGTGTCTTAATATTAAAGAAGGTGAAATTGTTGCCCTTGTCGGAGGAAACGGCGCAGGAAAAACAACTTTGCTTAATGTTATAGCCGGACTAATGAAGCCGGCTGCGGGCAGCGTCACCTTTATGGGTAAAGATATAACCGGTTTAACGCCCAACAGCGTTGTCGAAATGGGTATTTCTTACCTGCCCGAGGGAGGCAGGCTATTTCCGGATATGTCAATCCAGGAAAACCTTGAAATGGGAGCATTTCTTAAAGAAAACTGGAAGAAAAAGAACGAAATGCTTGTAAAGGTTTATCAAACATTTCCCAAGTTGAAGGATAGAAGAAAACAGCTGGCAAAAACCCTCAGCGGTGGAGAAAGACAGATGCTGGCTATGGGACGCTGTTTAATGTCCGGTCCGAAAGTGGGCATGTTTGACGAACTGTCGTATGGCATGGCGCCAAAATTAGTTAAAGAATCATTTGAAATGCTGAAGATGCTTCGCGATCAGGGGCTGACCATTTTCCTTGTCGAACAGAATGTTAAGCAAAGTCTCGAGATAGCCGACCGTGCTTATGTTCTGGAAAATGGCAGTATTGTATCGAGCGGGGCATGTGACTTTCTTCTTGAAGATGACAATATTAAGAAAGCATATCTTGGTTTATAAATACTTATTTCTTGCTGATAGCAAGCCTGTGCATATAATGCACAGGCTTTTTTATGAGTAACATTCTTTTTAGTTTCAGGATAAAGCAGTTGCCTGCAGAGAGGTTTGTTATTGTTTCTATTGTGTTATAATTGATTACATACTTATTCATCATACAGGCAATCGGATAAAAATATAAGGATTTAGCATACCAGGATAACAGAAAAGAGGTGCCCTGCTTGCAACCTAATAAGATTGCTGTTGTTGTTAATCCGGCTTCTGCCAATGGTAAGACCGGTAAAAAATGGCCGGAAGTGGAGAATGCTTTTAAAAATGCCGGTGTTTCGATTGATGTTACTTTTACCGGCGCACCGCATCACGCTACAGAAATTACAAGGAATTACTTGTATGATGGATATAACCTGATCATATCAGTTGGTGGAGATGGCACTGCAAACGAAGTGGTAAATGGTTTTTTTGAGGATGGAAAGCCAATTAATGAACTTGCTGCTGCCGGTTTTATGTCTACTGGGACAGGACGTGATTTAGGCCGGACAATCGGTACGCCTGAAGGGATCAACGAAGCTGTCCTGCATATTTTAAACAGCCCGGTTCGTTCAGTTGACCTGGGAAGGGTTAACTATATCAGTAACGAAGGGAAGCAGGAAAAAAGGTCATTTATTAACATTGCCGGTATCGGGCTTGATGGGGAAACTGTGGCCCGGGTTAACCGAACCAGCAAGGCTCTTGGTGGATTCATCTCATTTTTATGGGGCACCCTGGTCAGCCTGTTACTTTATAAGAATAAAGCAATGACTATATCGATCGATGGCAAAGAGGTTTTTAAAGAAAAAGTAGCTGTAATTGTGGTTGGTAACGGACGTTATTTTGGTGGAGGAATGTGTATCGCACCCGGGGCAGATATTAGTGACGGGGAGTTTGATATAGTTGTTATTAAGGGGATGACCAAAGCAAGCCTGATAGTAAACCTGCCCAAGGTGTATGCGGGCAAGCACCTTTTTCATCCAAATATAACCACAATGAAGGGGAAGAATGTTGTTGTATATTCATCGGAAAGCGCCCTGCTCGACCTTGATGGTGAACAACCTGGGAAAGCGCCGGTAGAAATCGAATTATTACCCGGGGCGATGCAGTTGAAAGGGTAGCAAATTAAACAGTATTTACTGGCTAAAAAGATATGTTAATAAATAGTCGGCGAAGGAGGAGAAGCCAATGAGCATAATAATTAAAAAAAACGGGTTGCAGGCCGAGTATCCCAGCGGAACAACCTGCATGGATCTATATAAAGAGAAGGTTGCAGAAGATAAGAATATTATTGCTGTTCTTGTAGATGGCAAAGAGTGTGACCTGAACAGTCCTTTGTCCGGGGAAAGTGAAGTGACTTTTGTCGATTTCAATTCTCCCAAGGGGGCGGAAATATACAGGCACACTTCCAGTCATATACTGGCTCATGCAGTTAAAAGATTATATCCAACTGCAAAACTAGGTATCGGCCCTGCCATTGAAAATGGGTTTTATTATGATATTGATTTTGATGAACAGATTTCTGCCGATCAGCTGCCTGTGATCGAAAAAGAAATGAAAAAAATTATCAGGGAAAGAAAACCGATTCAGCGCAGGGAAATGAGCAGGAAAGAAGCGCTTCAACTATTCGAAGAAAAAAACGAAACTTATAAAGTTGAATTAATCAATGATCTTCCTGAAGATGTCGTAATCAGCTGTTATGAACAGGACGATTTTATCGATCTTTGTGCCGGACCTCATCTCAGCCACACCGGCCTGGTTAAAGCATTCAAACTAACCGGCCTGGCCGGTGCATACTGGAGGGGTAGTGAAAAAAACCCCATGCTCCAGAGGATCTATGGGACAGCATTTCCCAGTAAAGAACAATTGCAGGAACACCTGCACTTGATAGAAGAGGCAAAAAAACGAGATCATCGTAAGCTGGGGCGAGAGCTGGACCTCTTTAGCCTGCAGGAAGAGGGACCAGGATTCCCATTTCTCCACAATAATGGGATGATCATCTGGCAAGCGCTCACAGATTTCTGGCGGGTGGAACATCGCAAGGCCGGCTATGAAGAAATCAGGACGCCTCTGATTCTTAACCGAACCCTTTGGGAACAGTCGGGTCACTGGGATCACTTTCGCGAAAATATGTATTTCACGAAAATCGACGAGCAGGATTTTGCTGTAAAACCGATGAATTGTCCTGGCGCTATGTTGGTTTATCGCTCTAAAATGCACAGTTACCGTGATTTTCCGAGGCGCATAGCTGAAATGGGTATTGTTCATCGTCATGAACTCTCCGGAACCCTGCACGGGTTGATGCGGGTGCGCTCTTTCACACAGGACGACGCGCATATATTCATGCTCCCCGACCAGGTTGAAAGCGAGGTTGCTGGTGTTATTGACCTGATGGATCGTTTTTACACAGTCTTTGGTTTTAATTATCATATTGAACTGAGCACGAGGCCTGAAAAGGCCATGGGTTCTGCGGAAATGTGGGATAAGGCGACAGCTATACTGGAAAAAGTTCTCAGGGAAAGAGATATTGATTTTAAAGTTAACGAGGGGGACGGAGCTTTCTATGGTCCTAAAATAGATTTTCACCTCCAGGACTGCCTGGGCCGCAGCTGGCAGTGTGGGACTATACAACTGGATTTCCAGATGCCGGAAAAGTTTGATTTAACCTATATCGGTGAGGATGGGGCCAGGCACAGGCCGGCTGTTATTCATCGCGTTGTTTATGGATCAATGGAGAGGCTTTTTGCCCTGCTTATTGAGCATTACGGGGGTGCTTTCCCCGCCTGGCTTGCTCCGGTTCAAGTCCTTATTATCCCTGTTACCGATCGCAGCCACGGGTATGCTGAAAAAATATATGATAAGTTGAAGCAGGAAGAACTGCGTGTCGAGCTTGACCAGCGCAATGAAAAAGTAGGGTATAAAATCCGTGAAGGCCAGGTAAAAAAGGTTTCCTACATGTTAATAGCAGGAGACAGGGAAGCTGAAAATGGAAAAATAGCCGTAAGGCACCGGCGGGAAGGTGATCTTGGTGAGTTCGGCCTGGATGACTTTATTGCCAAAATCAAAAAAGAGATTTTAGAAAAAAATATTTGACCCCCTGGGTTCTATCTGATATATTAAGCTATAGACTTGAACGATCAAGAAGAAGCCACCGCTTCTCACCCTGGGGCCTGAAAAGAGCTACCCGGGTTATTCATAAGGCTTTATCATTATGAGCAGGTGGTTTGCGCCTGCTCATTTGTATTTCTTAGGAGGTGAAATGATATTAGTAAGAATTTGTTCGTCAATGAACAAATAAACGCCAGGGAAGTCCTGGTGATCGATGGAGATGGGACTCAACTGGGTGTTATGAAAACTGATGAGGCGCTTCAGTTAGCCCGTGAAAAGAAACTAGACTTGGTTAATGTGGCACCGAGCGCCCGGCCACCGGTTTGCCGAATCATGGATTATGGAAAGTTTAAGTATGAACAAAGTAAGAAAGACCGTGAGGCACGTAAAAGACAGAAAGTAACTACGGTAAAAGAGGTTAAACTGCGGCCAAATATTGATCAGCACGATTTTGAAGTTAAAGCCAAACGAAGTAAAAAGTTTCTTGAAAACGGCGACAAGGTTAAGGTTACCGTGATGTTCAGGGGCCGCGAGATTACCCACCCTGAGATTGCCCAGCGTTTATGCAAACAACTGGCTGATTACCTGGAAGAATATGCGGTTGTGGAAAAGCAGGCAAAACAGGAAGGGCGAAATATGATTATGATTTTATCGCCCAAATCATAACAGAGGAAGGTTGTATAGAAAATGCCTAAGATGAAAACTCACCGTGGCGCGGCCAAGCGTTTTAAAAAAACCGGCAGTGGTAAAATTAAACGGTTCCGCGCTTTTGGCAGCCATATGTTAGAAAAAAAAGGTCAAACCCGCAAGAGAAGACTGCGTAAATCGACCACAGTTAACAAGGCGGATGAGAAGCGGATTAAAGTGCTTATCCCGTAAAGAAAAAATGTGGTTATAAAGATATTTTTAGTTTATATTGTAGGAGGATGATTAACTATGCCTCGCACTAAAAGAGGTTCAGTCGCCAGGAAAAGGCGGAAAAAAGTTTTAAAGCTCGCTAAGGGTTATTACGGAGCAAAAAGTAAACTCTTCAGAGTTGCCAACCAGCAGGTTATGAAGTCTCTTTCCTATGCTTACCGCGATCGCAAGCAAAATAAGAGAGATTTTCGTAAGTTATGGATTGCCCGCATTAACGCTGCAGCACGTAATGATGGTATGTCATACAGCCGTTTCATCAACGGTTTAAAGAAAGCCGATGTTCAGATCAACCGCAAAGTATTGGCTGATCTTGCTGTAAATGATAAGGCAGCATTCTCCAGATTGGTTGACGTTGCCCGGGAAAATGTCTAGTTGAAAATATTCTGCCTGTTCAAGTAATGGGAATCGCTCTACGGAGATGAAGATAATTGAAAAACAGGCCAAAGCCTATAAATCCGGCTCGTGTAATGGCGACCGGATTTATAGGATTAATTATTACCGGTTCAATACTGCTCAGTTTGCCTCTTGCTCAAGGTCCAGGTGAATTAAGCTTCATCGATGCTTTATTTACGGCAACATCGGCTGTTTGCGTTACAGGCCTTGTTGTTGTAGACACGGGCACATATTTTACACCTTTTGGCCAGACTATAATCATGCTGTTAATCTTCTTTGGCGCAATCGGATTCATGACTATGACAACGATTATATTTTTATTTTTGGGCAGGACAATAACCCTGCGCAGAAGCTTGGTAGTTAAAGAAATTCTGGGACAGGAATCGCTGCACAAATTACCGGGCCTGGTTAAAAATGTTGTATTAATGTCCTTTCTGTTTATTATCTTCGGTACAGTTATCCTGAGCATTCGTTTTGTTCCTCTCTTTGGAAGCGATCAGGGATTCTTTTATGCACTATTTCATGCTGTATCTGCTTTTGGCAACGCCGGGTTTGATTTACTGGGAAACTACAGCAGCCTGACCGGAAACCCTGTAGATTACCTGGTCAATGGAACGATAATGTTTCTTTTTATTATAGGAGGACTTGGGTTTACTGTGATACTGGAGCTGTTTGACAGGCTTCAGTTCAGGCATCGTTTATCGCTGCATAGTTACATGGTGCTGATTATAACTGCAATATTACTTATTGGCGGCACAGTACTGGTTCTTGTCCTTGAGTTTAGCAATCCCTCTACCATGGGGAACCTGTCACTTCCGGGAAAAATATTTACCGCACTATTCACTTCGGCTACGCCCAGGACGGCTGGTTTTAGTGTGCTGGATACCGGAGCAATGAAAATTCCCACCCTGTTAATTCTTATTGTTTTCATGTTTATAGGTGCTTCGCCAACATCAACCGGAGGAGGAGTTAAGACAACCACTGTAGGAGTAGTTTTTTTGACTCTTTTTGGGATGATCCAGGGTCGCCGGGAACCTGTTATTTACAAACGACGTTTTCCTCTTCACCAGATTATGAAAGCAGTGTCGATTATCAGTGCGGCGATGGTTCTTATTTTTATTACTACTTTTATCATGTCTGCTTTTGAGAGTTATGACTTCATGGACCTTCTATTTGAAGCAATTTCTGCTTTTGGAACAGTAGGGCTGTCAACCGGAATCACTCCGGAATTATCTGTTCCCAGCAAAATAATATTAATTATAACCATGTTTGGAGGAAGAATAGGTCCCCTGTCATTACTGGTCGCCCTGGCCGGTTCGATTAAAAAAGATCCGGTATTACGCTACCCGGAAGAAAACCTGATGATCGGTTAAATGCATTATATCGATTGGAGGATTCACAATGGCAAAACAATTTTTAGTGATCGGCGCAGGCAGGTTTGGTACCTCTGTAGCCAAGACCCTTTATGGGCAGGGGTATGATGTAATGATAGTTGATCATGATGAGGAAATTATCCAGAATATCAGTTCAGATGTCACAAATGCGGCGCAGGCTGATATATCGTCTGAAAAAGCTTTAAAAGCGCTGGGTGTAGAAAATTATGACGCAGTAATCCTTGCTATCAGCAGCGATATGCACAGCAGTATAATGGCAGCAATTTTGCTGGTCGAACTGAAGGCTCAGTATATAGTTGCCAAAGCACAGACTGAATTACATGGTCGTGTTCTGAAAAAGATCGGAGTAAACAGGGTTGTCTATCCTGAACAGGATATGGGTAAGAAACTGGCCCACAGTATCCTAGCTCCCTCAATTGTTGATCTTTTTGAATTGTCTGATCGATACAGTGTGGTTGAGATAAGCGCCGATGAAGAGCTATCGGGAAAAACTCTTTCAGAACTCGACATGAGAGCGCGCCATGGAGTCAGTATAATCGCTATACGCGAAAGTGACGGGGGAAAAGTTAATGTGTCGCCGCGTGCCGGTGATCGTATCGAGAAAGATGATGTGCTGATTGCCATAGGTAGTAATAAAGACTTAAAAACCCTGGGGTGGATTTAGTGTCTTTCAAAGAATTAAGCAGTAAGAATAATCCGAAACTGGTTCTTTATAAGAAGCTTAGTGCCGACAAGCGCTTTAGAGAAAAACAGGGTAAAATTGCCCTGGAAGGCCCTAACCTGATTCAGGAAGCTTTGAAAAACGAATTGGTTCCAGAATTTATTATTTTTACGCCTGAATATCCCGATAGCCCGGGTGGCAATTGGGTCAAAGAATTATCGTCTTCAATTAAGAAATACCAGGTAAATGAACAACTATTCAAGTCCATTGCCTTAACAGAAAAACCCCAGCCTGTTGCTGCAGTGTTCTTTTTTAATCCTCTTGATTTTGGCTTAAAGAAAAAAATTCGGCAAAAACTGGTTATTATCCTTGAAGATCTTCAGGATCCCGGTAACGTGGGGGCTATAATCAGGACTGCTGCTGCAGCAGGAGCAGATACTATATTTTTTAGCAGTGGATGCGCAGACCCTTTTGGGCCAAAAGCACTCAGGGCCAGTGCCGGATCAATCTTTTCCCTGAAGGTAGAATCTGTTCATAATCCGGTCAGATTAGTCGACAGCTTGAAAGAAAAAGGTTTGCAGTCAATTGCTGCCGTTGCTCATGGCGGCACGGCTTACCTTGAGTCGCAGTATAAACTCCCCGCAGTTTTACTGATCGGCAATGAGGCGGGGGGCCTTTCAACTGATCTCCTCTCGGTTGCTGATTTTCAAGTAACTATACCGCTGCCGGGCAACGTAGAATCACTGAATGCTGCCGTGGCTGCAGCGATACTCCTATTCGAACTAGTTAGCCGGCATAAATAAAGCGCTCTTGAACACTCTTCCTGCAGATGCTATAATGCATATAATATCTTATATAAAAATAGCGATGATGGAGATAAGTAAGCCGGTTATTAATCCGTCAAGAGAGGATCAGTCAAGGCTGCGAACTGATCCCGGGGCACCGGTCCAATTTCACTCTGGAGTTTTCCGCTGAAAAGCTCAGTACCTAATAAGCGGGAACGGTAAAACCGTTATCATTAACAAGAGAGCAGTGTCAGGCTAATTTGGGTGGTACCGCGGAAGATTTCTTTCGTCCCTCGTTTCGGGGGTTTTTTTATTTTTGGGAGGTGTTTGGGGTGAAACAAAAGTTGAAGGAATTAGAAAAGGATGCATTACAGAAAATATCTGAAACAAATAATATTGACCAGTTAAAAGAGGTTAAGGTGCGCCTGCTGGGCAAGAAGGGAGCATTAACCTCATTATTGCGGAGCCTGGGAAGTGTCCCTCCCGAAGAAAGGCCGTTTATAGGCAAAGAGGCAAACACCCTCAGGGACTTGCTGGAAAAAACAATTGCAGAGAAAGAACAGGTTCTTAGCGATCAGCAGGGAGAAAAACGCTGGGAAGAAGAAAGAATTGATGTAAGTCTCCCAGGAAGCCCGATGATGGTCGGACAAAAGCATCCGTTAACCCTGGTTACTGAAGAAATAAAAGAGATATTTTTAGGTTTGGGATACAGGGTGGTTCATGGACCTGAAATTGAAACAGATTTTTATAATTATGAAGCATTAAATTTCCCCCCGGACCATCCGGCCCGTGATATGCAGGATAGTTTTTATGTTGCGCCTGATATAGTCTTGCGCACTCATACTTCGCCGGTTCAGGTCAGAGTGATGGAGAAGCAGGCTCCTGAACTGCCGGTTAGAATTATCGCGCCCGGTAAAGTTTTCAGGCGTGATGACGATGCCACGCATTCGCCAATGTTTCACCAGGTTGAAGGCCTTGCTGTCGATAAAAATATAACCTTTGCCGACCTCAAAGGAACCCTGCTTCTTTTTGCCAGGGAGATGTTCGGGGCGGAACAAAAGATACGTCTCAGACCAAGCTACTTCCCTTTTACGGAGCCCAGCGCTGAGGTTGATATTTCCTGTATTATGTGCGGTGGAAAAGGCTGCCGTGTTTGCAGCAATACCGGTTGGTTGGAAATACTGGGTTCAGGTATGGTTCATCCCCGAGTTCTGGAGGTGTCCGGCTATAACCCCCGCGAGGTAACAGGATTTGCCTTTGGGATGGGAATTGATCGAATCGCCATGCTGAAATATGGCATTGGAGATTTGAGGTTATTATTTAGTAATGATCTGCGGTTTTTAAAGCAGTTCGGTTAAAATTGAGAACAAGTTGATAGGAGAGATACCATATGCGAGTGCCATATAACTGGTTAAAAGAATATATAAATCCCATGATAAATCCCGAGAAACTTGCCGAAATGCTGACTTTGTCCGGGATCGAGGTTGGCAGCGTGAATCGATTCGGCCCTGAACTGCCCGGTGTAGTATCGGGGAAAATATTAAAGATGAAACCACACCCAGAACGCGATAAGCTGACCATTATTGAAGCAGATACAGGCGGAAAAGTCCTAAATATAGTCTGCGGAGCTTCAAATATGTCTGCTGGTGATCTTGTCGTTGTTGCTACACCCGGTTCGAAACTGCCCGGTTCTCCCTTGATCAGGGAAACTGAAATATATGGAGTGAAGTCGCAGGGAATGCTCTGTTCTGCCCGTGAACTTGCCCTGGATCTGGGACCAGAAGATGGTATTCTTATACTTGATCAGGGTAGCCCCATAGGCTCTCCTGTTGAAAAAATTCTCGGTTTGGATGAAAAGATTCTTTCGCTTGATTTAACACCAAACCGGTCAGATTGCCTCGGTATGATTAATTTTTCTTACGAAGTTGCAGCACTGACCGGAGGGAAGGTTAAGCTGCCTCCAATCAATCCCCAGGAAAACGCAAAAGCAGTTGAGAGTAAGGCAGGAGTTAAAGTTATTGATAAAGACCTTTGCCCCCGTTATACAGCCAGGGTTATTGAAAAAGTAAAAGTTGGTTCTTCTCCGCTCTGGCTTCAGCTGAAATTATTAAAAGCCGGAATCAGGCCGATCAGTAACATAGTTGATGTTACCAATTATGTTATGCTCGAATTTGGACAACCGCTGCATGCTTTTGATCTGAAGCAGGTCGGTGGTCAGGAAATAATTGTAAGAAGAGCAATCAAAGATGAAGAACTGGTTACCCTGGATGGAACAAAAAGAATACTTAACCCCGAAGTGCTGGTTATAGCGGATAATAGTAAAGCAATCGGCCTGGCAGGAGTAATGGGTGGAGAGAATACGGAAATTGGATCAGAAACAACAGAGGTTTTAATTGAAGCTGCTGTTTTTAACCCAGCCAGTATCAGAAAGACTGTTCGCCAGCTTTCACTTCCTTCAGAAGCGTCGCAGCGTTTTGAAAGAGGTGTTGATCCCCTGGCAGTGATGTCGGCTCAGAACAGGGCTTCGCTGATGATCAGTGAAATCAGTGGTGGCGAGGTCCTGAAAGGGGTTATTGATGTTAACCATTCTGACGCTGCCCCAACCAAAATCCTGGTTAGTACGGATAGAATTAACAAGGTGCTGGGTATGAGCATTGAGCGGCAAGAAATTTCTGATATATTAAAGAGACTCGGTTTTTCTTTGGCAGAAATTGATCAACAGTTAGAAGTTACTGTTCCCCTGAGACGTCCGGATGTTAAACTGGAGGAAGATATAATAGAAGAAGTTGCCAGGTTGAACGGTTATGATAAAATACCGACAACTCTGCCTGAAGGTAAATTGATTGAAAATCGTGAATCGGAAAGCGAAAGGCTGAAGTATACGCTAAGGAATTTGTTAATCAGCTGTGGCTTTTACGAGTGTACTACTTATTCATTTATGAACCCGCTGAATCTTGAACTGCTCAGACTTCCTTCGGATGACATTCGTCTGCAGGCCATTCCGGTCCAGAATCCTTTATCTGAAGAACAGGGAATAATGCGTACTACATTACTGCCTGGAATATTAAAAGCGGTGAAACACAATTTTAACCACCGGGAACTAGACCAGTTGCTCTTTGAAATAGGTATTGTTTATAAGCCGCAATCTTTACCACTTGATAAACTACCCCATGAACAGGTGAAAATATGCCTGGCTGTGACCGGAGAAATACCCGGGGCGAATTGGACAACCCTTTCAAGAAAAGCTGATTATTATACTGTCAAGGGTGTTCTTGAACTGATTTTTAGCCGGCTGCAGATAAAAAATACAGAATTCAGGACAGAAAGTGAGCCGTTTACTCATCCTACAAGAAGCGCTTCTATTTACATAAACCAAAAATTTCTGGGTTATATTGGCCAGCTTCACCCGGAAGTGCAGCAGGCATGGGGTTTAAATCAGGAGGTCACAGTATGCGAAATAGATTTTGACCTGCTGTTTTTGGAATCTAACCTTGTGCCGAGAGTATTCTCTGTTCCCCGCTATCCGGCGGCAATACGAGATTTGGCCCTGGTTGCTCCCGGCACATTAACTGCTTTACAACTGGAAGATAGCATAAGAAAAGCTGCCGGAGAATCGCTGAAAACAATTAAACTTTTTGATCTGTATGAGGGAAGCCAGATTCCGGAGGGCAAGCGAAGCTTAGCCTATTCTCTGACTTTCAGGGACGACCACGGAACACTGACTGATAATGAGGTTAAAGAAACGATGAAGAAAATTGAAGATGCGCTTATAAAACTGGGAGTAGTTTTAAGAGGTTAAGCGGCAGGATAATAAACCATGCATCGCGAACAACATAAATACAATTGTAAGTAAACTTTCTTTCCAGCAGAAAGTGAGCGAAGCTAATGGAAGAACAGGGTAAAAGCAGGGTAACTATTACTATTATGGGTGAAGAGTATATTCTCAGGGGGACTTCATCACCGGAAAAAATGCACCAGGTAGGTCGCTATGTTGATCAATTAATGAGGACCCTGGCCGAGAATAACATCCAGATGAACAGGCATAAGATTGCTGTACTTGCAGCTTTGAACCTGGCTGATGAGCTGTTCAAAGCTAAGCCAGAAAAGGCTCTTGAAGCAGTTGGGGCTGATGAACGGGACTCAGATGATGAACTGGTTTGATATATTGCTGTTAGCTGTATTTTTGTTTCACCTGGCCGGTGGCTATTCACGGGGTATGGTTAAACAGCTTTTTGACCTCATAGGTGTTTTTATTGTTGTCCTGCTTTCTTTTTGGGGCAGCAGGGTTTTCAGTGAACGGCTGGCTGTTTTTATTAACCCTGAAGATATTATCTCTCACCATGATTTAATTCAGAGTCTGGGTCTGGAAGTAGCCATGGAAAAAGTGCCTCAGCTTGTTGCCGGTGTAATATTATTTCTTGTTCTTCTCCTGGTTTTAAGCCTGATTTTCCGTTTTTTTTCCAGGGGATTCAGATGGATCAACAAGATTCCGGTTTTAGGTTTATTTAACCGCCTTGGTGGTGTATTGATCGGCGCCCTGATCGGGATCACATTAGTATACATTATTATTGCTGCTGTTGATCTGATTCCGCTTCAGTTTTTTATGGACGCTCTGGAAAGATCGGAAGTAGCTTTTTTCGCAGAGTACTATTTAACCCCGCTGGCTGATAAAGTTAAAGAGATTATTACGGGGTATTATATTAACCTGAATGTTTGAATCGACAGAAACGGCATAACGTTTGTTTCTGAGAAAGGAATGGCTGTGCCCTCTATTATTGATAAATTGAATAAAATGGATACTGTAAAAGTGGCCAGGGAACTCCTTGGCCATTACCTTTGTCATCAAACACCGGCCGGATTGATATCTGGTATAATTGTTGAAACAGAAGCTTACCTGAGCAGGAATGACCCTGCCTGTCATGCCGCATCTGGTAAAACCAGGCGCAATGAAACTATGTTTGGCCCGCCGGGAATAGCCTATGTTTATTTTATTTATGGAATATATTACTGTTTTAATGTTGTTACAGGTTCGTCAGGAACCGGTGAGGCTGTATTAATCAGGTCTGTTAAACCTGTTTCCGGTATAGATATTATGAAAAAGAAACGAGGTATGAACTGCGAACTGCAAAAACTGGCAAACGGGCCGGGTAAGCTGTGTATTGCCTTTGGGATTGACAAAAAACATGATGGACATAACCTAAAAAAAGAACCATTATTTCTGGCTGAAAACAAAAAGCGTGGTATGATAAATGTAACTGTAGCGCCGCGGATAGGTGTCTCAGCAGGAAAAGATAAGTTGTTCCGCTATTATATCAGCGGCAGCCAATATGTATCGAGGAGATGAAAGGTTGACAGAAGTAGTCAGGGATCGCGAGATCAAAATACTTGAATTTGATAGAATCAGGCAGGAACTGGCAGCCCTGGCAGTCAGTCCGATGGCGGCAGAGATGGCAAACTGCCTTGTGCCATATGCTGACTTTAAACAGATTGCAAAATTACAACAGGAAACGGCGGAAGGAAAGCTGCTGCGTCGTAGAAATGCATTCAGCCCGGCTGCTGTGGAAGATATTGAACCTTTAGTGAGCAGGGCCTGCAAAGGAGCAATTCTCTCGGGGCAGGACGTGGCAGCAGTTCATCATTTTATGAAAGCCTCCAGCCGTTGGTTAAAGTTTTTCAGCGATAGCGAACAGGTTGCTCTCTATCCACAAATGGCCGACCTGGCCGGTTTAATAGTTTCCTGTCATGAAGCCGGTGCGGAAATGAGCCGGTCGATAGATTCGGAAGGTAAAGTGCTTGATTCAGCGTCGGAACAACTGCAATCATTACGCAGACAAGGCCAGGCTTTACAGAACAGAATCCGTGAAAAATTGGATAATTATATTCGCGGTTCCAGTACCAGAAAGTATTTACAGGAACCGCTGGTAACGATCAGGGGAGACAGGTTTGTTTTGCCGGTTAAACAGGAATATCGGCAGCAGATGGAAGGTATTGTCCATGACCAGTCTGCCAGCGGCGCCACACTGTTTATTGAGCCTGCCCCTGTAGTTCATATGCAGAATGAACTTGCTGGAGTTAAACGTCTTGAAGAACAGGAGATAGAACGTATCCTTTACAAGTTGAGCAGTATAATTGCTGATCTATCCGGGGAACTGCTTCAGAACAGGACTCTCTACGGGGAACTTGATTTTATTTTGTCCAGAGGTGGTTACTCCCTAAACAATGGTTGTAATGAACCAGAATTACTTTCCGAAGAAGTTTCAAAAATAAATTTACACAAAGCCAGGCATCCCTTTATTGAAGGGGAAAAAGTGCCTTTAAGCGCCGAATGGGGTGATCCGATCCGGACCCTGGTAATAACCGGCCCCAATACGGGTGGTAAAACTGTTGCCTTGAAAACGATCGGACTGATGGCCGTTATGGTCCAGAGTGGCCTGCAAATACCCGCTGAAATGGGGACAAGAATGTCTGTTTTTAACCTGATCAGGGTCGATATAGGGGATGAACAGAGTATTGCCCAGTCGCTTAGCACTTTTTCCGGTCACATGAAAAACATCATTGAGATTATGTCTGAATCAGGATCGCAAACCCTAGTATTACTGGATGAGCTGGGTGCAGGTACCGATCCTTCAGAGGGTTCAGCCCTGGCAATGGCGATACTCGAATATTTAACTGACCGCGGGTCGATGACTGTTGCAACAACACATATAAATGAATTAAAACTATTTGCCCAGGTACGCAGGCAAATGCAGAATGCCGCGATGGAGTTTGATCCGCATACGCTCACACCTACTTACAGGCTTCTCCAGGGAATCCCCGGCCAGAGTAATGCATTTTATATAGCCGGGAAATTGGGGCTTCCTCCCGATGTTATGGAGAAAGCAAAAAACTTTGTTCACCGATCGCACGACCAGGTTGAATCAGTCATAGCTAGCCTGGTTGAAGATCAACAGCGTTACCACCGTGACAGTCACCAGGCAGCGCTGGAAAGAAGCCGGGCGGAGCAGCTGATGATTGATCTTGAGAAGGAACGCGAATTGCTGCGCTCCAGGCGTGATGATATTTTAAAAGAAGCGAGAGAAGAAGCCCGTGAATTGATTAAAAAGACAAAAAACAGTACCGACCAGCTGATTCGTGAATTAAAGTCAATTAAAAACAGCAGTGAAGAAAAACCAGCCGCCAGGATTGAAGAAATCCGCCGCAATCTAAATACTGTAAAAGAAGATATTGGTTATGATGAGGAAGAACAATTTGAAGGCGAAGCGCCACAAGAGCTTGATCTCAGGGAGGGCGACCCGGTTTATGTCTGTTCGCTGCGTCAAAGAGGCGAGGTAGTTGCTGTAAACAATGAAGAAGCACAGGTCCGGGTTGGCATGATGAAAGTATTTTTACCCCTGTCAGATTTAAGGATTGAGCATAATAAGAATAACAGGAAACTCCAATCAGAGAAAGCAGCTGCAGGAGGTTACAGTATCAGTAAAGATCTAAGCATAAGCAGCTCTATTGACCTGCGCGGTTTAAACCTGGATGAAGCTCAGCCATTGGTCGATAAGCTCCTTGACAATGCCCTCTGGGCTGGTCTGAATCGTGTTGATATAATTCACGGTAAAGGAACAGGCAAACTTAAAAAGGGGCTGCGCAGTTACCTTAAAGAACACAACTTGGTAAAAAGTATGCGTACCGGTAATCCTGCTGAAGGTGGAGACGGGGTTACTGTCATCGAAATAAATTCATAACACAGATTAATCGGAGGTAAACAAATGGACCAGCTCGAACTGGAAAAGGCTGTAACCAGCATACTGGAAGCGAGTATTTATAAAACTGCGGCACAGGTTGCAGAAGAGTTGAAGATGGAGCATCCTCAGTTATGGCGACAGTTGGAAAAAGAAGGGGAGATGTTGTACGGTTGCAGCTGCACTACAGTTCAACAACCATATACCCGCATCTCCCAGATTTTATTATCTCTGCCTGATAGCTACCGGCATTACAGGAATCATGGTAAAGAGATTCTGTGGGGGCTTCCCGGCCCTATCTAATCAGCAGTTTGTTCATCCTGATTAACCACCTGATCCTGGCCCGGGTCCTGCCTTGTAGTAACAACAAGATTTACTGTAGTTCCCCTTGGTACAGTAGTTCCACCCGGAGGATACTGTGAAATAACAGTTCTCCTCGGCATATCGGGTTGATATTCTTCTTCAATCAAGCCAACCCTTAAACCTAAACGGGATAATTCACCTTCCGCTATGGCCTGAAAGGTGCCGATAAAATCAGGTAATACAACCGGAGTAGTATCTTCGGGGCGCAACACTGCACCGCTTCCCGGGACAGACATACTGCTGACCATAACCGTTGCAGTCTCAGAAATAAGTCCATCGGGGTAGACCGCGGCGATCGAGTAGCTATAATATCCGGCTGTTTCAGTGTCACTATCATTGTACTGCCGGGTGTTGGCATCAAGTTCAGTTGTAAAACTTCCCTCTTCCTGGCCTTGAATATTCCTGGATAGTATGAAGCCGGAGACTTCAGGACCGTTGTATTGCCACTGCAGGGTTATACCGCCCGAAGTTACGAAGGCGTTAAAAAGGCTGAATTCGTTTGTTGTTACCCCCTGCTGTTCAAACATATCAGTCAGGCCTCCGGGAGGCATTTCTTTCGAGTCTTCCGGAACCCTTCCCGGGCCGCCCCTGGATGACCACCTTTCATCTGTGGTAATAAAAGGAGGCCTATTATAAAAACTTCCCACGTGCATATTACAGGTTTCTCCCGGCGCATTGCCTGCAATAAAGTAATCGCTTGTTACAGTACCGGCTGCTTGGCATGATTCATTGGGCATCAGACCTGATCTACTGCATACGGTGGCGGAAACAATACCTTCCGGCCGTTCAAAGTTTTCTATTTCAAGGGTTTCAAATGCTTCCAAAAATACTTCCCGCAGGAAGGCAGTTGAATAGCGCCAGCCCTGCTGGATCCTTCCCATTTTAGGTTCATCATAGCCCATCCAGAATGAAGCAACCAGGTTAGGCGTATAAGCAACGAGGTAAACATCTTTCCAGTTTTCAGTGGTACCCGTTTTAGCGGCTACCGGACGGTCAATCTGCAGTGCCCGGCCGAGATATTTGGTAACAAAATCCTGTAAAATATCGTTAACCAGGAAGGCAGCCTGGGGGCTGAGGATCTGTTCCGGTTCAACCCGGTTTTCATAGATTACTTCACCTGTGCGGTCCAGGATTTTTTCAATGGTATGCAGGTCGATTTTAACTCCTCCGTTAGCTAAAACGCTGTATGCCTGGGCCATATCAATTGCACTAACTCCGTAAGTCAGGGCACCAAGGGTTAGGCTGAGGTTGTCAACTTCTGCAGGATCAAGAGAAGAAATGCCCATCCTCTCAGCGTAAGAGGCGCCTACCCTGGGGGTAAGTGCCTGGAGAGTCCTGATAGCCGGTATGTTGTAAGACATATACAGGGCTTCTCTGGCTGTAACCATACCCCTGAACTGGTAATCAAAGTTTTCGGGGAACCAGTTTCCAGCAGGGTTAATATAAGGTGAATCGTCAATGGTAGAACCTGCTCCGGCCAATACACCTTCCTCAAAGGCCGGTCCGTAAGTTACAATCGGTTTAATAGCTGATCCCGGCTGGCGGAGGATGTTGAAACGCAGTATTTCATCGAACCGTTTTCTATATTCCCGGCCACCACCGAGGGCTCTAACCTGTCCATTGGTGGGATCTGCAACGACGACTGCTGCCTGTGGTTGGGGAACGCCGTTTTCTTCGTCAATCAATTCTTCAATTTGGGCAGAGCTCAGATCACTGCGGGAAGGTAGATCTGCAACTGCTTCCCTGGTTGCATCCATGTCGACGTAAATTGTGGCAGGGTAAAGATCAGTCCTGCTCATTACCTCTTCTACATGCTCCTGCAGAGAAGGGTCAAGAGTTGTATATACTCTCAAGCCTCCTGTGTAAATTGCCCGGTAAGCTTCTTCGCGTGAACCGATAGCCTGTATATCGCTTAAAATCCTCAGCAATTCATGGTGAACTACGTAATCAACAAAGTGAGGATAAGGGTATTCTTCGCTTGGTGCGGACAAGTAAATGAGATTTTGGTTTAATGCCTGGTTGTATTCTTCTTCGCTGATCATTTCCAGGCGATGCATATTGGCAAGAACAAGTTCCATTCTCTCTTCTGCAGCGGCCCTGTTATCAATAGGATTGTAATAATTGGGATAGCGAAGGGCGGCAGCAAGCATAGCTCCTTCGGCTGTGGTAAGTTCGCCGACACTCTTGTTAAAATAAGTCTGGGCTGCTGCTTCGACGCCATAGGCACCGTTACCAAAATACACCCTGTTCAGGTATAGCTCCATAATTTCTTCTTTGGAATAAATTCTTTCCATCTGTATAGCGAGCCATATTTCCTGAATTTTTCGTTCATAACTTGTCTCGGTGGTAAGAAAAGCGCTTTGAGCAAGCTGCTGGGTCAGTGTGCTGGCCCCCTGCACAATTGTTCCGGCCTGCAGGTTTACAAATGCAGCCCTGATGCTCCCGATTATATCAAAACCGAAATGACTGTAAAATCTTTCGTCCTCGATCGCGACAAAAGCATTTCGAACATGAACAGGAATTTCATCCAGGCTGATGACTATACGGTTCTGTTCCTCATGAAGAGCTGTTATCTCGTTACCGTAAACATCATAAAGGTAGGATGTTTCTACTGTAGCCAGGCGGGATGGATCGAGTTCGGGCGCTTCGTTGATATAGCCTGCTGCAATAACTGTTACAGCAGAGCCAACAGCGATAACCAGTATAAAAAGAGACCAGAAAATAACTTTCCATATGGATCGCTTTTTCTTCGGCGTTTTATCTTTCCTTTTATTGTTTTTATCTGTTATATTTGCCTTTTGCTGGTCAAAAGGTGTTTTTTTCTCTGCCAAAGGTATGTATTCCTCCTTAAACAAACTTTGTATAAAAAATCATCTCTCCCGATTATAACATATTGAAGGTTCTGTTATAATTCTGGATCGATGATTCAATAAACCAGTTAATCATTACCGTTTAGGATATAGAAATATGAAATAATTGTCTGTTACATAGCGCCCAGGTACTCAAAGAGTGTAATCAGTGAACCACTGTCCGGTAAAATCAAAACGCTGCCCTGAATACCTTCACTTTCAATTGCCAGTTCGGTTTTTAACAATATTATCTGATCGTCCACGGTTTTAGTTTCGGCAATAACAGTTCCAAGAATAGCTCCGGCCATATCGATGCCAAGTCTTGGGGGAGAAGCGTTAAAGGTTAAATTAGTCATGAACGAAAGAGCGCTTAAATAAGAGCCGGTGATGATGTTACCCAGTTCCATTAATACCGATTGTTTCATCTCTTCGCTATTATCTGAACCCTCGGGAAGCATTTTGTTGATCATGTTTTCAGCCGCATCCAGGGGTAGGACAAAAACCAGAACGAGCCCCAGGGCCGGGCAATCTGCTTCGCAAAAGGAAGCTGCCACAGTACTTTCCGGGTCACCGAAAGAATCGGGTACATCCTGTAGCGGCGTTACTTTAACAACTGGTACAGCCATGTCGATAGGTTGATCACCCAGCATGGATGAGAGGGCAGTAACAGCGTTTCCTACGCCTATGTTAGCCAGTTCTTTTAAAAGATCCTGTTGTTCATTACTAATAAGTTCAGAAGAACTCACAAAACCACCTCCACATAATTATCTGATAATAACTTCTGCTTGAATAATGCACATTAAAAAACCTTAATATGCACAATCTGTTTTCTTTTGCTATCATAACATATCTCACCCTAACTCGTAATCAAACAAGGTAAAAATATGCAACAATAAGCAATAATTTGGAGCAAACCGGGTAAGGGAAAAATTAAAATTAGGCAAACGTTGATAATTGTGAAGGGGTAGGCGCCAAATATTAAGCATTTTAGATTTCACGATATGTTATAATAAATTTCGGGTGATTACTAATATGGAAAAATTAAAATTTAAAATAGCAGACATCATTATTATTGCTGTTATTCTTGTCTGGGGTGTTTCAGGATTCTGGTTTAACATTCAACAGGCCAGCGCTGCTGAGAGAAAATATGCAACTATTTATGTAGAAAACAGGCAGGTTGCTGAGATTTCCCTTGCTCCGGGCGAGTCATATGAATATTCTTTTCAGTTTGGCAATAATAATCAGCATACAGCCCACATAGAAATAGAAGACGGCAGAATAAGGATGCTGCCCCTGGGAGAAGAACTATGCCCTAACGCAATTTGTTCGCATACCGGTTGGATTAGCTATGATTATGAAAGTATTGTTTGTCTCCCCAATCGAATAATGATCGTGTTTACAGAAATATCAGGAGTGGAAGATGAAGGAATTGATGGGGTCACTTTTTAAGATCCGTCAAGCCCTGTTTTTGTTTCAGACTGTTCTGTGCTTTTGTGTCCTTGTTGACAAAGAAAATTATGGTCTATATAATTACTTTAGCTTTTTTGGGGTGTATTTAATGCGGATATCTATACCGGAAGTTAAACATGCTAAAGGCGAAGCTGTTGAATACCGTTTTGATCAGGACCTGCTGGTTTATTGTAACGATTTCCCCCAGGGAGGTAATTTATCGCTGACGATCAAGGCTTCTTACAGCAGTAATCAGGTATTTATTGCAGGCAGCCTGGAAGCAGTTACAAAGTGCGAGTGCTCAAGATGCCTGGATTCTTTTCAGTGTATCATAAAAACCGATTTTTCTGATACATTTGAAATAATTCGCGGGTTAGACGACGACGATGAGTCAAATAACCTTTCACTTGAAGCGGCAAATTATTTGACTATAAAAGGTGATTACTTATATCTTGAGGAATATATTCGCCAGTTGATTATTCTGGCTCAGGACTACAGTCCGGTTTGTGATCCGAACTGTAAAGGGCTTTGTCCGGAGTGCGGGGTAAATTTAAATAAGAGTTCTTGCCAGTGTGATATCGATGATCAAAAAGTAGATTTAAGGTTAATAAAACTAAAAGATTTTAGCACAGGCAGCTGAATAAGATTAAGGAGGGGTTATAGTGGCTGTACCCAAGAGAAGAACTTCAAAGTCAAAGCGGAATATGAGAAGGGCTCAAAATAAACTTTCTGTACCAAGACTTGTTCCGTGTCCGCAGTGCCATGAACTGAAGCCAACCCACAGGGTATGCTTAAATTGCGGTTATTATAATAATCGGGAAGTTTTAAAAGTGCAATAGTAAGCCGGTGTGCCCCTTATAGCGAAAGTATAAGGGGCGTACTGTATCTGTCGGAATACCGGCTTCGGGGAAGTGATGATTTTGGTAAAAGTGGCAATTGACGCGATGGGCGGAGATAATGCGCCCGGAGAGATAATCAGGGGCGCATTATCTGCGCTTTCTTCGTTAGATGATTTAAATGTTATCCTGGTCGGACGTTTAGAAATAATCAACAGCATTCTTGGTAAGATCGAATACCCTGTTGAACGTGTTAAAACGGTTCATGCCGATGAAGTGATTGAAGGTAATGATGACCCCGGGATATCTATACGCAGGAAAAAGAATTCATCTATGGTAAAAACTATTCAGATGGTCTCCTCCGGAGAAGCGGATGCTGCAATAAGCGCCGGAAACACCGGGGCCTTGATGGCAGCAAGCCTTTTATACCTGGGCAGGGTAAACGGAATAAACAGGCCGGCCCTGTTGACGCCTATGCCAAGCTTTGGCGGTCAACCGGTGCTTTTTCTTGATGTCGGCGCTAATATGGATGCCCGTCCGGAGCAGCTTCTGCAATATGCTTTCATGGGCAGAGTTTATGCCCAGCAGGTGTTGGGTATAGATGAACCAAGAGTTGGCCTGCTGAATGTAGGAACAGAGCCAAACAAAGGAAATGCGCAGGTAAAAAAAGCTTATTTATTATTGCAAAAACACCTTCCGGGCTTTTGTGGAAACATAGAAGGAACCGAAGCATTTTATAACGCTGCTGATGTGGTTGTATGTGACGGGTTTGTAGGCAATATATTTCTTAAAACCTCTGAAGGGCTTTCGCGGGCAATTCTTAATTATTTCAGGAGCGGTATAAAAACAAAAATACGTTATAAACTGGGAGCTTTTCTGCTGCAACCGGTTTTCCTGGGGTTGCTTGAGAAAGTCGATTCTTCCGGGTATGGAGGGGCGCCGCTGCTTGGGGTAAACGGTTTATGTATAAAGTGTCACGGCTCCTCTAAGGCACGATCTATAGAGACGGCTTTAATCAGACAAGCTTATCCATTTGTGAATAAGAAAGTAGCAGACTTACTCCAGCAATCTATGGCTTGCATTCCCTCCGCCGGGGATGTAGAGTCAGAAATATAAATTATTGAATATTTATGTTGAATTGATAGGTTGAACAGCCTCGCATGTATGGTCTTATTTGCTACCAGGCCGTATACTATTGAACATTTTAGAAGAATTGATATACTAATTAATAGTGCTGTCTCGCGGCAATAACCATAGATTAATATACAGCATTCCAGTGACAGCGGGTTGATGTATCGGTGTGGAATTTATGTTAAACTGGAAGAGTTAAAAAGAGCACAGTGAATATACCCTGTAAGGGAGGTGATTTAGTGAGCGTAGAAAGCAAGGTGAAAAATATTGTAGTTGATCAGCTCGAGGTAGGCATTGACAAGTTAACTCTTGACACCACTTTTGAAGATATCGACGCTGATTCACTGGATATCGTAGAACTGGTTATGGCTCTCGAGGAAGAGTTTGATCTCGAAATTTCCGACCAGGAGATAGAAAATATTAAAACCATTGGCGATGTTGTAAGGTACATTGAATCTAAAGCATAATATCTGCCGGGGTGAAATAGTGGGTAAAGGATCAATTACCGGCAACGGTGTTGGGATAATATTTAAATGGAATAAAGAAGGCCGTAAAAGCATAATTCCGGCCCGGTCGGCTATATGGATTAGAAAAGTATTAGCATATGTTTCCCCGGGTTGCAGGAATTTTGCAAAGTTGCCGGTTGTTCATGTTACTGTTACAGGCCGGGAAATATTAATGCAGAATTGCATAAAACTTAACCGGCAAAGTATTTTTATATCAATACAGGCCTGATCCAATGCAGGCCTGGATCATGTACTGCTGATAATAACGCACTAATGCATTGTTACTTCTATCCTGCCTGGCAGGGGAGAATAGTCTGTTACTCTGTAATCAAAAACGATAACTTGGCCCACATGTTTTGGAACTATTTACATAACGTGGAAGGAAATCCAGATGATTTGGCCTGAAAAAGTGAAGCATTTTACAGATGCACAAGGTTGGAACAGGAATAATTCTTTATTATATGAACAGGCTTTAACCCACAGCTCTTATGCTCACGAAAAAGGACAGCGACGGACTCATAACGAAAGACTGGAATTCCTGGGTGATGCTGTTCTTGAGCTGATAGTAAGCGATTATCTTTATGAGCAATATCCAAATCTTCCTGAAGGCAAGCTGACGAAACTGAGGGCTGATCTTGTATGCGAAGCTTCCCTGGCCAGGTTGGCTTATAGAATTAACCTGGGGAAATATATGCGTCTGGGCCGTGGTGAAACAGTGGGAGGAGGAGCGAGCCGTCCTTCCCTTCTAAGTGATGCGGTTGAGGCCCTAATTGGGGCCCTTTATCTTGATCTAGGCCTCGAACAGTGCCGGGAGTATGTTCTGAAGTTATATCAGCCTATTCTGATTGAGCTTCAAGAAGGAGTCCTCAGGAGAGATTATAAGACACTGTTGCAGGAATTTTCACAGGCCCGGTTTTTAAAAACACCAGTTTACCGCATTGTCAATGAAAGAGGCCCTGATCACAATAAAACATTTGAAGCAGAGGTAATAATAACTAATGAAGTTGCTGGTCGCGGCCAGGGGCACAGTAAAAAGGAAGCAGAGCAGAGTGCGGCAAAAGAAGCATGGGGCAAGTTAACCCCCTGATAATAACTGCCGTTTTCTACAATGAGTGAGGAGCAGAGCTATTGCATTTAAAAAGGATGGAACTGTTTGGTTTCAAATCTTTTGCCGAGAAGTCAGAGCTAAGTCTTGGTGAAGGAATATCGGCTATTGTCGGACCGAACGGTTGCGGTAAAAGCAATATCGTAGATGCTGTACGCTGGGCTCTTGGGGAACAAAGTGTTAAATCCCTGCGCGGCTCACGTATGGATGAAATAATATTCTCCGGTAGCGATAGCCGCAAACCACTAAATTTTGCTGAAGTTTCATTAACATTTACCGGTGCTTCAACCTACCTGAACCTTGAATATGATGAAGTTACAATTACCAGGCGACTCTTCAGAAATGGAGACAGCGAGTATTATATAAACAAAACCCCATGCAGACTGAAAGACATAACTGAAATGTTTATGGATACGGGGCTTGGCAAGGAAGTATACTCGGTTATTGGCCAGGGACGGGTTGATGAAATTATTAACAGTCGTCCTGAAGAAAGAAGAGAAATATTTGAAGAGGCAGCCGGTATATTAAAGTATAAGCTTCGCAAGAAAGAGGCCCGGAGACGCCTCGATGAAACGCGGGATAATCTGATCAGGGTCCAGGATCTTGTTTATGAGTTGGGGACACAGATTGAACCACTCCAGGAACAGGCTGAAGTTACAAGGGAATACAGACGATTGCAGCATCAGATCGAAGGAGAAGAAAAGAAACTCTTATCGTTTAAGCTGAAGCAAACGCGTGATGAGCTTGAAAAAGTTAACCGGCAGCTCCAATCTGTTAACGATGCTCTCCTCAGTTCAGCCTCCAAACGAGGTCAGCGGGAAAAAGCCCTGCAGGATTTAAAAAATAGCCTGGCTGATAGTATTAACGCTAAAAAAAAGGAAGAACAAAAATTAAATCAGCTGGTTCGTTATTACGAGCAGCAAGAAAACGAGTTAAAGCTGCTCAGAGAACGGGAGAGCCATTACCGCGAACAGCTGGAACAGAATCATAAGAGAATTAATCAGCTAGATCAGATCATGGCTGATTTTGCAGACCGTAAAGTTCGGGCTGAAGATGATTTGCTGGCAAAAAATAAAGAGTATGAGAGTTTGGAAGAAAAACTGCATATTTTGCGTGAGAATCTGCAAACGCTTGAACAGAGCGAAACAGCCGGTAAAATTGAAGATTTACAGGAAGATATATATAAAGCGGAAGCGCGGCGTGAAGCAGCTTCTGTTAACGTATCTGAGTTAAACCGGAGGCTGGTAAAACTCCGGGAGCAGCTTGACAACACACTTGCTGAAGAAAAGCAGCTTCGAATAAAGCTGGAAAATTATACTGCTAAATTGGACACGTTGAAATCTAAGATTACGAATCAGCAGGAAAGCCTGCATGCAGGAGAAGATTCTGTTAAACGCATGGAAACTGCCCGGGAGCAGATCAGCAATAAGCTGGTAGAAGTCGTAGCTGATGAGCAGAAGTTAAGAGAAAAACTTAATGGGATTAGTGGAAGACTGAACCTTTTAAAAGAGCAGGATGCTGCTTTAACAGGCTATTACCGCGGAGTAAAAGAAGTAATGCAAGCTGGGCCTCGGATTCCCGGAATAATTGGCCCGGTAGCCGACCTGATTAAAGTGGATAACGAGTATGTTCAGGCTGTAGAGTCTGCCCTGGGATCAAGTATGCAATACCTGGTAGCCGATACAGAAAAATCAGTTCAGGGCGCAATTAGATACCTGAAAGAACAAAATAGAGGTTGGGCAACATTTTTACCCCTTAACATTCTCCACCAGTCTGCCAGCCCCCTGGAGAGATACCCGGGTTGGCGTGAGCTAAAGGGAGTAATAGGCAAAGCATCAGAGCTGGTTAAAGTAGAACCGGCATACCGTAAGGCAGTTGATTACCTGCTTGCCTCAGTATTAATCTGTCGAAACCTTGAAGATGCCACCAGCGCTGCCCGTTTTGTCAGCTACAGCTGTAAAGTTGTAACTCTTGACGGTGAAATGATAAACCCTGGAGGTGTTATGCGGGGAGGAAGCCTGCCAAAGAGAAACGCCGGAATGCCGCTGGGAAGACGCCGGGAAATAGAAGAACTTCAAAAAGAACACGCATCTATTGAAGAACAATATAAAAAAACCTCGGGTATCGTATCAGGGACCAGAGATGAACTGGAAAAACTGGCTAATGAGCTTAACAGCAAATCAAAAATTAATAATAAAATGATGGAAGAACTGTCTGAATTAAAACGCGAAATGGAGCTTTCTGAGTTAGAAAAAGAGACAATTGAAGCCAAAGCTGCCGCAGAAAAGCAGGCTCATGCAGATTTGAGCAGCGAAGAAACTGAAGTCAGGGTCCAGCTGAATAAACAACAGGCAGAAATTGAAAACAGTAAAAAAACATCTATTGAACTCGAACAGAAACTAGCTGAGTTAAAGTTCAGTCATCGGCAATTTATTGAAGAGAAAAACAAACTGGAACAGTCAATCACTGATACGTTGGTTCAAATCAGTTCATGCGGGCAGCAGCTGGAAGGGTTGAAAACCAGGATCGCAGAACTTGATGAAAGCCTGGTTAATCCTGCGGAAGAGAAAGCAGAAAACGAGAGTGCCATAAATAAATATAAAAAAGATCTTGCCGACAATAAAACAATACAGCAGGAAGTGTCAAACAAACTTGAAGAACTGGACAACGAGAGAGCTGAACTGATTGTACACCTGGAAAAAATTGTTGATGAAGCTGATCAAAATGAAGCAGCGTTAATTGAGATGGAAGAAGATGAACGGCGTCAGCAGAATCAGCTGGCAAGACGTGAAAAAAGAGAACGACAGCTTTCTGTTGAGCAGACCAGGTTGCAAACCGAGGTGAATTACCAGGAAATCAGATTCAAAGAGCTCTTTAAAAAATTAGAAATTCTTGAGCTGGAAGATGATTATAACCCAGACAGGGGTAAGCTTGAGATAGAAAATCTCAAGGAAGATTTGGATGCGCTTGGTGAGGTTAATCTGGGGGCGATTGAAGAATTGAGCCGGCTGGAAGACAGGATCAGCTTCCTGGAAGAACAGAAAGACGACCTGTTAAAGGGAGAGGCTTCTTTGAACAAAGTCCTTGCTGAAATTGACCAGCGTATGGAATATTACTTTAAAATAGCATTTGATCAGATAAATGAAAACTTCAACACCACTTTTCAGTCGCTTTTTCAGGGTGGAAAAGTCTCTTTAAAGTTAACAGATGAAAGTAATATTCTTGAATCTGGTATTGAGATAATAGCTCAACCCCCCGGTAAAAAACTGCAGAATATAACTTTATTCTCCGGGGGAGAAAAGGTGCTAATCGCCATTGCACTGGTTTTTGCCATTTTACGTTTCAAACCTGCTCCGTTTTATCTGCTTGATGAAGTGGAATCGATGCTTGATGATGCAAATCTGACTCGTTTTACCGGTTTTCTTAAAGATAATTCGAAGGATGCCCAGTTTATCTTAATTACTCACCGCAAAAGAACAATGGAAGAAGCCGAGGTGTTGTATGGTGTTACCATGCCCGAACCCGGAGTTTCACGCCTCGTATCAATTAAACTTGAAGATAAACTAGTTGCAGGGGAGAAGTAAGCGCTTATGAGCCTTGTTGATAAATTTAAAAATGGTCTTGCCCGCAGTAAAAGCGGTTTTTTAAGCCGACTGGATAATATATTCAAAGATGGTGAGCTTAACCAATTGTTTTATGAAGAGCTCGAGGAGATATTAGTCACAGGTGATGTGGGCATAGAAACCAGCCTGAAAATAATTAACCAGTTAAAAGAGGAAGCAGCGTTAAGCAGGGTAAATAGCAGGGATGGTCTAGGTCTCTTATTCAGGGAAAAAATAAAGGCGTTTCTATCTGAAGTTCATCCTCCGGTCAGGCCCGAGCATAAACCTTATGTTATTCTCCTGGTAGGGGTTAACGGTTCTGGAAAAACAACTACTGCCGGTAAACTAGCCCATTATTATAGTTCCATGGGTGAGCAGGTAATGCTTGTCGCAGGAGATACTTTCAGGGCGGCCGCAGTTGAGCAGCTTGAAATATGGGCAGAAAGAAGTGGCGCGGAAATACTAAAGCAGCAAAGCGGTTCCGACCCTTCAGCACTCTATTATGATGCTATTAATGCTGCCCAGGCCAGGGGTGTTGATGTCCTTATCGGTGATACAGCCGGTCGTTTGCATAACAAGTATAACCTGATGGAAGAATTGAATAAAATATACCGTGTTATTAACCGGTCAATGCCCGGCGCTCCTCACCAGGTTATGCTGGTTGTTGATGCAACAACCGGTCAAAACGCACTGGCCCAAACATCGAGTTTTAATGAGTCTCTTCCCTTAAACGGGCTTGTTTTAACCAAGCTGGACGGTACTGCACGCGGTGGTATTGTAATAGGTATCCAGGATAAACTCGGAATTCCGGTTTGCTATATCGGCACCGGTGAAAAAAGTGAAGATCTTGCCCCGTTTGACCCTGACATCTTTGCCGAAGCGCTTCTTGGAGATATTTAACCCCCCTAAAAACAGGGGGGTCATCTGTGTCATTTATAGATTATTATACTATACAACCAACAATTATTATTTTTTAACTACAACAGTTTTTGCCAGCTTGTCTCCAAGCCGTTGTTTCTTGGGTGAAGTCCACACAAATATTGCCCCAAGCAGGTAGGGGATGATTCCGGGCAATGCGTCAACAATGCGCAAAATGTTACGGATTAAGGAAGCACTTATAGTGCAGGGGCTACCATCTTCCATGCGCACTCTAATCCCCAGGGCAAGTTTACCTAAAGTGCCGCCCATATAAGTTTCCATTAAAATGTAATAAAGAAAACCTAGCAGAAAATAAATAAAAGCAGGTCCACCGGTTAACTCAAAACCTCCGGCAGTTGTACCGCCAGTAACTGCAGCGATTAAATAGCCGATAATTCCCAAAATAATACTATCAATAATAATCCCAACCAGGCGCAACCCCACACCAACATGCTCGCTGCCAACAGTAACTTCACTATCTGTCATACAAGCACCTCCTTTTAATTTATAGATATTTTGACGCAGATTTCACATCTGTATTATAGATTACCACAATATGTTAATATATTCAATAGAATGCCAAGAAATAGCATCAAGAAAATACTAACTTCTCTGTATGAATTAAGTAAATTACTTACTGTGAATATAAACCCTGCACTCCCTGAATGGCATATTTGCTGAGCAGTGATAAAAATTTATCTGCGGGAGTTGCCTTCCAGGGCTTGGTCTGTTATAATCCAACTGTAAAGGCAAAATACTTTACAGGAGTCGCTATGCTGGATCAATTTAACAGGGTCAACCTGCTGTATGATTTTTACGCTTCGCTGTTAACTGAAAGACAGCGTGAGATATTAAGCTTGTATTTCAGGGATAATTATTCCCTCGGGGAAATTGCAGAAGAGTACCTGATCAGCAGGCAGGCTGTACATGATTTAATCCGGCGCGCCGTCAAATCGTTGGAGAATCATGAATACAAGCTGGGATACTGTGCATTGTTTGAAGAACAGCAAAAACTTTTATCCCTGGCAGAAGAGATATTGAAAGCAGATTGTCTTGATCAGGCTGATCTGGACGAGTTGAGGGTTATTATAAATAAAATGAGAATAACCACTGAAAGATAAAGGCAGGCATGACAATGTTTAATAATCTTGCTGAAAAATTACAGAACACTCTGAAGCAATTAAGAGGTAAGGGCAAGCTGGGAGAAAAAGATGTAGATGAGGCAATGCGTGAAATACGTCTGGCGTTGCTCGAGGCCGATGTAAACTTTAAAGTGGTTAAAGAATTTATCGCTTCTGTTCGCAGCAGGGCTGTTGGCACCGAAGTGATGAACAGTTTAACTCCCGGCCAGCAGGTTGTAAAGATAGTCAATGAAGAAATGACCAGGCTTATGGGTGAAAAGCAGAGTGGCCTTAACCTTTCCGGCAAAAGCCCGGCCAGGGTTATAATAGTTGGTTTGCAGGGCTCAGGAAAAACAACAACCGCAGTTAAACTGGCTGTTCACCTGCGGCGCAACGGACGTACGCCATTACTTGTAGCGGCTGATATCTACCGTCCGGGGGCTGTAAAACAGTTGGAAATGCTCAGTGAGTCAGTTGGGGAAAAGTGTTTCAGTAGTGATGAGATGCAACCGGTCGAAATCTGTCGGGAAGGATTGAAACATGCAGAGCATGAAGGTTATGATACAGTTATATTTGATACTGCCGGTAGATTACATATAGATAACGAAATGATGGCAGAAATTAAAGAAATTAAAAGAGCTGTTGAGCCTAACGAAACCCTGCTGGTAGTTGATGCTATGACCGGCCAGGATGCAGTTAATGCAGCCAGGGAATTTAACGAAGCTGTTCAGTTGAGCGGCGTTATCCTGACCAAGCTGGACGGAGATACCCGGGGTGGAGCTGCTTTATCCGTACGTGCTGTTACAGGCTGCCCGATTAAGTTTGCCGGCGTGGGAGAAAAAACTGACAACCTGGAGCTGTTTCATCCCGATCGGATGGCTTCGCGTATTTTAGGTATGGGCGATGTTTTATCTCTGATTGAAAAAGCAGAAGCCTCTTTTGATCAGGAAAAAGCAAAACAAATGGAGCAAAAACTGCGCAAGCAGCAATTTACTCTTGACGATTTTCGTGATCAGCTCAGGCAGCTGCGTAATATGGGTTCACTGGAGGATATCTTTAATATGCTTCCGGGTGGCGGCGGAATACCGAAAGAGGTTCGCCAGATGTCACTTAATGAAGATAATTTTAAACGGGTAGAAGCTATCATCGGATCGATGACCCCGGGGGAGCGGATAGAGCCGGCAATAATAAACAGCAGCCGCCGCCGCAGGATAGCCGGAGGCAGCGGTACCAGTGTTCAGGATGTAAACCGCCTTTTGAATCAATTCGGTCAAATGCAAAAGATGTTTAAACAAATGGGTTCAATGGATAAAAAGGGTGCTCTCAAAAAGCTTAAAAAAGGGAAGAAGGGTTTTCCTTTTTAAGAACATCATAGATGATACTATAAAAATGGAGGTGATGTAATTGGCAGTCAGGATCAGGCTAAAGCGTGTAGGTGCGAAAAAAAAGCCTTTTTACCGCGTAGTTGTGGCAGATTCACGTTATCCGCGTGACGGACGTTTTATCGAAGAAATTGGTTATTATAACCCTACTACCAAACCGACTACTTTTGAGGTAAATGCCGAAAAAGTTCAGCAGTGGCTCGCCAAAGGGGCTAAACCGTCTGATACGGTTAAAGCGCTTTTTGAGAGAGCCGGTCTGGGTAAATAGCCCTGCATGGAGGTTGGTAAAAATGAAGAAACTGCTGGAGCAAATTGCCAGAGGACTTGTTGATCAACCCGAACAGGTTGATGTTCAGCAGGTTGAAAGCGAAAGACTGATAGTTCTTGAATTGAGAGTGGCGCCGGACGATATGGGTAAGGTCATTGGGAAACAAGGACGGATTGCCAAGGCAATCCGAACTGTTGTCAATGCTGCTGCTGTAAAAGAAAATAAGCGGGTTGTTGTTGAAATTGTTCAATAAGGAATATGAGGTAACAATCGGCAGGGTTTTATCCCCGCATGGTGTAACCGGCATGGTCAAGGTATATCCCTACTCGGATCAGCCGGAAAGGGTTAACCTTCTTGAAAGGTTAGACCTGATCAGTGAAACGGGAAGAAAAACTTATTTAGTCGAAAAAAGCATAAATTATGGGCGCTTCTGGCTGATTAAGTTTGAAGGCATTGATACTCGTGATGCCGCTGTTTCAATAGGGGGCAGGCTGCTTGTTATTCCAAAAGAGAAACGCCTGCCGCTGCCTGAGGACAGTTTTTATCACGACCAACTTGTTGGATTGGATGTCTACGGTATAGATAATCAATTTATCGGTACTGTTATCGATGTTATTACAACAGGTGGACACGATCTTTTACAGGTCAGCCCGGATCCGAACCATAAAAAGTATATTTTGGTTCCGGCAGTGAAAAAGATCATCAAGGAAGTAGATCTGGGGAAAAAACATGTTTTGGTCGATCTTCCGGAAGGTTTGCAGGATCTTTAAGGGTGATGCAATTTGATGATTATAGATTTGCTTACCATATTTCCAGCTATCCTTGAAGGGCCTTTTAATGAAAGCATGATTAAAAGAGCTGTTGAGCAGGAGCTGGTTCAGATTAACCTGGTTAATCTCCGAGATTATACCGCGGATCGTCACCGCCAGGTTGATGATACGCCTTATGGCGGCGGTTGTGGGATGGTTCTAAAGCCGGAACCCCTTTTCAGGGCTGTTGAAGATTTATCGGATAAAAGCAAATCTCAAAACCCGCGGGTTATTTTACTGACCCCCGGGGGAAGGCGTTATAATCAGGATATAGCTATCGAATTATCTGCCGAGAAACATTTAATAATGATTTGCGGCCGTTACGAAGGCGTTGATGAAAGGGTCAGGTCATGCCTGGTAGATGATGAAATATCGATTGGGGATTATGTTCTGACAGGGGGAGAACTGGCTGCTGCGGTCGTAGTTGATTCGCTTGTTCGTTTGATTCCCGGTCTGCTGGCCGATGGTTCATTAAAAGAAGAATCGTTTACTGAATCATTGCTTGAGTATCCGCATTATACCAGGCCGTCAGTTTTCAGGAGGATGGAAGTTCCTGAAGTTTTGCTTTCTGGCAACCACCAGGAAATTGCCAGGTGGCGCAGGGAGCAATCAATAAAGCGAACTTATAATTACAGGCCAGATTTATTAGAAAAAGCATCTCTCACGGCAGAAGACAGTGAATACCTGAAAAAGCTTAAAAATCATCAAGGAGATCAATAAGTATGTGTTATAATATTTCAGTGTTATAAGGAGGCTTGAAAATATGGACTTGATTAAGGAAGTTGAAAAGCGTAACCTCAAGGATGGATTACCGCATTTTAACCCGGGTGATACAGTCAAAGTTCACGTTAAAGTTGTAGAAGGCGGGCGTGAACGGAACCAGGTTTTTGAAGGCGTTGTAATCAGGCGTCAGGGAAGTGGAGTAAGAGAAACATTTACTGTGCGCCGGGTTACATTCGGCATAGGTGTAGAAAGAATATTTCCTGTTCATTCTCCGTCAATCAACAAAATTGAAGTGGTTAAGCGGGGGCGCGTTCGCAGGGCTAAACTATATTACCTGAGAGAACGGACCGGAAAAGCAGCAAGGATTAAAGAACGACGCTAAACGGGGATGGTTTGCTTGGATAAGTGGAAAGAGCTCTGGGATTGGGTTAAGTCAATCCTCATTGCAGTAATATTAGCTCTTATTATTCGGTTATTCCTGTTTGAGGTTTTTGTCGTTGAGGGAAGATCAATGTATCCTACCCTTCATGAGACAGAACGCTTGATGGTGAATAAGGTTGTTTACCGCTTTAATCAGCCCCGGATTGGCGATATTATTGTGTTTGAGTATGAACCCGGCCGTGATTTTGTAAAACGCATTATTGGTATGGCAGGAGATATTGTGGAAATAAAAAACGGTCGGGTTTACCTTAACGGTATTCTACTAGACGAGCCCTACCTGCTTAAAGATATGGAAATGGCAGATTTCGGCCCGGTAGAGGTGCCATCCGGATATATGTTTACCATGGGCGACTATCGCATTAATAGTATGGATAGCCGGGATCCCAGGGTCGGCTTTGTTTCTCTTGAAAGACTCAAGGGCAAAGCCTTTTTTATTTTTTGGCCGCCCTGGGATGCAAGATCAATTGATAGTTAGGTGTGGTAAGATATGAAAGAAGGGCAATGGTATCCCGGTAATATGGCCAGGGCTGAAATGAGCCTGCGCCAGGATATAAAAATAGTTGACCTGGTTGTTGAGTTACTCGATGCCCGCATTCCTGCCAGCAGCCGTAACCCCTCATTTCCAAAATTAATCGGCAGTAAAAAACATCTCATTCTTCTTCACAAGGCTGACCGGGCCGAAGAGGAGGCAACTGATCGGTGGTTGAGCTATTTTAAGGATAAAGGCCAGCCGGCTATGCCTTTTAGCGTTTACAACAAATTGTATCTGAATAATTTACTGAAGTATCTTGGTAAAGAAGAGGGCAATATTAAGAGGGGGCGGCTTAAGCGCCCTTTAAGAATGATTATTGCCGGAATACCAAATGTTGGCAAGTCGACCATGATTAATTATTTCGTTAAAAAAGCAGTTACCCGTACCGGTAACCAGCCTGGTGTAACCAGGGGAAGGCAGTGGATACGCATTAATCCCCATTTAGAACTGCTCGACACCCCGGGGATACTCTGGCCTAAAATCAATCAGGGCAACATCTGGCCTCTGGCTGTAGTTGGTGCCATCCCTCACAGTAGGGTAGATATTCAGCAGACAGCAAGAAAGTTGCTGTCTTATTATATCGAAAAAGGCAGGGAAAAAAATCTATTTGAGCGATACCCAGGATTGGAAGCAGGAGATGCAGATACAATGCTATCCAAAATTGGTTATCTGAATGGCTGCATATTACCTGAAGGAAGAATTGATTATGATCGGTCTGCAGCATTAGTGTTAAGAGATTTTCAGAGCGGTGTGCTGGGCAGGGCAACCTTTGAATATCCTGCCTGTTAAAGAGGTACAATATGTCATCTATAAAAGATCTTAACATGGAACAGCTTACTTCATACATCATGAAGCTTGACAAAATCACGCCTGATCTTGAAGCTGCCCTGCTCTCAGATGGTCGCAAAGGCGCAGAAGCATTACTGATCAAGCGTCGTCGAATGGAAAGGCTTAAACAGAAGGAGCAGGAACGCCTGGAACGGATGCTATTCGAAGAAAAACTGCTCTGGAAAAGCGGGTTCAAAAATATTGCCGGGGTAGATGAAGCGGGCCGCGGGCCCCTGGCTGGCCCGGTAGTTGCAGCGGCTGTCATATTAGCGCCGGATACCGGGATTACAGGGTTGAATGACTCAAAAAAACTAACTTCAGAAAAACGCAGCCTGCTTTATGAAGAAATTGTTTTTAAAGCTCGCGCTTACGGCCTGGGAAGCGCTACAAAATCAGAAATAGATCGGCTAAACATTCATCAGGCGACCTTCTTGGCTATGAAACGGGCTTTGAAACGATTAGCTTTCAGCCCTGAATGCATTTTGGTCGACGGTTTTTCGATACCGGAGACGCCCTTTGTCCAGAAAGCGATAATCGGCGGCGACAGTCTTTCGCTTTCTATTGCCGCTGCATCTGTTTTGGCCAAGGTTGCAAGGGATATGATGATGCAGGAATTAGATAAACAGTACCCGGGATATGGATTTGCCCGCAATATGGGTTACGGCACTGAAGAACACAGGCATGCCTTGAACCGGCTGGGGCCGTGTCCAGAACACAGGGTATCTTTTAGGTTGAAGTATGATTGATCCGGGGGGATATTTAAATTACTGAAAGACGACTTAAAGTAGGGCGCAGCGGAGAAAAGGCAGCCCGTGAATTTCTCGAAAATCTTGGTTATGAAATTATTACCGCTAACTACCGCTGTAAGCTTGGTGAAATAGATATTGTGGCCCGCGAAGGTGATACCATTATTTTTGTAGAGGTGCGAACTAAAACCGGTTCTCACTATGGCCGGCCCGAGGAATCGATTACTCCCGGTAAAGCTCGCCGGCTTTTTCGTTTGGCCCAGTATTATCTGCAAGCTAACTGTCAGAGCGAAAGACCTTCACGCATTGACCTGGTAGCAGTCACCTTAAACAGCTCTGATTATACTGTAACCGGTCTCAGGCACATAAAAAATATACTTTCAGGATAATTATTCCCCGATAAGCATTTCGGCAACAAGGGGGATGATTCATTGATTTATATTGCTGCTATCGGCGCGTCTGATTGTAATGCAGATGAAAGACTGGCTGTATAAAAGGTTGGTGCTTTAGTTGCTCAACACGGAGCTGTTTTCGTATGCGGGTGATGTCTCATCATCTTCACTACTACAAGCCAAACAACCTTAGCAGTTTTTGCCAGAAAGTTAATGCTTCGGATTCATCATCTTTAGTTATTATTTTTTCAGATAGTTCAACAGCAGATGTTTTTATAACAAACTGAACATGATTTACATTTGTATTTTTTCTTGAAGCGAAGGAGACGGGAGTGAAATCAGTATTACGATAATTATCAATTGCTTCTTGAATTTTATCTTTAACCTCGCTTGTTATATCGACATCCAAACTTCCTGTTGTTGATCGCAGTCTACTTGTTCCATCTGCAAGTCTGTCTGCGCCCTCCAGCAATGAAGCAGAACCGGATAGCAGGGTGCTTGCTCCCGATGCCGCGTATGCAACACCATCTGTATATGTTTCAATCCCTTTTAGAAAAGACATTATTCCGTCAAGTTGTTTTTTCAGTGACGTGAAATTATCATCAGCTTCAATCATCTGTTCATGCACCGCTGCGGTGCAAAAAGCCTGAATGCTATCATGGTCTGTTGTTGTTGCTGACACTATTGCAGCATTCTGTGTCTTGGTTATAGCCTCATTTATTTGTTCAGAAGGATTATTAGCGTCCAGGCCCAAGGCTGTGCAAGCAATAGCTGTTGCTGTTGCTGGATCCAAGTTATAAGGAGAGGAGCTAAACATTTCTGTTAGAGTGAGTATTGTTTTGTTGATAGCCGGGTCTGTTGAAGAAGAAAAGTTAACTATAGCTTCTTGAACATAAAAAGCATCAGCTATCATTACTCCTGACATTGCAAGAGCATCTCCAACTGTATCGGCTTCTTCCTTTAACAACATATTTGCTGCCAAAGATATGACAATGTTTTGTTGAGTATTGTCCTCAATACCTTTTCCTGCAAGCTGGTTTCGAATAGCACTTTCAGCTGAAGATATCTGTGACTCTGTAGGCATACTATCAGACAGGTCCGAAATTACGGCAATGTAATTGTTTTGGGTTAAGATTATCTGTGACGCATCGGACTCACTCATACCCGCTTTGACAAGCTCTGTTTGCAGCTGTTTTGTAGCAGAAGAAAAAATCGTGTTTGCTACCAGTTCTGCATTGTTGATCAGAGCTGAACTGTTCTCGTCTAATGATGCCAAACCCCTACAAAGTTCTTCAGTACCATTAACCAGTGAGGAAATTCCTTGCCTAAGCTCGGATGCACCGTTATCCAGAGCACTGGCAGCGCTCTTCAGATCTGAAACTGCATTATCGTAATCCTGCAAATCGAAAGCATCTGTGTTTAAATCAATAGCTTCACCAATATCCATAATTAAGCCGATTATTTCAATAGGCTCTAAAGCAAAATTGATTACATTTGCAGTGATCACTATATCTTTTTCGCTTTTTGGCAGAATAATATAGGATAGTTTTTTGTCGCTGCCGGCGTATACTTGTGTAGCGCCATTTGCTTGAATTTCGGTGAAACGTTCTGTATCAAGTGTAATAGTTGCTTGAAGTGTGTAATGATCGAAAAAAATATTATTACAATTTGGATTATCCCGCACTGATATTTTCATTTCGAGCGCACCGCTCATCCCGGCAACCTGATCGGGAGGATACATAATACCATCAATGTAATAACTAATAGATATAATCCAGGGTATATCATTGTTTATCAATACACCTTCGTAGTAAATTTTGTCAGCAGATGTCGTTATCGTTACCTTATCGCCTTTAAGGGTGATTGGATCGTTAATGTTTAGAATTTTTACCTCCGAATAATTACCATAATCTGTAATGGTACCTCCTTCTATTATATTAACAACGTAGGTACCGTTAACATTTCCGGATGCATCAGTTACAACGTAAACGATTTCTTCTTTAACTACTGATCTATTATCGGCTGCGAATGTAATCGTTGCCAAAGTTATTATCAGGATCGGTGACAATGCTAGTATCAGGATTATCTTCAAAATTTTCATAATGATAGCCCCCTTTTTCTTCCGCTTTAAGATTTGTTTTTCTTGTGGTTCGCGAGATCCAGCCGTCGAAAACATAAAGCAGTCCCGGTAAAACAAACAAGACAACGGCAAGCGAGTAGAGCGTTCCTCTGCCAAGGAAATAACCAAGCTGGGAGAGCACTCCATGGCTTGAAATATAACCGAGCAAAAAACCAACGATGGTTAAAACAGTTGCAGATGTTAATATTGATATTGTTACAGCAGATACTGTGTTAACAACAGATTGTTTTTTATTTACTGCTTGACGAAACTCCTTATATCTCTCTGTGAATAGAATTGCATAATCTACAGTGGCACCGAGCTGGACGGAACTGATAATCAAATATGCGGTGTAAAATATCCTTGAACCCGAAAAATAAGGTATGGCCAGGTTAATTAAAATAGCCACTTCTATACTCATTGTCAAAATAAACGGCAGAGAAAAAGAGCGCATCGTCAACAGCAATACTAAGAATACCGCGCCAATAGCAATCAAATTTACTGTAATCATGTCACTGGTAATAGAATTCATGAGATCATACGCGCTAACTCCCTGTCCGGCCAGATGATAATTAGACGAGTAATGCATTTCTGCAATTTCGCGAATGTTCTCTACTAATGCAAACGTTCTATCGCCTTCATAATCAGTATCCAAAGAAATTAGCATACGTGTGTGTTGATCAGAGACAAGTTTTGTTAACACTTCATCATCAAGGTATTCCTCAGGGATCTCTATTCCAACAGAATCCACAAACGATATGATGCCAGTTGTTTCAGAGAGTGATTTAAGGTCACCTGAGAGCTGTTTCTCTGTTGCAGTGTGACCTTTGGGCACCAATAAAGCATATGTGTCATTTTTTCCAAACACGTTTTCAATTTCAATGTTATCCGCACCAACTTTTGTCTGTTCATCAAAAATGTAAGAGGCGCCATAATAAAAATCGTTCGAGTTTGAGGCAAAATAGGCGGGAACTATTATAAGGATGAACAGGCAAACAAGTGGAATCATGGCTTTTCTGACGAAATTACCCAGAGATCTGAAGTTTGGAACAAATGGTCGGTGATGAGTTTTGTCAATTAATTTGTGGCTGACAAGAATTAAGGAAGGAAGGAGGAAAAATACTGATAACAGGCTGATGCCAATTCCTTTGGCAAGTGCCAAACCAAGGTCTGGTCCGATGCGGAATTGCATCAGTACCAGGGCGAGAAATCCGACTACAGTGGTTACTCCGCTCGAAAGTATCGAGCGTGATGATTTGTGCAGGGCCTGGATCATTGCTTTTTTTACATCTGTATTTAACATTCGACACTCTTCGAAACGGTGCAGCAGGAATACGGAATAGTCAAGCGATATTGCCAACTGGAGAACATTACCGGCAGCATTGGTTATAAAAGAGATTTCTCCGAAGATGATATTGCTGCCTGCGTTGATAACAATAGCGATTCCAAGACCTGCTAAAACAATAAGCGGTTCAACCCATGCCCGTGTTGTAATGATTAAAGCTAAAAGAACAAAAATTACCGCTAATAAGGTGATCTGTCCAATTTCTTTCTTACCACTACTCATTGCTTGTGCCAGCGATACGTCCGAGCCGGTCATGTAGTTACTGTCGCCGATTACTTCACGAATAGCTGATACTGTACCGGTGATGTTCTCATTCTCTATAGTGATAAAGAACAAGGCCATATTGTTTTTATAGTAGCTGTCTGCTAACTCAGGGTCAATAATCTCAAAAGGTTTAGTTATATCTTCGTGATTGTCAAGCCATATGACATCAATTACACCGTCAACTTGAAGCAGCTCCTCTTTGTATTCCAAGGCCTGGGGGATAGTGACATCTTGGACCATAACCCGTGTGTTGGGTATTCCACTTCCAAATTCTTCATCCATGATCTCAAGTGCCAATGTTGAAGCGCTATTATGAGGCAAGTACTTAATTATGTCGTAATTTACCAAAACAAACTGTCGGCACACCAGACAAACCAGGAACAAAGCAAGGAAAGCCGCTATGAACACTTTAGGTCGGTCAACTACGGCTTTGAAAAATGATTTCATGATCATTAACTGCTCCTTAATTAGAAAGATCCTTTAACGTATTTAAGTGCAACTATCATTTCATTCTGAGCGGTTCTCTCCTGCCAAAGGCCGATAATCATGCATAAAAAAATTATAGAATATTTAAGTGGTATATTATAAAACTATGGTTGGATTGTAACTCTCCTGACTTGAATTGTCAATAGTATTGTAATATAGTATAAATATATTCTATAACTATGGTGGGATTTCGAATATGAACGGTTTTGAAAAGAGATCACAAATGAAGAAAAAAGCTATACTTGAGAAGGCTTTTGAACTTTTTAATCAATACGGTTATAAAAATGTAACAATGGCTAAAATATCAAAAGAAGCTAATGTATCGCTGGGAGCTATTTACAGTTATTTTGAAAGTAAGGAGAATATAAAGAAAGATTTTCTTAATAAGATCATTGATGACTTTTGTATCTTAACAGAAAATATATTGAAAAGTGATCTGCCAGTTAAAACTAAATTTGAAAAGTTGCTAATTTCAAAGGTAGACTTTGCGCAGCAGTTTTCTTCAAATTTCTTAACAGAAGAGTTTCATCAATTAAATGATTTAAGTCTATTGGGTGGAATAGAAAAAAAACATATTCTTCATAATATAGTGGATCAGATTATAGAGCAGGGGAGAAAAGGTAATGTAATAACTGTTGATGTATCTTCCGAAGCATTGACTAGTTATATTGAAATCTTTCAGTACTACATAACTCATAATTTTTCTTCAGCACTGCAAATAAGCGCTAATGCCGATTTGTTAAAAGAGATATATTACCTGTTCTTTAATGGTTTACAGGCTAAAAATGAATAAAAGATATACAACTAATTTTACAGGTAATATCTTGTTTATAATATTTTATAGCTGACGGTCCAGCTGCCTGTACTGTACTGCTTCGGCAATATGATTGGCCTTTATCATTTCAGTTTGATCAAGATCGGCAATGGTTCTGGCTACTTTGATTATTCGATCATGTGCCCGCATCGAAAGATTAAGCCGCTGGAACGATTGGTGAAGAAGATGGCGCGCCTCACGTTCAAGAGGGCAATATTTTTCGAAGTGCCGCGAACGAAGCTGCGAATTTGCGGTTATTTTTAACCTGCGAAACCTTTCCTGCTGGAGGTGCCGTGTTTCTTCAACCCTGCGGCGTATTACTTCTGAACTTTCACTTTCCCGTTTATCCTGCAGCTGTTCATAATTGATAGAAGGAACTTCAACCTGGATATCAATTCGGTCTAATAGCGGACCGGAGAGCTTTGAGCGATATCGAAATATTTGAGTGGGGCTGCAGCGGCATTCGCGTTTTGGATCGCCATAATTGCCACAGGGACAAGGGTTCATCGATCCAATAAACATGAAATCGGCGGGATAGGTAACTGTCGCTGCCACTCTGGTAACGGTTACAGTTCTGTCTTCAAGCGGCTGGCGCAGCGCTTCGAGAACTTCACGGTTATACTCGGGCAGTTCATCGAAGAAGAGAACTCCCCTGTGGGCCAGGCTTACTTCTCCCGGCGCAGGTGTTTTACCGCCGCCGATTATCCCTGCTGTTGAAGCACTGTGGTGAGGGCTGCAAAAAGGACGATTCCTAATCAGCGGTTTGCCGGGTTTTAGTCTTCCGGCAACACTGTGGATGCGGGTGATCTCCAGGATTTCATCCAAAGATGGTTTGGGGAGAATTGAAGGAATTCTTCTGGCCAGCATCGTCTTGCCACTGCCCGGTGGGCCGTAGAGTAAAACATTGTGTGCGCCGGCAGCAGCAATTTCCAGGGCACGTTTGGCTGTCTCCTGTCCCCTTACTTCGCTGAAATTGTGTTCGTATTCCAGTTGCTCATGGTCTTCTTCAGGGGTCGGCTGTGGTGCCGGTAGATCGGCAGATCCCTTAAGATGGTTAACCAGCTCTTTAAGGGAAAAGGCTCCTCTTGCCTGGATATTTTTAACAAGGGAGGCTTCCGGGCTGTTATCGCGGGGCAGGTATAAAAGACAATCGCTATATTGTTTCATTTCGCTCAGGGAGAGCGCCATAGCCAGTGATCCGTTTATGGGCCGCAATTTGCCATCCAGGGAAAGTTCTCCTATAAAAACAGCATTGGAGGGTATATCTTTTTCGTTCAGCTCTCCAGTAGCGGTAAGCAGGCCGATGGCAATGGCCAGATCAAAAGCTGAACCTTCTTTTTTTATATCTGCCGGGGCCATGTTAACAGTAATTCGGGAGTAGGGGAAATCATAACCACTGTTGCGGACTGCTGATCTCACCCGTTCTCTCGCTTCACGGACTGAAGCATCAGGCAGGCCGATAATATCAAAAGAAGGCAGACCGTCTGATATGTAAACCTCGATTTCAAGTGGTATTCCGTTAATCCCTAAAATTGCACAGGAATTGACTTTGGCCAGCATTACTCATTTCCCCTTTCGTTGCTGCATCTGGGCTGGAAGATTTACTTTAACATTACTTTGATGGCCTTTAGCTGTTTAATGCTATTCTCCGCAGAAAGGTATGAATCCTGCCGTCAGGAAGAACATGATTTCTGAAACAGTTATTTCAAAGATTAATTAATCTGTGTTATAATTCATAGTGTTTCTTAATATCGGAAGGTTTACTTCCGGGATTAAAATAACAGTCAGGGGAGGAATGATCAGTGGACAAATGGGAATGTCAGGTTTGCGGATATGTCTATGATCCGGCAGAAGGAGATAAGGATGGCGGAATTGAACCGGGAACTTCTTTTGAAGATCTACCCGATGACTGGGTTTGCCCAGTATGTGGAGTCGGAAAAGATGAATTTTCCAAGCTCTAAAGCTTAAAAAGAGGTTTCATACTTAATGGATATAAAAAGATATAGGGGGCTAAGGCCTCCTATTCTTTCTTTTGGGCTTCTTCAAGCGCTTTTACCAGGTGTACTACCCCACATACCTTTTTAAGTTCAATCACAAAAGCTATGCCCGTTGCCGGTTTTTCCAGATTACCTGCTTCAATGATTGCATCAAGCACTCTTTCGCTTTTTTCTTCTTTAACTATGGTCAGAATTACCTCTTTTTCCGGCTCAATGGGAATGCCGAGCAGTTTTTTTGTTTCGTGGATACCCGTTCCTCGGGCAGGAATTATTGTAGCGCCTTCTGCGCCTGCCGCCCTGGTTGCCTTAACAATTCTTTCACAGTAACCCTTTTTTACTATGGTTACAATTAAATCGTGTTTAAGATTGGTTTTCATCACTATCAACCTCACCTTCGTTGTGGTTTTCCAAAATATCATCATCAATATAATTATTATCTTGCAGGATTGCACCAGGGGCTAACTCTTCTTCATCTTCATTGTTATCCTCCTGCAAGTCAGTATCACTTTTTACACTATCTTTAATCGGTTCTTCATCTCCATCGGGATAAAAGAAACCGAGCAGCATAATCATAATGATTGGCGCCAGGGCAACCAGGGCAATTAATCCAAAGCCATCTGCCACCGAGTCACGCCCTTCAATGACGTCTGCCGCTCCTATGGCCATGGCCATAATAAAGGTTACGGTCATCGGACCGGTTGCCACGCCACCCGAGTCGAAGGCGATTGCCGTAAAAGAAGGTTTGGAAAGAAACATAAGAATAATTGCCAACAGATACCCGGGAATAATCAGGTAGTAAAATGGAATGCCATAAACTATCCTGGTCATGCCCAGGGCGATAAACAAACCCACAGCCAGGCATAATGTATACATTACAATAAAGCCCTTGATATAACCGCTTGAGCTCTTCTCAACCTGGCTGCAGAGAATCCTGACGGCCGGTTCAGCAAGAGTGGCAACAAATCCTAGAATAAAGCCGATTGGGATTAGAATCCAGCGGTTTGGCATTGCACCAAGGACTGATCCCATCTCACCGGCTACCGGTATGAAGCCGATATTAACGCCCTGCAGGAAGAGAACAAGCCCGGCAAAGGCCAGTATTATTCCTTTAAAAAGGTTGAGGAGCATTTCTTTCGGCAGTTTAAAGTAGATTATAAAAAAAAGAAACAGAAACATTATCGGCAGTACTGCCATCAGCACTTCAAGAAGAATATGGGCAAACCCTTCAAGAATAAAATTAAGGCTCAACCGTAGAACACCCCCAGCAGCATAACCCCGATTACCGGTCCGATCGATGCAAGTCCGATTAAACCGAAGGTTTCTGAAACCTCGCTTTTACCCCCGAGAACTGAGGTGGCACCAACCCCGAGGGCCAGAATAAAGGGAACAGCCATTGGCCCGGTTGTTACCCCGCCTGCATCAAATGATATGGCTACAAAAGCATCCGGCGTCTTAAATGACAGCAGCATCACCAGGATATAACCGCCTGCCAATAAATATTTAATGGGAATTCCCATTAAGATGCGCAGGATGGCCAAGGATACAAAAAAACCGACCCCAATAGCGACGGCAATAATCAGCAGATTGGTCCCGATAGCTCCTCCCGATGCAAAATCTACCTGATGGGCCAGGACTCTAACATCTGGTTCGGCAACGGTAATGGCAAATCCAAAAATAAAGGCGGCTACTAGTAAAAAGTAGAGAGACCCTTTTCCTACCATTTCAGAACCGACCATTTCACCAATAGGCAGGAGGCTGATCCTGACCCCGGTCAGAAACAGAAACAAGCCTGCTGTAACAAGAATAGCTCCGGCGATGAACTGCCAGAAAAGCGAAGCCGGGGATTTAGTGACGATTAATTGCAGCAGGATAATAATAACCACTATCGGGCAGATAGCCTGCAGCACTTCCTGGATTATTTCCTTAATATTTTCTGGCATTATGGTTGCTCCCACCGTATTTATCTTTACTAACATGATAGCCGAACCTTTATTTACTGTCCAGTATTGAAGGTGATCGAGAAGAGTATATGCAGTTTCGATCTGGCAGTGATATAAAATTTATGTTATGATTCGCCCAGTTAAATTTTTCGGGAGTGAGTATTTATGACCTTTGATCAGGAGAGTTTTGAAGATGTGAGCAGTAATGCCGATCCCTGCTGGCTGGAACAGCTTCAGAGGGAGTTAAACAAGGAACAGTACCAGTTCGCAACAGCTGAAGAGCCGGCATTGCTGGGGCTGGCCGGTCCGGGATCCGGGAAAACAAGAGCCCTGGTTTATCGTGCAGCGCACTTGATAAAATGCGGTGCAAGGCCAGAAGAACTGTTGCTGCTTACTTTTACCAATAAAGCAGCGGGTGAAATGAAAGATCGGCTTGAAAGATTGATCGGGTTTTTACCACATTATCTCTGGGCCGGGACATTTCACAGTATCGGGGCCCGCATTTTGCGCAGCCATGCTCACCTAACCGGCAGGACCCCGAACTTTACGATTATGGATGAAGACGACAGACGGTTGTTGCTTAAGCAAATTCTTTCCACGCTTTCCCTTGGCGACGAAGAGCGAAAAACTATCATGAAGCGGGGCCTATTGGGTCGCATCATCAGCCAGGCCCGTAATTCCGGTCTATCGATCAAGAGTGTAATGGAGGAAGATTATCCCTACCGCTTAGAGTATTTGGATACAGTAACCAGCTGCGCGGAGCAGTATGAGCAGAAAAAAAAGGATAGCAACGCTTTTGATTTCGATGACCTCCTGCTTTACTGGTTGGAACTGTTTGAGAGGCACGAGGAGGTAAGGGAACAATACCGTTCCCGTTTTTGCCATGTTCTGGTTGATGAATTCCAGGATACCAATGTAATCCAGGCCCGGATCATAGATCTATTTTCTGGAGCATCCTGTGTCTGCGTGGTCGGAGATGATGCCCAGTCAATTTATGCTTTCCGCTATGCCGATATAGGCAATATCCTTTCTTTTCCCGAGAAATACAACAATTGCAGACTGGTTCGCATGGAACAGAACTACCGCAGCACCCCGGAAATTGTTGAACTGGCCAACAGCTCGATAAGTTACAACCGGGAGCAGCTGCCCAAAAAATTATTCTCCAAAAACCCTTCCGGTGACAAACCCCTGGTTGCAAAAGTCTATGATGCCCGCCAGGAAGCTTCACTGGTGCTGCAAAGCATCTGGGAGCTGCAGAACAAGGGCGTATCACTGGATGAGATTGCAGTTTTATACCGCAGTTCTTATTTAACCCCGGAAGTTGAATTTGCCCTTTCCCGAAAAGGTCTCAACTACAGAACCTACGGCGGGGTAAAATTTTTCCAAAAAGCTCACGTAAAAGATTTGCTGGCCTACCTGAAGGTCGTTTATAATGCCCTCGATGAGCATTCATGGCGCAGGATAGCCACTATGCAGCAGGGCCTGGGACCGGCTACCTTCGACAAATTGTGGGATAAGCTCAGGCTTCATGGTGATCCGCTTTCGGCGGCGCTGGAAGGAAAAGAAACACCGGTCCGTGGAAAAGAAGGCTGGTATACGTTGGTCAATACTCTTGACACGGTGGTAAAAATGGGTCGTGAAGCTGTGCCCGACCTGATTACATCCGTGATGGATAACAATTATGATTATATTTTAAAACAGAATTATCCCGATCAGTATGAAGAAAGGCTGCGGGGTATTGAGAGGCTGGCTATTTATGCAGAAAGGTTTGAAAGCCTGGATCTGTTCCTTGAATCCCTGGCCCTGGAAGAATCCGTATTTGCAGACACGGCTACCGCAGACCAAAAGTATGAAGGACAGTTGACTCTATCAACTATTCATAGCGCCAAGGGGAAAGAGTGGGATGCCGTATTCATAATTGGTATGAACCAGGGACATTTCCCTGCCGTGCAGGCTGATGCCCGGGAGCTTGGCGAAGAAAGACGCCTCTTTTATGTTGCAGCAACCAGAGCCCGGCGCTATCTCTGCATGACAACATACCTGGAAGACTACCGCAGTTACGGAGCGACTTCGGAAGGGCCGTCAATTTTTCTGCGCGAGCTCCCCCCGGAGTGCTACCGGCTGTTAGATCTGGATGACGGTTACAGGTATTAATTCACTAGGTTCATTCTCTATTTATTTATGAATATGGACACAATTTAAAAAATTATAGTATAATACCATTTAATAATTTCTGTTATTACTTTAATCCTGGGAGCAGGATTATTTTATAGCAATCAAGATGGTTTGCGGGAGGCAATCATGATAAAAGTTGATATTTATGATACCACATTAAGAGACGGTTCGCAGCGTGAAGGAGTTTCGTTATCAGTTGCTGATAAAATAAAAATTGCACAAAAGCTTGATGATTTTGGTATCAGTTATATCGAAGGTGGCTGGCCCGGTTCAAACCCCAAAGATATTGAGTTTTTCAGAAGAGCAAAAAAAGTGAAATTTAAACATGCCCGCCTTTGTGCTTTCGGTAGTACCCGTCGCCCGGGTATCAACCCTGCCGAAGACAGTAACATCAGGGCTCTGGTCGAAGCAGGTACAGATACGGTGACAATATTTGGTAAAAGCTGGGATTTTCATGTTCGTGATGCCCTTAAAACCTCGCTTAAAGAAAACCTGGAGATGATTAGAGAAAGTGTGGAATACCTGAAGGGCAGAAACCTGCAGGTGTTTTTTGATGCTGAACACTTTTTTGACGGTTACAAGGCTAACCCGGAGTATGCGCTTGCAGCAGTTGAGGCAGCCTCAAGGGGAGGAGCGGATGTAATTATCCTTTGTGATACTAACGGTGGCCTGATGCCCTGGGAACTTACGCCAATTCTTAATGCTGTAAAAGAAAAGATAAAAACACCGCTCGGTATCCATACCCATAATGATGCCGGTATGGCTTCGGCGAATTCGCTCCTGGCGGTAAAAGAAGGTATAATCCAGATTCATGGGACAATTAATGGTTACGGTGAACGCTGTGGAAATGCTAATTTGTGCACTATTATACCGAACTTAAATTTGAAGATGGGTATTGAAACTGTTACACCGGATCAGCTTAAAGGTTTAACCAAGCTTTCCAGGTTCATCGCTGAACTGGCAAACATAGCTCCTTCCGAGCAGCAGCCATATGTCGGTTACAACGCATTTACTCACAAGGGTGGTATTCACATCGATGCCGTGAGCAAAATGCCTGCAACTTATGAGCATGCTGAACCCTCCCTTGTTGGTAATAAGCGCAGGATTTTAGTCTCAGAACTTGGTGGCCGTAGCACAATTAGCATGAAAACAAACCAGAATATCATAAAACTTGACAAAGATAAACCTGAAACAGCCTCGCTGTTGCAGAGAATCAAGGAAATGGAACATTATGGTTACCAGTTTGAAGGCGCTGAAGGCTCTTTTGAACTGTTGATACTGAAAATGATGAAAGCCTACCAGCCGCTTTTTCAACTGGAGGGTTTCCGGATGATTATAGAAAAAAGAGAAGATGGGCATATGTATTCCGAGGCAACTATTAAAGTCCGTGTCGGCGATGTGCAGGTTCACACTGCTGCCGAGGGCAATGGTCCTGTAAATGCACTTGATAATGCTTTGCGAAAAGCTTTGGAAGATATTTACCCGGCTCTGAAAAAAATGAAGCTGACCGACTTCAAGGTGCGTGTAATAGATGGTGTGGATGGAACAGGAGCACAGGTTCGAGTATTTATTGAAACGCGAGACGAAGAAAAAACCTGGGGCACTGTGGGCGTATCGCCAAACGTTATCGAAGCAAGCTGGATTGCTCTCGTAGACAGCCTCGAGTATGGACTCTTATGCCGGAAATTACCGGAATTTGACGAAGCGCGCAGCGTGCTTAAGCAGCTCAAGGGAGACAATGTGAACTAGTCCAAAGTCTGAATATAAAAGGAGATTTTAATCCCGTGAATGACCAGACACTGGTTGATATAGTGAAGGACCTTACTTCCATATCAGGTATATCGGGCCATGAGTCGGCAGCTGTGGAAAGGGCTGCAACTTATTTCGGCAAATATTGCGACAAAATGAAGCTGGATCGATTTGGCAATTTGGTTGCCATGAAAAAAGCTGATCGCGTGGATGAAAACAGGATTATCATTGCCCTGGTTGCCCATATAGATGAAATAGGTGCATTAGTAACCAGCGTTGAAAAAGGCGGTTTTTTACGCTTTACTCCAGTTGGTGGTATTGACCCGCGTGTATTGCCCGGACAGGCAGTAGTTGTCCACGGTAAAGATAATTATGACGGTGTTATAGGCGCTACTGCCCCACATCTGCTGACTGACCAGGAAAGCAAAAAAACAGTTCCAATCGAAAAACTTTTCATTGATACAGGATACAGCTTTGATTTTGTGAATGCCCATATCAAGGTTGGCGATCCGGTTTCCCTGGGCCGGAAAACCTGTTACATGGAAGAGGGGCACATGATTACCGGCAAAGCTCTCGATAACCGGGCCGGGGTAGCCTCTCTTATTTTATGTGCTGCTGAGCTGGGTGGTTTACACCATCAGGCAGACGTTTGTTTTATAGCGTCACTCCAGGAAGAGGTTGGATTAAGGGGTGCGATAACTGCAGCTTACGGGCTTAACCCCGATCTGGCAGTTGCTGTAGATGTTACCCATGGGGATGTCGCCGGGGTTGACGAAAAATATACTTTTAAACCGGGGCAGGGTCCCGTGATAGCTGTCGGTCCTAATTTTCATCCGGTATTGAGTGAAGAGTTACAGCATATAGCCGGGGAATACAATCTGTCCCGGCAGCTTGAAGCGATACCCGGAAACAGTCATACCGATGCCTGGGCTATCCAGGTTTCCCGTGAGGGAACACCCACGGGTCTGGTATCTATACCCCTGCGTTACATGCATTCTACAGTTGAAATGGTTGCAGTATCTGACCTGATCTCGACCGGCCGGCTGCTTGCCTGGCTTATTTCCGGGATGAATAGCTCTTTTATCGGGAGGCTGAAAGGGTGCTAGAACAATTATCCAATCTGGATGGAATATCTGGCAGGGAAGATTCTGTACGCTCATACCTGCTAGAATGCTTGAAAGAGGCTCCACTTGAAACCAGTGTGGATACAATGGGTAATTTACTGGTTAGAAAAGGAAAGACTGTTCAAAAACCACTGATGATCTCAGCCCACATGGATGAAGTTGGCCTGATGATTACATCTATCGATAAAAAGGGGATGCTTAACTTTAACCCGGTAGGCGGAATTGACAGCAGGGTTCTACCCGGTACAAGGGTGCGATTTGGGGACGCTTGTAAGCCTGGTGTAATAGGGGTTAAGCCGATCCATTTGCAGAAGGCAGAAGAACAGGAGAAGCCTTTCGACCCTGAAACGCTTTATATTGATGGCGGTTTCAGCAGTGAAGCTGAAGCATGTCGTCATGCAAAAGTTGGTGATTACGCAGCTTTTGATATTGACTGCATTTCTTTCGGCGCGGATTGCTACCGGGGTAAAGCATTCGATGACAGGGCAGGTTGCCTGATTCTCCTTAAGCTTCTCCTCGAAGATAACGGGCTGAATTTTAGCGCGGCTTTTACTGTTCAGGAAGAAGTAGGTACCCGCGGTGCTATTATTGCAGCAAATCATTTAAAGCCCCGGTTTGCCCTGGTTGTTGAAACGACTGCCGCTGCCGACACCCCGGATAATGAAAATAAGCAGGCGGGCACTGTTTTAGGTGATGGACCGGCGATCAGTATCATGGATCGCACCTTAATGGTCAGCCGCCGGATGAGGGAAGGCCTGGTCGCCCTGGCAGAAAAGCGTGCACTGCCGTACCATTACCGTCGTTTTACAGGAGCCGGTACCGAAGGCGGGGCGATTGCCCTGTCCGGTGAAGGTGTGCAGACAGCTGTTGTTTCAGTCCCCTGCCGCTATATTCATTCACCAAACAGCGTTATCAGCAGGCGGGATATTGATAATACAATGTCACTTGTCAGGGCATGGCTGGAAAAGCATCAATAGGGAGAAAGGTGTGTAAATATGGCCATTGAAGAAACCTTGAAAAAGTTGGCTGAAGCTTACGGTCCTTCCGGAGAAGAAGAGGAGGTCCGTCTTTTGATTAAAGAGGAGATCGGTTCAGCTGTTGACCAGATGTATGAAGACACTTTTGGTAACCTCTATGCTATCAGGAATGGAGGAGCCGGACGGATTATGATTTCGGCCCACATGGATGAAATTGGTATTATCATAACAGATATAGATGATCGAGGTTTTCTGCGTTTGGCACCCCTGGGGGGAATATCTCCCCGTCTGATGGTAGGGCAGAGACTTCGCTTTAGAGATGGCACAATTGGAACTGTATACCATGAGAAATTAAATAGCTGGAAAGATCTGGACTGGCCCAAACTTTATGTTGATGTTGGCTTTAGTAGTAGCGATTCCCGGAAATATCCTGTGAAAATTGGTGACCTGGCCTGCCTTGCACAGCCTTTTGTTAAACAGCACAACGGCAGATTTATGGCCAAATCTATGGACGACCGTGCCGGCTGCGCTGTTTTGATAGAAGTGATCAAGCAGCTTTCCGGCAGCCTGCCCCATGAAGTTTGTTTTCTCTTTTCTGCCCAGGAGGAATTGGGTTTAAGAGGGGCAAAAACAGCAGCATATCGTTATGATCCTGATTATGGGCTGGCTGTTGATGTCACTCTTGTCGGGGATACCCCCGAAGCGCCAACCATGGCTGTAAGCCTCGGTAAAGGGCCGGCTATTAAAGTCAGGGATAATTCCCTTTTTTGCCACCCCCGGATCAGGCAATTAATATGCGATACTGCCGAAAAAAATAGCATACCATATCAGCTTGAAGTGCTGACCCGTGGTGGAACCGATGCCGGGGCCATACATGTAACCCGCGAGGGTGTGCCTTCCGGGGCGATTTCCATTCCGTGCCGTTATGTGCACAGCGCTTCTGAGATAATTGATGGGAAAGATTTAAAGTTGACAGTACTTTTAGTAGAAAAATTATTGCAGGGCCTGTGGCCGCAGATAGGAGGAAGCAACCTGCAATGAGTTCCAACCCGGAAAGAGAACTTTTATATCTTAATGCCCTCAATGCAATATCTGTGCTGGGAGCACGAAAAATAGCAACCCTTGCAGGCTACTTTGGCAGCGCTGAATCAGCCTGGCATGCTCCTGCCGAAGATTACACAAGAGCAGTCGAACTGGAAGGGCAGCTTGAAACAGTTAAGCAGGAAAAGTCAGGGATTGATCCGGAAAAAGAATGGGATAAACTGTTAACAAAAAAGATTAAATGCACTTCTCCGCACTCTCCAGACTATCCGGATTTACTCCGGGAAATGAATTTTCCACCACCGGTCTTATATTACCGTGGCAGCCTTGAGCAGATTAATAAACCCGCTGTAGCTATAGTAGGAAGCCGCCGCTGTACTTTTTACGGAAAGGAAGTTGCCGGCAAGCTTGCTTCAGAGCTTGCAGCTGCCGGAGTAGGTGTGATCAGCGGTATGGCCCTGGGAGTAGATACTGCCGCCCATCAGGGAGCGCTTGATAACGGCGGTTATTCTGCTGCTGTCCTGGGCTGCGGCCTGGATCGCTGCTACCCACCGCGTAACAGGGGTTTGATGGACCAGCTGATAGACGAAGGCGCAGTTATTAGCGAATTCGCTGCGGGCATGGAACCGATGGCTAAGAATTTTCCGCAGAGAAATAGGATCATCAGCGGTTTATCGCTGGGCACCGTGGTTGTTGAAGCAACGGCCAAGAGCGGTGCCCTGATAACTGCAGGTTTTGCTCTGGAACAGAACAGGGAAGTATTTGCCGTGCCGGGTAATGTGGGAAGCCCTTATAGTCGCGGTTGTCACCGTCTGCTGAAAGAAGGGGCCCGCCTGGTTGAATCGGTGCAGGATATACTGGTTGAATTGTACCTTGATAGCGGGAAACAGTTAACCATTGAAACAATAAAGGGTGAACTCAGTGATAGTGAAAAGAAGTTGCTGGGTATTATTCCTTATCAACCAATGCATATTGACACCATTGTTCAGATGAGTGGGCAAAAAGCTGCAGAAGTAGGGGCCATTTTACTATCGCTGGAAATCAAAAACTACGTTGCCCAGTCTCCGGGCAAGTTTTTTTGCCGCACTTGACAAATATGATAGAATACCATCCGTAAGCTTTACTCTCTCTGAGGAGGAACTAATTGATGGACCTGGTAATTGTAGAATCACCAACCAAGGCTCGAACAATAAGTAAATTTCTTAGTAAAAAATATAAAATACTGGCTTCACAGGGTCACTTGATTGACCTGCCCCGCAGCAAACTGGGCGTTGATATCGACGCTGATTTTGAACCGCGCTATATTACTATACGCGGTAAAGGCAAGATCCTGAAAGAATTGAAAGAAGCTGGTAAAAAGGCAGATAAAATCTACCTGGCAGCTGACCCTGATCGTGAAGGTGAGGCTATCTGCTGGCATATCGGCCGAGCGCTTAACCTTGATTTGGAAAAACCATGCAGGGTCGAATTTAACGAAATTACCAGGGATGCGGTTAAAGAAGCCTTTAAAAACCCCCGCACTATCGACTCAAGCCGGGTCGACGCCCAGCAGGCACGAAGAATACTTGACCGGCTGGTTGGTTATAAAATCAGCCCCTTGCTATGGCGTAAGATTCGTGGGGGGCTTAGCGCTGGAAGGGTTCAATCTGTAGCAGTGCGCCTGATCTGCGAAAGAGAAGATGAGATCAATAATTTTAAGTCCGAAGAATACTGGACTATTGATGCCCTGTTGGAAGAAAGTAAAAGTAACAAAGAATTTAAAGCCTCCCTTGATAAGTATAAACATAAAAAACTTGAATTAAAGGATAAAGCTGATGCTGATCGTATTACCGGAGAATTGAAGGATGAGAAGTTTATTGTAGAGAGCCTGAAACGCAGCCAGAGAAAAAGAAAACCTATGGCGCCATTTACAACCAGCAGCCTGCAGCAGGATGCCTCGTCCAAACTTGGTTTTACCAGCCGTAAAACAATGAGTATAGCCCAGCAGCTATATGAAGGTATCAACATCGGCAGTGGTGAGACGGTTGGTTTAATAACTTACATCAGGACCGACTCCACGCGTATATCTGCCCAGGCACAGGAAGAAGCGCGGAAGGTGATAACTGATCGTTTTGGGTCTGACTATGTGCCGTCGCGGGCGCCGGTATATAAATCCCGAAAGGGAGCACAGGAAGCGCATGAGGCTATCAGGCCAACTTTAGTTGCCAAAGATCCCGCATCAGTCAAGGAATATCTTTCCAGGGATCAAAATCGTTTATATAAGTTAATCTGGGATCGTTTCCTTGCCAGCCAGATGACTCCGGCTGTGTACGATCAGGTTAAAGTTTCCATCAAAGCTGGTGATTATGCTTTCAAAGCAAACGGGTCGACCCTTTTATTCCCGGGTTTCCTCGTTCTTTACAGAAATGACGACCAGGAAAAAGACATAATACTGCCTGCCCTGGAAGAAAAACAGGAACTAAAACTAAACGAGTTGTTGCCCGAACAGCATTTTACCCAGCCTCCGCCACGTTTTAACGAAGCTTCGCTGATTAAAATGCTTGAAGAAAAAGGAATCGGCAGGCCGAGTACTTACAGTCCGATTATTGAAACCATTCAGAGCCGTGGTTATGTGTTGAAAGAAAAAAAAGCTTTTATTCCCACAGAGCTCGGTTTTGTTGTAGTTGACATGATGAAAAACTATTTCCCCGAAGTTATTAATATCGATTTTACCGCCAGGCTGGAGCAGCAGCTTGACGATATTGAAGAAGGCGAACTGGAATGGCTTAAGGTAATTAGTGACTTCTATTACGGTTATTTTAAAGACCGGCTGGAAACAGCCGATCAAAAAATTGAAAAAGTAGAAATAGCCCCTGAAGTAACAGATGAAGTTTGCCCAAACTGTGGTAAGCAGCTGGTAATCAAGCATGGACGCTTTGGTCGTTTTATGGCCTGTCCATCCTACCCGGAATGTAAATACACCAAAAAGATAGTCAAGGAAACAGGAGTAAATTGTCCGCTGGAAGGTTGCGACGGTAAGGTCATCGAGCGGCGAAGCAAAAAAGGGCGTCTCTTTTATGGCTGCAGCAATTACCCTGAATGTACATTTTCTGTTTGGAATAAACCGCTGGCCCAACCTTGTCCCAAATGTGGATCTGTAATGACGGAAAAGTGGAAAGGTCAGACTAAAAGTGGAATATGCACCAATAAGGATTGCAACTATGAAAAGCAATTTAAAGAAAAACAGGCTGCTTCAAAAAATTAACAAAATAGCCTAAATAGCCCCATTGGCAAACAAAGAAAGCTAACGTATTGATTTGAGTTTGAATAGGTGGAATTTTTTTAAATTGTTTAATATTTGCTTGCAAGCAGGGATTACTTGTGTTAGGATATTAAAGGTGTTGCGACATGCTTGATCTTGAGTACCTGGAACGTTTTATGGGCTACCTTCATGTGGAGAAGAACGCATCTCCACTGACCCTTCAGGCATACAGAAATGATATCATGCAGTTTCTGGAACTTGAGAGTAGCGAATCAGGCGGTTTTTCAGAAGTGAGTCATTTAACGCTGCGTCGTTTTTTGGCCTGGCTGAAAGACGGTGGTTATTCACGACGTTCGGTTGCGCGTAAGTTGTCAGCGACGCGTTCTTTTTTATTTTATTTACAAAAAGAAGGTTTAATCAAAGGTGGTAAATGGGCTTCTGTAGCCAGGCCAAAACAAGAGAAAAGTTTACCCGGCTTTTTATATTATCACGAGGTTATTGCCCTGTTGGAAGCGCCTGACTGCAGTAAGCCGCTTGGTTTCAGGGATAGAGCTATTCTTGAACTGGTCTATTCCTCCGGCCTAAGAGTAAGTGAAGTTGTATATTTAAAACTTGAATCATTTCAGGCACAGGAACGGACAATCAGGGTGTTCGGTAAAGGCAGCAAAGAAAGAATAGTGCCTGTCGGCAGGGTTGCCGCAGCAATTCTTATCGACTATATCAATAATACCAGGCCTGTTCTGGCAGGATATAATAAAGATGGTAAAGACTACAGGAATCTGTTTTTAAACAGGTGGGGGCAGCCCCTTGGTGACAGGGGTATCAGATACTTATTTAAGAAATATATCAGGCAGGTGTCTCATAAAACAGGAATAACCCCTCATTCACTTCGTCATTCTTTTGCAACACACTTGCTTGAAGGCGGTGCGGATTTAAGGGTGGTTCAGGAGCTTCTGGGCCATGTGAATATTTCTACTACCCAGATTTATACGCATGTTACCAGGGAAAGATTGAGCGAAGTATATCGCTCTGCCTTTCCCCGTAAATAATTAAAAAGGCTGGATGCGAAATGTTTCAGGCTACTACAATTTTAGCGGTTAAAAAAGATGATAAGGTTGCTGTTGGCGGAGATGGCCAGGTTACCTTTGGTAACAGTACAATTATCAAGCATGGAGCAAAAAAAGTTCGACGATTATACAACGGTTCTGTTATTACCGGTTTTGCCGGTTCTGCTGCAGATTCATTAACCCTGTGTGAAAAGTTCGAGGGTAAACTGGAAAATTACCAGGGGAACCTGATGCGAGCAGCTGTTGAATTGGCTAAAGAGTGGCGCACAGACCGCATGTTAAGACGTTTAGAAGCACTATTAATTGCTGCAAACAACGATGGCTTGCTGATGATATCCGGAACAGGTGAAGTTATTGAACCCGATGATAATATAGCTGCAGTGGGCTCGGGTTCTCCCTATGCACTTGCAGCAGCAAGAGCCCTGTTACGCAATACCGATCTTTCACCGGGCGAAATTGTTTCACGCTCCCTGAAAATCGCTTCCGAAATATGTGTTTATACAAATGATCAGATCCTGGTAGAAGAATTATAGGGAGAAGGGTTGACTGAATGATATCTGGCGAAGAACTAACTCCGAGAGAAATCGTATCCGAACTGGATCGCTTTATAATTGGACAGGACGAAGCTAAACGCTGTGTAGCTGTTGCCCTGCGTAACCGTTACAGGCGCAAGCAACTGCCTGAAGACCTGCAGGATGAGATTATTCCCAAGAATATCATTATGATTGGCGCTACAGGTGTTGGTAAAACAGAAATAGCCAGGAGGCTTGCCCGCCTTGTTAATGCACCTTTTGTAAAGGTTGAAGCAACTAAATTTACCGAGGTTGGTTACGTTGGCCGGGATGTCGAGTCTATGGTCCGTGATCTGGTTGAAACTTCAATCAGGATAGTAAAAAACGAAAAAATGGTTGCTGTGAGCGATAAAGCATTGCAAAATGCAAACGAAAGAATTGTTGAAATAATTGCTCCCCTGCCCAGGGGTAAAAAACGCTCGGCTAGTCCGCTTGGTTTTTTGTTTCAAGCACCTCCGGCTCAGGAAGAAAACCATGTAGAAGATACAAATTACAGTGAACGAATGCAGATGGCTCGTGAAGAGCAGGGTCGTGTCAGGGAACGTTTGCATAACGGCGAACTTGAAAATATGGCAATTGAAGTGGAAGTAGAAGAAAAAAAACCACAAATGTTCGAACTGTTCAGCGGCCAGGGTATGGAAGAAATGGGTATGAACATTCAGGATATGCTGGGAAACATTATGCCTTCAAGGAAAAAGAAGCGGAAAATGGCCGTACACGAGGCCCGTAAAATTCTTGAAAGTGAAGAAGCCCAGCGCTTAATTGACATGGATGCCGTAACTGGTGAAGCTTTGAGAAGAGCAGAACAGTTGGGAATAATTTTTCTAGACGAAATTGACAAAATTGCGGGTAAAGATTATCATGGATCTGGCCCCGATATTTCAAGAGAAGGGGTCCAAAGGGATATATTGCCCATAGTTGAAGGATCTACAGTGGTAACAAAGCATGGTCCGGTAAAAACTGATCACATCCTTTTTATTGCGGCTGGAGCATTCCACACAGCAAAACCTTCTGATTTAATTCCGGAATTACAGGGAAGATTTCCAATCAGAGTAGAGCTGAACAGCCTTACAGAGGATGATTTCAAGAAAATATTAACCGAACCGAACAATGCTTTAATAAAGCAGTATAAAGCACTACTGGAAACGGAAGGAGTGAAACTCAGTTTTAGCATTGAGTCGATTGAAGAGATCGCTCGAACAGCTTGCTATCTGAACCAGGAGATGGAAAATATAGGTGCAAGAAGATTGCACACAATTATGGAAAAGATGCTCGAAGATTTATCATTTGAGCTGCCGGATGATAAAAACAGGGATATTGTAATCGACCGGAGCTACGTTCAGGACAAGCTGCAAAAAGTGGTTAAAGATAAAGATTTAAGCAGGTATATACTTTAAAATTTATTGATGGAAAGGTGGGTGATCGACGTGATTTCTTCCCCTTTACTTGAGAAGACCCGTCGAATCAACAAGATATTACAAAAATCTGCAGGTCAGCATGTTGATTTTAAGGATGTTGCTGATGTCCTTAAAAGAGTTATTCATGCCAATGTTTATATTGCCAGTAGAAAAGGAGTCATCCTTGGCTGGTCACTGGTAGATGAGTTTGAATGTGAATTAATGGTAAATAATGTGCTTAAAGATGGATTTTTCCCGGAAAAATACAATCAGTTTTTGCTGAAGGATGATGATTCACGGGTTAACCTTCGCCAGAAATCCAATGATTGTGTATTCTTAGAGGCGGAAAGATGTCTCTTTGCAAATAAAATTACAACGATAGTGCCAATAATTGGCGGTGGCGACAGAATAGGCACCTTATTATTGGCTCGTTTTAATGAACTGTTTGATGCCGAGGATCTTATCCTGGCTGAAACAGGCGCAACTGTTGTCGGTATGGAAATATTACGTTCAAAAGCAGAAAAGGTTGAAGAGGATGCCCGTAACAAAGCGGTTGTCCAGCTTGCGGTTGCAACACTCTCATATTCTGAACTGGAAGCCGTTGAGCATATATTTGAAGAATTGGGTGGTACAGAAGGACTCCTGGTTGCCAGTAAAATTGCCGATCAGCTTGGTATAACCCGTTCCGTAATTGTCAACGCCCTGCGAAAGTTTGAAAGCGCAGGCGTTATCGAATCAAGGTCGCTGGGGATGAAAGGAACTTATATAAAGGTGCTGAACCCCTTCCTGCTCGAGTACCTGGCCAAAAAAACGAAGCCATATCAATAGTAAAGCAATATAATACTGTTATGACCTGCCCCGATCTTTGATTCGGGGCTTTTTCTAAAGACAAATGTTATAAAATGGAAACAACCTGTTCGTTGATTAGTGAATATATTTTTGTATATTTATACCTTAATCTATCCGAGGAGGCTTGATATGGATTATCATCAAGACCAGAACAGGCAAAAGAATGAACCTTTGGTTATAAGTACACCGGATGATAACCTGAAAATTGAGCAGTTAATCGAAAGAATAGAAAAGGTGGCCGGTGGTTCAAAAACTATTACCTTTGTCGGTTCCGCAGCTGGAAAAGGAGAAGCAGGCTATCAGACAATAGGCTGGGACCAACTGCACCAGGATGCTCTTGTAATGGCTTCAATATTGCAGCAAACAGGAATAAAAGCAGGAGACCATGTTGCCCTGCTCGGGCCGACAACCAGGAACCTTGTTACAGCAATACAGGCAGTCCTACTGTCCGGAGCCAGCATCAGTATGCTGCCAATTCCAATGCGTTTCAGCTCTGTCGAAGAATTTGCCAATCAAACCAGGGCATTAATGCAGTATGGAGATATAGATCTTTTATTGCTGGATCCTGCCCTGGCAGCTTTTTATGAATCAAAAACAGGTGATCCCAAAATATTATTATTAGATGAACTTGAGCCCGGCCCCGGAAAACCAGATGCTGCCGATTACTGCAGAGTCCCTTATGATCCGGACAGGCTGGCTATTCTACAGTTCACCTCCGGTTCGACTGCCACACCGAAAGGCGTAATGCTTCCCCACCGTATTCTCGAAGCTAATGTTAGTGGTATGATTAAAGCTTCATGCATATCGCCGGAAGATGTTTTTGTGTCATGGCTGCCTTTATACCACGATATGGGACTGGTCGGACTTCTAATTGTGCCCATGGTCAGTGGTTGTTCCCTGGTTATTGCTTCCCCGCAGGATTTCTTGTCCAGGCCGGCCGATTGGTTGCGCTGGATGCATGATTTCAAAGGCACAGTAACGTCCGGGCCTAACTTTTCCTGGGTCCTGGCTGCACGGGCTTTTAAAAGGATGACCGAAACGGGAGAAACTCTTGATCTTTCCCGGATTCGAATTGCCCTTAATGGTGCTGAACCAATAGATCCCGGGGTCATTGAATCTCTAATTGAGGCCTCCGCTCCACACAGCTTTAGACCCGAAGCAATATTCTGTGCTTTTGGTATGGCTGAATTATCCCTGGGGGGTACATTTCCTCCACCTCTGCGTGGTGTAGCGGTAGATTCAATTAGCCGCCGGGAACTGGAAGAGAACAGGATTGCCGTTCCTTCTGATCCCGGTGATGAAGGAACCAGGCGTTTTCCATTGCTTGGAACACCAATTCCCGGGTTGAAAATGCGAATTTGTGATATATCTACAGGTGAAGTAAGGGGTTTGCGGGAAGTTGGTGAGCTGGAGATCAGGGGTAGTTCTGTGATGGCCGGTTATTATAAAAGAGATGATTTAAACAGCGAGCTTTTCCATGATGGTTGGTTAAGAACAGGCGATCTTGCTTATTTTGTGGAAGGGCCGGATGGTGGCCCTCCTGAACTGATATTATGCGGTAGAATTAAAGATGTAATTATTATTGCAGGAAGAAATATATTTCCTGAAGATATTGAGCGGGCAGTTGGAAAAGTAGAAGGTATCCGGGCCGGCAATGTTATAGCGTTTGGTATTGAAGGAAATAAAAGAAAAGAAACAATAATAGTTGTGGCAGAAGCAAGAACCGATGATTACATGAAAGCCCGGAGAGCTGTTCGAGAAAAAGTTATTTCAGTTGTAGGATTTCCTCCCAGGGACATTGTCCTGGTGCAGCCCGGAACACTCCCAAAAACAAGTTCCGGTAAACTGCAGAGAACCCTCTGCCGTCAGCAGTATCTTGATAAGGAACTAAAAACCCTCGATTCAGAATCTTGATTGAACAAAATTGATTAGTAAAAACCAAAAAGCGCTGTTATGACAAAACTGAATATCATGATCAAGGCAAGCATAGGCAGCATTGGTAAAAGAACATTTTTCAGGTGTACCTGGTAATACTCCTTGGTTAAAGAAAAACAGGGATGTGCCGGAGATATAATATGACCTGCGGTTGAACTAGCATACAAAAAAGCGAGGTAGGCGCTGAAGGCCATCGGTTCTTGCGGCAGCAGAGGCATAAACATGGGGAATATAAGAGCAATGCTGGCTGAGTTATCCCCGGTCAGCATCCCCACTAAAAAAGGGATAGAGGCAACCAGCACTATAACAGGGATCCCGAGACCGATAACAAGGTTGGTTAAATCGGCAATAACTTCGGAATAGGTCAATGCTTCCTTGTAAATCATTATACCGGCGATTACAATTGCTATCGGAATTTTTATGCCCGGCAAAATCAATGTCCTTAATCTTTTTATAAAGGCAGTCAGGCGGTTTTTTCTTGGAAGATAATTTATCAGCGCTATTAATATTCCCAGGCCTATAGCCAGTGGAAAATAGATATTAAAAACAACCACAAGAGCCAAAATTACTATCAGCGGTGAAAGGCTTATAAAAAGCTGGCAAGCTTTTGAACTGGAAAAACGGGTACTTCTCCTCCCTGCTGAATACCCCCTGAAAAGGTAGAAGAAACCTGCTATTATGCCAATTAAAGTAAGAGGCAGGTTATGCAAAACAAAGCGGCTCATCGGAAGGCCCGATAACTGGGCTGCCAGGATCAAGCTTGGAAAGAGCGGCAGCATGAAATAGAGAACATGCCTGAACCAGATATTAACAGCTGCCTGTCTGTCTGGTGGGAGATTGAGCCTGTTTCCTGCTTCGGCGCACAGGGGAGCAGAAAGAATTGCCCCCCCGGGTACTGTTAGCATGCCGATTAAGGCAGGAAGTGTGGCGGCAATAACCCTGGCATCGGAAATAACGGCCTGCAGGTTTTCGATTATTTTTTCCAGAGATCCGGTTTTTTTAAGTACATGTCCGAGTACACCAAGAAGCAAGATACTCAATACCAGCATTAAGGTAATACTGTTCCATAACCCTGTTTGGAAAACATATAAAAAATCGTAAAAAGTAAATCCTGCCAGCAGACCAAGCCCAATAGTTCCCAGAAACATGGTCAGGCCAATATTTAATCCTTTATATATACCGGCAAGTATAATAATTACCGAGCCGCTTAAAACAATATACCAGGGCATGATTATCTCCTTGTTCAGGCTATAAGAACAACGGCCACGAATGTTTTAATAATAGCGCAGAAGCCACTTCGTGGCAATATAACCGGCTATTCGCAAATATTATACAAATAATAGAAGACAGTTTGTAATTTTTTAATTATACTGGTATCAGTATATGATATAAGATTCGCACCTGGTTTCTAATTGCAGTTTATTATTTGCTTAAAGGATACCTGACAATGTTTCGACAAATTATAAAACTCATTCAAATTATGGCTATACTAGTCTTTGTTGTGGGATGTTCGCAGCCTGATGGGCATATTATGCAGGAACCAGTAAGTGAAACTTTGCAAAACAATCAGGCCGGGGTCATTGTTGCGATAGACAGGTTGGTTGATCAGTTTTATAGTGGTGTTTACGAAGAAGATGAGATAATTTTAGAGTTGCAGAAAGTGATACCCAAACCAGCCAATTTTCCGGAAGAACCTATAGAATTTATCGTGCCCGGCGGGGAAGGAGGCAGCATTGATAACTATGCCCGCAACCTGGGGCGTGATGCCTCGCTTATCATGGGACAGAATATTTATTTTAATAACCTGCCAGGTGGAAGAGGCGAAGTTGGGTTAGCGTACCTTTTACAAGCACGGCCGGACGGTTATACTATTTTTGCAGCCTCGGTAGAACAAACCATTAATGAGGTATTGGGCAGGCAGGCTCATTCCTTCAGCAAAAACGTTGAATATATTATTCGCAGCCAGAATTCTGTCGAGGCATACTGGGTTGTCTTCGATAGTCCTTTCAGAACTATAGAAGATGTTTTTGAATATGCAGTGAATAATCCGGAGAAGCTTACAGTATCTGGTCACGGTTCACCAGGGGATGGTCAGTTCAAAGTGCTTTCCCTGGCCGGCGAACTTGGAACTCAAATTGGTTATGTTGCTAATGATAATGCTGTAGCCAGGATGGAGTTGCTTCTTGAAAGGGAGGTTGATTTGCTGCTGGAGTCTGCAGGAAATGCTGAAGAATTTTATAAAAATAACAAAATACGTCCCTTAGCCTACAGCGGTGATCTAGTGTTCAGCGATATTGATCCTGACCTGCCGAGTATTAAAAATCTCGGTTTTAAGGTGCCTTTAACTCGTTGGAAAGGAATTGTAACTGCAAAAGGGGTAAACAGCCAGATTATTGAATACCTGCATAACTGTTTTTATGCTGCTTCAAAGCTTCCATATTATCAAACATATGAAGATGAATTCAGGTTTTATATTTGTGATGCATATCTGAATCCGAATGACTTTAAAGCATATGTATTTGAGGAAGTGAAATTGCTTAATCGCCTGGCAAGAGATCATTAACAAGATCATATATTATTATTTGTTATTTTTGCCCTGGTTTAGTGAAAAAATGAATTCAGATGTCAGTTTAAAGGAGGCCGGATGATGTCAAAAAGAGTAGTGATTGTTGATGATACAGCTTTTATGAGGTTGACCTTGAAAAATATGCTTACTTCCTTTGGTTACGAGGTAGTAGGTGAAGGATCAGACGGTTTTGATGCAGTTTCTCTTTACAAGCGCTTAAAACCGGATATAATCACCATGGATATAACCATGCCGAAAAAAGACGGAATTGAAGCGGTTAAAGAAATATTGTCTTTTGATCCCAAAGCAAGAGTAATTATGGTCAGTGCTATGGGGCAAAAAAACAAAGTCATGGATGCTGTAACAGCAGGAGCAAAAGATTTTATCGTTAAACCTTTCAAGCCTGAAAGGATTGATGAAGCCCTGGCCCGAATCGAAGGTCGTGAACCTTCTTCAGAGATTCAGGTTGATAAAGATAAGCAGTAAAAATGTTGAAATGATCTATGTTTTTAGTTTAATTAATCATAAGCAGGGTGATAACCGCCCCACAGAAATATTTTCATAGCAATTGCCAATGGATATCCGGGACTGGCCGAGCTGGCAACCAAGGAACACCTTGCGCATGTGATGGAGTATTTTAAGAAGTACCAGCAGCTGCATGCTTACCATTCAAATAAATATTTATAGCCCCCGGTTAATAGAGTTTCAAAATACAAATTCGCCATTTCGTGTCGTATATTCTACAAAAAAGGATTTCATCAAAAAATGAAATCCTTTAATACATTGGTGCCGAAGGAGGGACTTGAACCCTCATGCCCGGAGGGCGCACGATTTTGAGTCGTGTGCGTCTGCCAATTCCGCCACTTCGGCCTGATAGCCAAAGTTTAGCATATTCATTAGGTCAAATCAAGTGTTGGTGGAAAAACCGACAAAATGTCGGATAATAATACTGAGATTATGAAAAATAAAAATAATTGCAGTAAGTTAATATATTCACAAAGCAGGTAAAAGAAATTTAACTATCGAAACTATTAACTGGTAAAAGTATTTATTGACTGAAAATTATAAAAAGGGGTGATTAGATTATGGCTGATGAGTTGATTAAAGGCGGTGCGTTTCTGCTGGGGCCGGTAGACGAGAATACGGTATTTACACCCGAAGATTTCGATGATATCCATTTAATGATCAAAAAAACGAGTTATGATTTTATGAAAAACCAGGTTGAGCCAAGGGTTGACGAAATAGAGGCAAAAGCTGAGGGCGTAACCATCGGACTGCTTCGTGAAGCAGGCGAACTTGGTATGATCGGTAGTGATGTGCCTGAAGAGTATGGCGGAGAAGAAGCCGACAAGATTACAACCATGATTATTACCGAAAGTGCTTCAATAAGCGGAGGATCATTTGCTACTGTGTTTGGTGCACATACCGGAATTGGAACTCTGCCTATTGTTTATTTTGGTAACAAAGAACAGAAAGAAAAGTACCTGCCGGGTTTGGCCACTGCAGAAAAAATTGCTGCCTATGCTTTAACTGAACCTGAAGCAGGTTCTGATGCGCTAAACTGTAAAACAAAGGCCGTATTGTCGGATGATGGAAAATATTACATCCTTAATGGCGCTAAACAGTATATAACCAATGCAGCATGGGCCGATGTGATTGTAACATATGCAAAAATCGATGGTGAACGTTTCACGGCATTCATTGTAGATGCAGATTCTGAAGGAGTTTTAATAGATCCTGAAGAGAAAAAAATGGGCATCAAGGGTTCATCAACCTGCAGTGTTATTTTTGAAAACGCAAAAGTCCCTGTTGAAAACATGCTATGGCTGGACGGCAAAGGTCACCAGGTGGCTTTTAACATTCTGAATATCGGCCGCTTTAAGCTGGGAGCGGGATGTGTTGGTGGCAGTAAGCGAGTTATTGAATTTTCATCGGAATATGCCCTGCAACGGGTTCAGTTTAATCAACCGATTGCTCAGTTCAACATCATAAAGAATAAAATTGCCAACATGACCATACTAACTTATATAATGGAAAGCCTGGTTTACCGCATTGCCGGGATGATTGATGAAAAACTCGAAGAGGTTAAGGCCGCCGGAGCGGAACCATCAGATATTGTTAAAGCGATTCAGGAGTATGCTATTGAGTGCTCAATATCTAAAGTATTTTGTTCTGAAGGAATGGATTACATCGCAGACGAAGGAGTTCAAATCTTCGGTGGATATGGTTATGGTGAGGAGTACCCTGCAGAACGTTCTTACCGGGATAGTCGGATTAACCGCATCTTTGAAGGAACCAACGAAGTAAATAGGATGCTTATTCCCGGCACCTTGCTCAGAAAAGCTATGAAACAGGAAGTGCCTTTTATGGAGGCAGTAATGGGGCTGGGTGGAACCCTGAAGCAGTTAAAAGAGGCAGAAATACCAGCTGAATCACCGGCCCGTGAAGAGTTCTACCTGAACAACATGAAAACACTGTTTTTACTTGCTGCAGGTAATGCCGCCCAAAAGTTTGGCCAGGAAATAACCAACGAGCAGGAAGTTCTCTGCCGCCTGGCTGATATGGCTATGGAGGTTTTTGCAGCTGAAAGCGGGTTGCTGAGGGCTAAAAAAATGGTTGCCCAGGGCGAAAGCGAAGAAACCGGACTGGCCATGTCGATGACCAGATGTTTTATTAATGACATGGTTCCCAAGATGGAAACCTGGGCTAAAGAAGTAATAGCGGGCACTCTTGAAGGTGAAGCAGCAGAGAAGGCTTATTCAGGAATACGTCTGCTTACTAAATTCGAACCGATTAATACCTATAATCCGAAACGGGAAATAGCTGATGCAGTGTATCGAGGAAAAAAATATTTTCTAGACCGCTAAAGAAGATATTTTAACAAACAAACAAAAAAAGGAAGCCGATCAATGATCGGCTTCCTTTTATAATTCGTAATTAGATAGCCCGTTCTATTTTTCCTGCTTTTATACAACGGGTGCAAACATTTGCACGTCTGGGTGAGCCGTTCAGCATAATTTTAATTCTTTGGATGTTCGGACGCCATTTTCTTTTTGTTTTTATGTTTGAGTGACTGATTTGGAAACCGGTCGTTTTACTCTTTTTACAAACCTCGCATACTTTAGCCATGATCAACCCTCCCGGAACCGATAATCTTATTTATAATATCACGCGTAATATTGTAGCACATTGCAAAATATGAAACAAGTTTTTTTATATTTTTCGCTGATTATGTTATTCTTAGGAAGGTAATAAGGTGAAAAAATAGAATAAAAGCTAAGTTTGTTACAATACTATATAATGAGGGGGAACTAATTTGGGCAGTGCTATTTATCCCGGAAGTTTTGATCCTGTGACAAAAGGGCACCTTGATATTATAATCAGGTCCAGTAAAATAATGGATTACCTGACGGTTGCAGTTTTAGAGAATCCAAGGAAAATTGCTACCTATGAAATTGAAAAGCGGGTTGAAATGTTGAAGATCGTTACGGAATCTATGCCGAACGTGAAGGTTGATTATTATAAAGGTCTCTTAATCGATTATGCTGTTCAGACCAATACGGGAATTATAATCAAGGGGTTAAGGGCAATCTCTGATTTTGAATTTGAATTTCAAATGGCCCTGGTCAATCAAAAACTAAACCCGAACATAGAAACAATGTTTATGATGACAAACAGTAAATATTCTTATTTAAGTTCCAGTATTGTGAAAGAAATAGCTGCCCTGGGTGGGGATGTGAGCGGATTGGTTCCTCCCGAAGTTTATGAAATGGTAATAGAGAAGTTCAGGTAGTCTTTGATATCAGTAAGTAAATTAAGAATTTAACCAGTGAGGTTATGGATGAAAATGCAGACAACAATCAATACATTAAACAAACTTTTTCTTGCAGCGGCCAACAGCTCAAAGCCCGATCTAGGGGGCCTTAATTTTTTTGCTGTATTTCTTATTCTGGTTGGCCTGGTTTCTGTGATAAATCCCAACCTGTTCTGGTATTTGCGAATTGGCCGTAAGGTGCCTCACATATCGCCCAGTAAGCTATACCTCGGGTTACTCAGGTTCGGTGGAGTGCTTGTTATTGCCCTGGGCATATACCTGTTGATCTATCTCCGCCAGTATTGATCAATGTAACAGTATATGACAGAAAGCAGGGTAGTGATGAAGATAAGAAGAATTGCAGTTGTTTTGCTTCTGGCAATAGCTTTGCTTGTGCTCGGCCTTTTTATTCGCATTGATTATTACTTGATGCTCCCAAGCAGGGCGGTTAACCTGAACTCTGTTATAGCGGTGGAGAATGGTGATGTTGATGATGAAGGTTATTTTTACCTTGTCACTGTAAGTCAGAGAAGAGCCAGCCTGACCAGTGCATTATATGGAAAAATTCATCCACATATTGATATTAACCCTGCCGGTCAGGTTATACCCGAAGATATGGATGAAAAAGAATACAGGGAACTGCTAAGCGAAAACATGATCGAAAGCCAACATATTGCCCAGGTAGTAGCCCTGCGCCGTTCCGGTTATGATGTGGAAATCATTAGTGAAGGTGTTGAAATAATTCATATTATAGAGGATGCTGCTGCACAAGGCTACCTGTTGGAAAAAGATATCATCCTTACTGTAGATGATCGACAAGTGAATTTTTCTTCCGAGGTTCCACTCATTGTTAAAGATCGCCAGGTTGGAGAAACTGTAGGGCTGGAAGTAAGGCGAAACAATGAAACAATCAACTTAAATGTTCCTACCGGGGCAAACCCGGAAGATGAAAATTCGCCTTTTTTAGGCATTTACATCAAAACTCTTCCCTGGGAGCCTCTATTGCCGGTTAATATCAGCATGAATACAGGAAATATCGGAGGGCCTTCAGCAGGGGTAATGTTTGTGTTGGAAATAATAAATCAGCTTACTGCAGACGATTTAACCGCAGGGTATAAGATTGCTGGGACAGGAACAATTGATATTGAAGAAAATGTAGGAAAAATAGGAGGTATTACTCAAAAGGTAATTGCTGCAGAAAAAACAGGCGCTGATTACTTCATTCTTCCCGAGGGTAACTATGAACAGGCGCAAAAAATTGCCAGCAAAGTTGAATTGGTTCCAGTGAACACCCTGGATGATATTTTATTATTTTTAACTACCCTCGAAGGCCCGAATCGCTGAATTATTGTTGCTTTGACACCCTGTAAACGCGGTGTTATACTGAAATTGGAAGTTGTTGAGGAAACCGAGTAAACAAGGCAGCCGCGGAAAGAGTACCGCAAGGTCCTTTTCGAGGAAAGTCCGAGCTCCACAGGGCAGGGTGCTGGGTAATTCCCAGTGAGGGTGACCTTAAGGCCAGTGCCACAGAAAATATACCGCCCGGCTCTCAACTTTTACTAACATTTCTTTATATCTGCTAAGTTGAACCACCTGATAATTAATGAAAGTAAAAGTTGAGTGCCGGGTAAGGGTGCAACGGTGCGGTAAGAGCGCACCAGGAACCGGGAGACCGGTTTGCTAGGTAAACCCCACCCGGAGCAAGACCAAATAGGAGGGGGATGAGGTAGCCCGCCGACTCCTCGGGTTAGGTCGCTGGAGATGCCAGGCAACTGGCATCCAAGATAGATGGCTGCCGCTTGGCGGATTAAGCCGCTAAGAACAGAACTCGGCTTATCAGTTTGCTCGGTTTCCATTTATTATAAGCCCTGTCCAGGCAGGGTTTTTGTTTGGATAAAACACTCACACGACAGTATCAAATTGATTTTTCTGCATTAACCTCTATTATTATCCGGGGTGGCTGATATGAATATTTGTGCAAGAGCGCCGGGCAGGGTCAACCTGATTGGGGAGCATACCGATTATAACCGTGGTTACGTTCTGCCTGTCGCCATTGAGCTTGAACTGGTTTTGGAATTCCGGTGCAGAAGTGATCGCCTGATCACTGTCAGATCGGAAAACTATCGGGAAACAGCTGTTGCCTCAATTGACAACCTCACTCCTTTAAAAAATGAGCCTGATTGGATCGATTATATTAAGTCGATATTTTGGATATTTATTAAGGAAGGTTTTGAAATTGCAGGAGCAGACATGCGAATAAAAAGCAATATCCCCGGTGGGTCAGGTTTGAGTTCGTCTGCTGCCCTTGAATTGGCTGTCGCTGCCGCTCTCAATAAGTCCAATGAGCTGGGAGTTGACTTAAAGAAGATGGCGCTAATGTGTTATGAAGCTGAAAACCATTACATTGGTGTCCGCTGCGGAATAATGGATCAGTTTGCAGTGGCTTTAGCTAAAAAGGGCACAGCCCTGTTTATTGATTGCCTGACAGAGAACTACAGTTACATACCGGTTAAACTTGGGGAGTACACCATTCTGATTGTGGATAGCCGGGTTGATAGGTCCCTGGCCTCTTCAGCTTATAACAAGCGCAGGGAAGAATGTGATGATGCTGTTACCCTGCTATCACAAATCACAGGCGACAATATATCATCGCTTCGCGAAATAAAAATAGAAACATTAAATAAACTTAAGTATAAAATGGCCGATACCACTTACAGACGCTCGTTATTTGTAGTTGAAGAAAACGAAAGAGTTCTTAAGGCTATGAGAGCATTAGAGCAAGAAGATCTGCCCCTTTTCGGAGAGCTGCTCAAAGCATCACATATTGGCTTGCGCGATCTTTTTGAAGTCAGCTGTGAGGAACTAAATGTGATAACAGATACTGCATCTGCTCAAAAAGGGGTTTTAGGTGCCAGAATAACGGGGGCCGGTTTTGGTGGATGTGCCATAGTTTTGTTGAAGAGTGATTCTGTGGAACAGGTTAAAGAAGCTATTAATAAGCAGTTTGAAAACAGGGGATGGAGACAGCCTGATTATTATCTCAGCGAGGCATCATCAGGTCTGTCAGTATGGTAAGGCTTTGATGGTTTAACGATAAATGAAAAGCCTTTAACTTATTATATTAGCAGCTAGAATAAAACGGTAAAGCTGCCCTCCAGGTTGGTAAGATAAGTTTTACTGACGTGAACGAACATAAAAAATATAGCTCCCTGTCTTGACAGTAAGGCATATACTGTGCTATTATAATTCTTGCACTTTAAAACAATTCAAACCAAAAACCTGTTCTTTGAAAACTGAGTGAGGAAGGGTCTCTTGAAGAAG
>CAZBKZ010000009.1:0-80232 GCA_964492615.1 uncultured Syntrophomonadaceae bacterium | reverse complement strand
GGTTGAAGCGTTGCCCTTTTGCACGCAACGATCGTGAGCAAAGGTGACAGTAATTAAGGAAAAAAAGAACTCACCCCCACTCATTGCGAGGTTGCCCAGGCGCAGGCCTGCAGTTGAAGCGCTGCAATCAGGCGCGCAACGATCATGAGTGAAGCTCTCAGTAAGCGGGTTCCAAAGGAAGAACAAAACCGCCTATCGTAAGGGGAGCCTGAGCGGAGACCCGCAGCTGAAGCGTTGCCCTTTTGCACGCAACGATCGTGAGCATAGGTGGCAGTAATTAAAACTTAGAGAACGCTCTTCCCCCCCCTTTGCGAGGCCGCCCACGCGCAGGCTCGCAGTTGAAGCGCTGCAATGTTATGAAATAAGATCATGGGTAAAGGAAAAAAGCATAATATGTATGCTATTCTAAAGGATAATTAAAAATTAAACTGGAATTAATATATATAATTTACAGGGGGAGGGGTATTGATGTCGGTTTTATTAGACAGCACTCCGGCTGAAGATGGTTACCGCATGCCGGGAGAATTTGAACCTCATGAAGGATGCTGGATGATTTGGCCTGAACGTACTGACAACTGGCGGCTCGGTGCAAAGCCTGCTGAAAAAGCTTTTGTTGCAGTAGCCAAGGCAATTAGCAACTTTGAAAAAGTAACTATGTGTGTGTCGTCTCGCCAGTATCTGAACTCCCGTAATAGTCTGCCTTCTTCAGTAAGAGTTGTTGAAATGTCCAGTAATGATGCCTGGATGAGAGATGTGGGTCCTACCTTTGTAAAGAATGATCAGGGCGGATTACGGCTAATCGATTGGGAATTCAATGCCTGGGGAGGGCTTGATGAAGGTTTATATTTCCCCTGGGATCAGGATAATTTAATTCCTGCCAAGGTTGCTGAAATTGCCGGGGTTGATCGCTATAAAGCGCCACTTGTTTTGGAAGGTGGATCCTTTCATGTGGATGGACAGGGCACTTTAATAACTACCGAGGAATGCTTGTTAAACCCTAACCGTAACCCAGGTTTATCGAAACATGAAATTGAAAACTATCTGAAGCAATATCTTAAGATAGAGAAAATAATCTGGCTGCCACAAGGTTGCTATAATGATGAAACAAATGGACATGTAGATAACCTCTGCTGTTTTAGTAAACCGGGCGAGGTGATTTTAAACTGGACAGACAGTCGGGAAGATCCGCAACATGATATATCCACGAAAGCTTATGAAATTCTATCCACTGTAACTGATGCGCGCGGGCGTAAACTGAAAGTGCACAAAGTTGTTCAGCCGAATCCGGTTTTAATCAGTGCCGATGAATGTGAGGGAGTGGATAGAATTGAAGGCACTATACCGCGACGTGAAGGTGATCGGATGGCTGCTTCATATGTGAATTTTTACATGGCCAATGAAGGTATTGTTATGCCTCTTTTTGATGATCCAGCAGATCAATCGGCTATCAGCAAAATGAAAGAGCTGTTTTCCGAACGAAAAGTAATCGGTATAAAAGCAAGAGAAATTCTACTGGGAGGCGGTAACATACACTGTATAACACAACAGCAACCAGCAGTATAAAATTATTGTGATTTTTATCGAACAGGTATTTCAACTTATAGAAGGGAGTGGCAATGTTGAATAGTTTAAGCGGCCGTGATTTTATGGATCTGGATGATTATTCCCGTGAAGAAATTATGCTCATACTTGAAACGACCCGTGAATTGAAACTGGAGGCAAAAAGAGGTTTGTTTCACCCTTATCTGAAGCATAAATCTCTTGGCTGTATTTTTGATCAACCCTCTACCAGGACCAGGATATCTTTTGAACTTGGCATTCAGCAGCTTGGAGGTTATGTAACATATTTAAAACCGGGTGAGATACATCTTGGCAAAAAAGAAAGTATTTACGATACAGCTAAAGTGTTAAGCCGTTTTTTTGACGCTATAATGATTCGCTGGAACAATTATGAGGAAATGAAAGAACTTGCTGATAGCGCCACTGTCCCGGTTATTAATGGTATGACAGAAAAGAACCACCCCTGCCAGGCCCTGGCTGATATTTATACTGTAATGGAGCAGTTTAACGATTTAAACGGGAAGAAAGTTGTATTTTTCGGTGATCGGACTCAGCCGGCTCATTCCCTTGGGGTAATCTGTTCGAAGCTCGGTTTGAACTTTGTCCACTGCAGCCCTAAAAAATATGCAATACTGACCGATTATAGTGATATATTTCATAGAAACAATCAGCTTTCAGGGGGCACTTATATGCATACAGATAATATTGATAAAGCCTGTTCAGGGGCTCATGTTATCTATACTGATGTATGGTGGTGGATTGGTCAGGAAGAGGAAGAAGATGAACGAAGAAAGCTATTTGCGCCATTCCAGGTTACCTCTGAAATTATATCAAAATGCGATAAAAATGTAATATTTGAGCACTGCCTGCCGGCAATGCGGGGAGTTGAAGTTACTGACGAGGTTATGGATAGCGCACATTCCGTCATTTATGATCAGGCTGAAAATAGAATGCATACAGAAAAGGCTTTAATGGTATTACTGATGAGCTGAGTTGGCTGGAGTTAAGTCAAATAAATAAAGAAACGGCGACCCGTTAATTACGCGGATCGCCGTTTCTCGTAAGAAAAGAGGTTATTAACTACCGTACTTACGGCCTGCTTCAAACATGGCTTTAACATTCTCGGACGGTGCCTCGTCAAGAACGGAACCGTTACCTAAAATGAAACCACCATCTTTACCGATTGTCTCAATCAGGTTCTTTGCGTATTCTTCTACATCTTGCGGTTTGCCAGCCTGGAATACAGAAGCAGGAAGGTTGCCGCAGATACAAGCCTGCCCATGAAGTGCCGCTTTTGCTTTTTCCATATCGGTAGTGTCAAAATACCACATTGACCTTCCGGCGGGAACTTCAGGGTCATTAATAATGTCGAGTCTTTCATTGTAACCACCTTCGGCAAAGAGAAGGGGAACAAGGCCTTCCTCGATCAACCCTAGCATTACCGCTTTAAGCTGTGGCCAGTAGAATTTTCTATACTGATCTTTTGACATGAAACCATCTGCACCTTTATGCAGTGGTATGAAAACCATTGGGCAGTTGTTTGTTGTAGCGGAACGAACTCCCATTTCGATATTCATTGGAATCAACACTTCCATTGCCTTTAAAACTTTATCCGGCTGACGGAAAATGTCGAGCATCAGGGGTTGGGTCCCGCGCAGAGTGTCGCCCAGGGTATCAAATGGTGCTTTACACATGCCGCCTAAGAATGGCGGGATCCCCTGGGTAGCCATGGTTTCACCGTCAGTGGCGCCAACGGCCTGGATCCATTCCATGGCCAGGTTGCCGGCTTCAATTAATTTTTTTAGCGATTCCTGGACATCGGGAATGCCAAAGGGAATCATTGTCGCCGGTACGAACGGCAGCTCAATGATATCGGTGAATGGACCGAGCATTTGCCATGGTGCAAAAGCTTCGAAGATCCGCGGCATATACTTGGTCATCCAGTACCTGGTTGGGTCATTGATCAGATCATCGTACTCATCTGCCATCATATATTCTTTTTCCCAGCACTGGTAGGGAGTATTGGGGTTTGTTCCGTGTCCCGGCCATTTATATAGCGTGTAACCGAGATGCTCAAGGGTTTTACCTGAACTCATCAGGAATGAGCCAGCCATGCTGTCGGGCTGCATATCCCGGTGATACTTAGTCCAGGCCATCTTCAGCTTGTCGTAGTCATACATTACATCTTCGCAGGATACTCCGGCATGGTAAGCCGGGAAAAAGCCGATCATGGGGCAGACCGGTATACGCGAAGGTTTTTTTAGCTCGATAGCATCCTTAATCATCTGACTTCTTTCCAGGTATGCTTCTTTTGCCCCAGGAGCAAATTCTACCCCTTCCTGGTTCATCCATTTATCAAAACGGGTTTGAAACTTCTCATCAGGTGTCAGGCTTTTCCAGTTATCAGTCAACATCTTATGCACCCCCTACCCATTTTTTGGCCAGAGAAACGGCTTCAACAGCATCTTTGCCCCAGCCGTCAGCACCGGCGTGTTCGCGAATCGCATCGTTAATGGGTGCTCCGCCGACCATAATTTTCACCTTGTCTCTCAGACCGGCTTTTTCAAATGCTTCAACAGTTTCTTTCATCGGTTCGATTGCCAGGGTTAAAAGGGCGCTCATCCCGACTATCTGTGGTTCAAATGCCTTTGCCTCTTCAACGAACTTTTCCGGGGATATGTCGACGCCAAGGTCTTTAACTTCAAAACCGTTTGCATCGAGCATGAATATTACAATATTTTTACCAATATCGTGGATATCACCTTTTACAGTGCCTATCATAACCTTACCCCGGGATTTTCCGGAGTCTGCGCTGCCTTCGACGATTTTATCCTTGGTAAGTTCTGCCAGCTGGTTCATGATCTGGCCGGTCATCATCAGTTCTGGTAAGAAGTATTCACCTTTTTCATATCGGTTCCCGACTTCTTCAACTGCTTTACGAAATAGATCGACCATTTCAAGGGGATCAGCGCCACCCTCCAGGCTTTCCTTGGCCAAAGCAAGCGCTTCTTCTTCACGCATTTCCACAATGGAATTAAAAAGTTTTTCCTGCATTTTTACCTCCTAATTGGTTAATGTTAGAAATTTGAAGCAATTAACTCCATATCACCTCCCGTTTTCGAAAAGTGCTATGAATGAAAAAAATCTGTCATAAAATATTATATATTTATATATATAAGTTTGTCAATATGGTTGACTTTATTATTTCTTCAAGTTATATTAATCCTTAATAGTATAATTATATTACAATATTTTTTAAATAATAAGACGGTAATATGAAAATGGGAAATAACAAAAAAACGGAAGAGTTGATTTCCATAACAGGTATAGACCGTAATTCTTTTGAGCCGGCCTATCTTCAGCTTGTCTATCTGCTCAAGCAGCAAATTGCTTCCGGAGTGCTTAGGGCGGGGGACAGGCTTCCTTCTGAGTCGCAGATATGTAAACAATACCAGATATCTCCAATGACAGTACGCCGGGCTATTAACATACTAGCCGACCAGGACCTGGTTGATACAGCCCAGGGAAGGGGCACTTTTGTTAAACCGATAAAACTAGAAACTGCAACTTTCCAGTTAAAAGCGCTTCAGGATATTTTTAACGATGAACAAACTAATGTCTCCATCCTTGAAGCCAGTATTATGTCGGCAGATCTTCGTGTAGCTCAAAAACTGGATCTATCGGAAAAACAACGAATTATATATATTCGCAGATTGCTAACCAGGGAAGTTCTTCCCCTTATTTATCATCGCGAATACCTGATATATGATCCTAAAAGGGCCCTGGTTGAATCGGAGTTAGAGGTAACCTCGCTTCGCGGTTTGTTTAGGGGAGAAATAAGCGGGGATTTCAAATATGGTAATTTAAGTATAGAAGCAACAGTAATCAACGAAGAAGAAGCAAAATTACTGAAGATGCCAATCGGTTCTTCAGCTTTTAACCTGGAGCATATATTTTATGATTATACTGATAAACCCGTAAGCTGGGGTTGGTTCATCTGCCGTAGCGACTACCTTCGCTTCACGACAACTCTGGGTATACACAATGGGGAGGTTTAGCATGACTGATGAAGCGAAAAATTTGATCAGTTATGTAGCTGATCTAAGGGAAGAAGATTCAATCAAACTGGTGAAGGAAAGGCTTGCAGCCGGTGAAGACCCTTTGAAAATTGTTTATGATTGCCAGGAAGGCATGCGTTTAGTGGGGGAGAGATACAGTGAAGGAGAATATTTTATTGCCGGACTGATTATGGCCGGTGAAATTTTGAGGCAGGTCATGGAACTGATCAGCCCGGCACTGAAAAACTCAAGTCAGGCTAACAAGGCATCTGGAACCGTTGTCCTGGGTACTGTCAAGGAAGATATCCACGATTTGGGCAAGAATATAGTTAAAATGCTTCTTTCCTGTCATGGATTCACAGTTTATGACCTTGGTGTAGATGTGCCTCCTGACAGGTTTGTGGAAGAGTCTGCCAAGCTTCAACCTGATATCATTGGTCTTTCCGGTCTTATTACGGCATCATATGACAGTATGAAACAGACTATAGAAATTCTCCGGGAAGAAACGGAAAAATGGCCGAAAAAACCCTATATAATCATTGGCGGGAGCCAGATAGACGAACAGGTTTCCCACCTGGTTGGTACGGATTACTGGGTTAATGAAGCCGATGCCGGAGTATTATTATGTAAGAAACTTTTAACGGGAGAGGCATTTTGAAAATACACTTTTTTTAAAGAATTACAGGCTAAAAAGGCCTGCTTCTTTAATATAGGTGGCTTTAAATCTACTTCTTACTCATCATTATCTGCCTTAGGCTTTAGAAAACGATACTTGAATTTTCCACTACGTGATTTTATCGATTCTCCAATTTTTTTTGCCAATTCTTCACTTTTATGCAAAGTTAATTTTCCTGTTTCCCAGGTCTTTTTTGAAGTTTTTGTCATCAGATCCTGTCCGTAACGAAATGGCCGTTTTCCTGCTTTAGCTGTTGCTTTTAAAACTGCTTTTGTTACTTTATAAGTTGATTCACCGAGAACAACAGCAAGCATGGAAGCAGCCTGAACTATAGCGGTACTACGTATACTGTTTCTTTCCGGCTTAACCAACGAGGCGCAATAGTGCCTGGTTATAACCCCTACCCTTAAGGTTAAAAAAGCATTGGCCGATCCCTGGATAACTGAGTTGGTAATTATATTGGCTGCGGTGTTGAAGGCTGGTGTAAGAGAGGAGAGCGAACTGCCCATAACGGAAGCTATAACTGGCTCGAGCTGATCTTCAAGAATTTCCAGGTTTTCTATTTTGGTTGCCAAAAAAGCTGTGGCAAAAACGTTACTGTACAGGTAAATAAGATCGCGAAGGTTTGGGCGCTGGTTGTAGATAAGGGCAACCTGCCAGATCATTCTCAGCTGAAAGATTATTACAATCATGGCATCCAGGGCTCCATATTGTGATATAGCTGTTATGACAAATATATTGGAGGCAGTATCTTTGATTTTTTCATCGGCTTTTTTGTTCAGGACGGTAACTGCATCGCTTACTGTAGTTAAATCATCAGCTTTAATTACCATCTCACTTAAAGCGGGATTATTTTGGAGCCTTTTAACAAGTCTTCGGATATACAAAAGGTACTGCTCTCCTTCTTGATCTTCAGGAGGAATTAAGGCTGATGGCCTGCTGATCAGGGCTGCCAGGGGGATGGCAAGCAAAACAATGTATAAAGCTATAAGAAAAAACAATACAATATTCCCCAGCGTTTCATGAATACCGGAGGCCAGCATCACAAGCTGGCTGGTTTGGTTTATAATAAAGACAACAAACAGTATGGTTAAAAACAGGGCTGCCAGGAAAACCAGGCGCTTTAAAGTTTTTAACATATAATCTGCCTCGCTTTCAATAATATTAAATCCAAATTTAACTATAGTATAACAGTTTGATTTGTTATAATATATTATAAATCCCGGGATCAGCCTTGGCCCAGATCCTTTTATTGCTGTTCCACAGAAAGAAGTGATGCGCATGAATTTTTTAAAAAATATCGAGCTTAAAAAGAAAATGATATTTGATGGAGCTATGGGAACCGAGCTGGACAGGCGCGGAATCGGTACAGGAGGTCACCTAAATCTTACTGCTGCAGATGAAATTTATAACTTTCACCTCGATTACGCCCGGTTGGGCGTTGATTGCCTGACAACCAATACCTTTACCATGAATCGTATTTACGTTGAGTCTCATGGTCTCGAATTAGATTTAAGAAAAATTAATTTCGCCGGTGTTAAGCTGGCCCGTGATGCAGCAGGCAGTGACCAATTTGTTTTTGGCGATATGGGGTCGACAGGGCGCCTGCTGAAGCCCTATGGCGAGTATACTGAAGAGGAGTTTATCAGAAACTACAGGGAACAGGCGGCGTTACTAGCTGAAGCAGGGGTAGATGGGTTAATTATAGAAACAATGACCGATTTGAGGGAAGCTGTCTGTGCTCTGCAGGGATGTAAAGAGGCTACAGATTTACCTGTAATCGTTACCATGTCTTTCACCACTCTTAATAAAGGCGGGCGCACAATAATGGGCAACAGTGTGGCCGATGTTGCCATGGCGCTTGAAAAACATGGTGCTGATGTTGCAGGGTCCAATTGCGGAGATTTAACCCCTCAGGATATGGCTGAGCTGGTCTTACAGTTTCGCAGGGAAACAGATATGCCTCTGCTGGTTCAGCCCAATGCGGGGATGCCGGTTCTTAAAGATGGCATAACCACGTATAATATGAGTCCCGATGATTTTGCCAACGGGGTTATACAGTGCCTGGAAAATGGCGCTAATATTGTTGGTGGTTGCTGTGGTACTACCCTGGAGCATATGAAAGCTCTCATAGAAAAAGTTAAAGCTTAGGTAATTAGCAAATATATGTCAGTTTGAGTTGGTGATTCGGTGGATATACATTATACAGCTTGCCCTTATGACTGCTGGGACCAATGCAGTCTGGAGGTCTCGGTCGAAAATGGAGAAATAATATCGATAAAACCAGATAGCAGGCAGCCGGTTACAGGCAGGTTCATCTGCAATAAAGGTAAACATTTACTCAAACAAAACAGGCACCCGCAAAGGGTGCTTTACCCTTTGAAAAAAGAAGATGGAGTTTTAAAAAGAATAAGCTGGCCTGAAGCTTTAGAAATTATGGCCCGGAGAATAGACAATTCTATATCACAATACGGGCCTTTGTCATTACTGCATTATTATGACGGCGGTTATGGGGGCTTGCTGAAAAACCTGGAATCGCGATTTTTTAGCGCCCTTGGTGGATGCACCGTGCACAGGGGTAGCCTTTGCTGGGCTGCCGGTTTAGCTGCGCAACGCTACGATTTTGGTGATGTATTGTCTCATCCCCATCAGGACCTGATCAATTCCAGGTTAGTAATTATTTGGGGCAGGAATCCGGCTAATACGCAGTTGCATTTGCTTCCCTATATTAAAAAAGCCCGTGAAAATGGTACAAAAGTAATTTTAATTGACCCTCTTAAAACTGCCTCGGCAGCAATTGCGGATCAATATGTAAGGGTAAATCCTGCTTCTGACGGAGTACTGGCTTTGGCTATGGCAAATGTAATCATTAAAAAGAGCATGCACGACCTGGATTTTATTAATGAAAGCAGTAAGGGTTTTGAACAATATGCTGCTTTATGTTCAGAGTTTACCCCCGAAACTGCTGCTGAAATATGTGGTATAAAGCCAGAGAAGATAGTTGAGCTGGCTGAAGAGTATGCCCAATCCAAGCCTGCATCAATATTAATCGGTATAGGAATGCAGCGGCACAGCAACGGGGGAAATTCAGTGAGAGCAATTGATGCTCTTGCAGCCCTGACCGGTAACATCGGGATAGCCGGAGGAGGGGCCAGTTATGCCAACTTCCGGGTGAACTCTCTTATCGACCAGGTTTTTTTGGAAGGTGGTGATCTAAATCCGGTTCATCGACGATATGCAAAGCCTGAGTTTGCCAGTGCCCTGGGAACCCTTAAAGACCCACCGGTAAAATTTTTATATATCAGCCGTTCCAATCCCCTGGTTCAGGTTGGGGACAGCAATGCTCTGCGTAAAGCGTTTAAGAAAGTACCTTTCATTGTAACGGCTGAACTTTTCTTAACCGATACTGCATTAGCTTCCGATCTGGTTTTACCCGTAACCCATATCCTGGAAAACGATGATCTCTTTTACAACTCAATGAGCCACCAGTATATTGTTTACAGCAAACAGGCGATCAAACCTCCCGGTGAATGCAGGGCGGAATATCGGTTTATAGCTGAACTGGCAGGTAGAATGGGTGTGAAAGGTTACCCCGACTTGGCAGAAGATGAATTGATAACCAGGCTTATCAGACCGCTGACGTTGAAAAGCGGTATTACCCTGCAGGCTTTAAAAGAGAGTGGACCTCTGCTGCCTGAGCAGGGAGATTCAATTCCCTGGAGCGACCGTATTTTTAAAACCCCTGGTCAAAAATATTGTTTTTATTCTTCTGAGGCTGAAGAAAATGGCTCCGGGGGGCTGCCTGTTTATAAAAATTCCCGTGAAATAGGGAATGCAAGGTTAATCGAGGAAGGCTATAAATACTGGTTTGTGACGCCTCACCCCCGAGATTCCATTCATTCTTCTCATCGTTTGCCCGAAGAAGTTTCATTACCGCTGGCCTATATAAGTAAAGCGCTAGCTGCCGAGGAAGAGCTGGAGGAAGGCAGTGTCGTTTTTGTTGAAACAAAGCGCGGAAAAATCAAGGTAAAAATTTCGATTACCGAAGCAATTCCTCACTGCACTGTCATGGTATATGAAGGATGGTGGCATAAAAGCGGTGCAGCAGTAAATAGTCTTACAGCTGATTATAGAACTGATATGGGCGATCAGGCTGCCTATTATGACTGCCTATGTCGTATAGTAAAAGCAGGCTGAAAAAACCAGTTGAAAATTATAACTGAGATTCTATGTAATGCTTGCCTTGCTGCAAAGCTTCTTTGAAACCGGCAGCAAGATTTTTTTTGTGAGCAGGAAGAAAAGAAGTCAACTGGCCGGTTACCCGGCTGTAGTCGATTATATTTGTCTCTGCAAAAAAAGCACCCAGCATGGCCAGGTTGGCCATTCTTTCATTACCGGCAGCTGCTGCCAGTTCAGCGGCAGGCACTTTAATCATTCTAATTTTACCGGCAGGGAAAACATCTTTGTCAACCAGGGAGCTGTTTACCATCAATAGCCCATCAGGTTGCAAACGGGAGGCGAATTTTTGCGCGGCCGGTTCGCTCATGGCAATTACGGCATCAGGTGTCCCTGTCAGGGGAGCGCCAATCGGTTTATGTGATAGAACAACCGTGCAATTTGCTGCTCCTCCACGCATTTCCACCCCGTAAGCAGGCATCCAGGTTACATTCATACCGGTTTTCATGCCACAGTAAGCCAGCAATTCACCCATCATTAGAACACCCTGCCCGCCAAATCCTGATATTATTACCGAGTAGTCGATGTGATCACTTCCCTCACAAGAATCATAGTGTATCTTTGAATGTTCCCAACGGGAAGGCCGGGATCATTTTATCAGCAATATGCGCTAGCGATTTATCGGGAGAAAGCTGCCAGTTTGTCGGACATGCTGACAGCAGTTCAACCATTCCCAGGCCTTTGTTTTTTAACGGGGCTTGAAAAGCCCGTTTTATTGCCAGTTTAGCTTTTCTGACTTCCCTGACATTATGGAGCGATGCCCTGGCTGAAAAGGCAGTCCCTTCAAGTGAAGCCAGTAATTCAGCCATTTTCAGGGGATACCCTTCTTTTTCAGGCTGTCGGCCGAATGGTGTTGTTGTAGTTTTTTGATCGGGTAATGTTGTCGGGGCCATTTGCCCCCCGGTCATGCCATAGATGCCGTTGTTTATGAAAATAACTGTTATCATTTCTCCCCTGTTGGCAGCATGAAAAATTTCACTGGTCCCAATCGCAGCAAGATCTCCATCACCCTGGTAAGTGAAAACTGCCAGACCGGGAATTGCCCTCTTGATTCCTGTTGCAACGGCCGGGGCCCTTCCGTGGGGAGCTTCGCAGCAATCAATGTTTATGTAATCGTATAGAAAAACCCCACAGCCTACGCCGATAACTCCTACAACATTTTCTTGCAGGCTCAATTCATCAATTGTCCGGGCAACCAGCTGGTGAGCCAGGCCGTGGTGACAACCTGGACAGAAATGGAACAGGTTGTCTTTTAAAGATCGGGGAGAAGCATAAATTATTCTATCTTTTACGTTTTTCATTTAACTTCTCCTTTAATTCTTAGTATTTCTTTAATCTTATTTTCAATTTGTTCTGGAGTGGGAACAGTTCCTCCCGGGTATCCTGTAAAAAAGATCTCGCCTTCTCCGCTGCTGGCCAGACGTATATCATCAACCATTTGTCCTGTGTTCATTTCAACTACCAGTAAGGTTGGCGTGGACTTAACTATAGCCTGGATTTCTTTTTCCGGAAAAGGAAATAAAGTGATTGGACGAATGAGTCCTATATTAAAGCCGAGATCCCGGATCTTTTCCACTGCAGTGCGGACAATGCGGCTGCAGGAACCAAAAGCTACAACAGCAAGGCTGCAATCGTCGGGGCAATCTAACTCAACTCTTACTTCATTATATTTTATAAGATTGTACTTGTCGTTAAGTTTCCAGTTATGAGCTTCCATTTCGCCGTCGGCAAGATAGAGCGATTTAATCAGCCTGGCAGGTCGATTATGAGCACCTGTCAGGGCCCGGGATTGATCATATGGCTGTATAGTTTCAGCTGATACCAGTACCGGTTCTTTCATCTGGCCCAGAATTGCATCGCCAAGGATCATTACAGGGTTACGGTATTTAATGGCAAGTTTAAAAGCTGCACCTGCCAGTGAATACATTTCCTGGACAGAGTTAGGTGCTAAAACAATAAGGCGATAATCTCCATGTCCTCCGCCGCGTGTTGCCTGAAAATAGTCTCCCTGGGTGGGTGCAATACCGCCGAGACCCGGGCCGCTGCGGGAAATATTAACGATTAGGGCTGGCAGCTCCGAACCGGCCATATATGATAAGCCTTCCTGCATAAGTGAGATCCCGGGGCCTGAAGAAGAGGTCATTGCCATCCTGCCGGCAGCTGCAGCTCCCATGACCATATTGATTGCGGCAAGCTCGCTTTCAGCCTGCAAAAAAACTCCTCCAATTTTTGGAAGTGCTGCTGACAGGTATTCGGGTATATCATTCTGCGGGGTTATAGGGTAACCAAAATAATGACGGCATCCGGCATCTATTGCACCACGGGCGAGAGCGACATTGCCTTTAAGCAATTCTTTTTCGTTGATCAAATTTGCTCCTCTCTGCAGTAAATTTCCAGGGCAGCATCAGGGCAGACCCGGGCGCACATAGCACAGCCTTTACATCTATTTTCCTTGTGAAAAACAACATAGCTGTATCCGTTTTTATTTCGATTACTTTCCCCGATGGAAAGGCAATCGCTGTTGCAGGCTAGAATGCAGTAGCCACAACCTTTGCAGCGTTCTTCGTTGATTAATACAAAATTCATCTGCGTTCCTCGCTGTGGTCTTGTATATGTCTGAAAAATACCATAGCTGTCCAATGATTTTTTTCATTACCAAATATTTAAATTAATATTAAATATAGCTCAAAAGGGACATGGCGTCAATAAAAAAATCTCCGCAACTTCCTGCGGAGATAGGCATTGAACATACAGCAGTGAACAGTGCGCATCAGGCCAGGGTGCTGATATTTTTGCCGAGGTGTGAGTATATTTCACTCTGCATATCAATCATATCCACCAGGGCTTCTCCCTGTAGTCTGGCAGTGTCGAGAACTTTTTGAGCTGTTCTTACTGCCACTTCTGCTTCCAGGTTTTCCTGCTGCATTTGTACGGCCATGGAGGCTATGCTTTGAATCATAATTCATTTACCTCCTTTTCTTTGTTAAGAGCCTAATGTAGATATCGACAATTATTAGCTATTATTAAGAAAAAATTAAATCGAATAAGTGAGACTATTTGCAAATTGTAAACTTATATAGTAAGATGAAAAATATTATCCATAATAGGCAGGGATATACATTTTAACATAGAATTAGAGGGTAGCAGAGAGACAGAGCATAAATAACACTCAAATTCTATTGAAGTATTATTTATTCAGGGAGATTAACGATGAGAAGAATATCCACCGATCTTGCTCAACCCGGGATGGTAACCGGGAAGCCCGTCTTTGGTTTTTCAGGACAGGTTCTTCTTAACTCGGGTGTGGCAATTAAACCGCAGCATATATTTTATCTTAAACAAATCGGAATAAAAACCCTTTATATTTGCGATCAGCGCATGGGAGATGTTAATATTAAAGACACTCTCAGCGACGAACTGCGCAATGAAAGCAGGGTTTTAGTTTCGCAAATTATCAAAAATGTCGATTCCCCCAGTGCCAACAACAAGGGAATCAATATTAAAGATCAGGAAATAATAAATCTTGTGGAAAGAATAATTGATGAAATAGTTGCTAATAAAGATATTGTTGTTCAGCTTGCCGACATACGCTCAATTGACGGTTATCTTTTTGCCCACTCGGTTAATTGTGCCGTTATAACTACCCTGATGGCGGCAAAGTTGAATTATAACAGGGAAGAATTAAAAGAGATAGCCCTTGGGGCTATTCTTCATGATATGGGCATGGTTGCAGTTCCACCTGCTGTAATCAATAAAAAGGGTGAATTAACCAGCGATGAGTTTGAAATGGTAATTCAGCATCCTTCATACGGGTTTGAGCTATTTAAAAAATTTCCCCTTTATTCTCCGGAAGCAGGAAAAATTATTCTTCAGCATCACGAGCGCTATCGCGGTCAGGGTTACCCAAAAGGGTTGGGTAATGGAGCGATTAGTGATGCCGCTCACCTGTTGGCAATTGCTGATGTATTTGACGCGCTTACCTCAGATAAACCTAACCGCAAAGCTTATCGAACCCACCAGGCAATTGAAATGCTGATGTCCTGGGGCGGAGATTATTTTCACCTTGATTATCTCAGGCACTTCCTTTCTAATATTGCTGCTTACCCGGCAGGAACTCATGTGTTCCTGAGCAACGGAGAAAGCGGCTTTGTTATTGCCAATACACCGGGTTATGCTCTCAGGCCGGTAGTGAGGATAATTTACAAGGGTGAAGATATGGCGTTGCACCCGAACCCATATGATTTAGATTTGACCGGTGCTTTGGATCTGGCCGTTGTTAAAGTAATAGAGGTGCCAACTTCAGAATTGCACTGACATATTAAGAGGCACAGGTGAATAGAAATCGTGGTTAACGACAGGAAAAGCAATAAACAACAAAATGAACTTGAGTTGCTGGTTGCCGCCAGCGATGTTGTAAACTGTTTAATCGTTCTTTTAAATGCCAAGGGTAGAATTATTCGTATCAATAGTGCTTCTGAAAGAATCAGTGGGATTAACCTGACTGAAGCAAGAGATAAATATTTCTGGGAAATATTCTGTCATCCTGAAGAAGTTGAACTTTACAAGGCTTTTTTTGATTCTCTGGATCTTTCAGCGTTGCCTTTCCGTATCGAAACACAGTTGATTCAGAAGGACGGTAAAATTTGCAGTATCCTCTGGGACTATAATTACCTCAAAATGCCCGAAAATACTGATACCCTATATGTTTTAACCGGTACAGATCTCACAGTTCACAAGCAGAACATAGCGGCACTGCAAGAAACGAAAGAAATGTACAGGGCTTTGATACATGCATCTCCGGTTGCAGTCATAGCTCTTGACGGAAATCTGAAAATAAAAAGTTGGAGCTCTGCTGCAGAAAGCCTCTTGGGATGGCCGGAAAAAGAAGTGATCGGGAAAAATATCGGGATGTTTCTTGACAACGACAGACAAAATGTTTCAGGTTTTGCTCTGCAGGCACTGCAGGGTAAATCTTTCTACAGGATTGACCATCCCTGTACCTGTCATAATGGTGAGAGGGTTGATATTGAGTTTTCAATGGCTCCACTCAGGAACATTCGCGGCGAAGTGAATGGGTTGGTGATGGTTGCCAGTGATATTACAGACAGAAAAATGTACGAAGAAAAGCTTGAATATTTTAGTGTGCATGATCAGTTGACGGGGCTTTTCAATCGCGCTTATTTTGATCGTGAACTGAATCGCCCCGGCAATGAGGTTTCTTACCCGGTAACCATTATCGCTGCCGACCTGGATGGTTTAAAACTGATCAACGATACACTGGGTCACGAGCATGGCAATAAAATGCTTTTAACCTGTGCCGATATAATAAAAAAATCGCTGCGCCGTACTGATCTCCTGGCCCGGGTTGGCGGGGATGAATTTGCTGTAATTCTTTCTAACGCCGGCAAGGAAATAGGAGCAGTTATTGTCGATCGAATTAAAAAATCACTTGAAGAATATAATAGTAGTAACGATGATTTGCCCTTAAGCGTATCGCTGGGCATATCTACAGCAGAAAAAGGAAATGTATCCCTGCTGGAGCTATATCGTGAAGCTGATGATCTCATGTACATTGATAAACTTCATACAGGCGCCGGGGCTAAATCTCAGATAATAAAATCATTGATGGCTGCTCTGGCTGAAAGAGATTTCATTACGGCAGGTCACGCAAACCGCCTGGAAGAGTTGTGCAGTATGATCGGGAAAAAAATAAACCTGCCTCAAAGGCAGCTGGGACGCCTTGTTTTACTGGCACAGGTCCATGATCTGGGGAAGGTTGGCATACCGGATGAAATCCTCTATAAGGAAGGCCCGCTTACCGATGATGAATGGAAAATAATGAGAAAACATCCCGAAAAAGGACATCGTATTGCATCTGCTTCAGCCGATTTATACGGAATTGCCGATTTAATTCTTAAACACCATAAACGCTGGGATGGTTCCGGTTATCCCCTCGGCCTGGTTGGCAAAGAAATACCGATAGAGTGTCGTATTCTGGCAATTGCCGATGCTTTTGATGCTATGACAAATGAAAGACCTTATCGTTCTGCCAGGTTAATTGATGAAGCTGTTGAAGAAATACAGAGCTGCGCTGGAACCCAGTTCGATCCGGAATTGGTTACTGTGTTCTTATCGGTACTCGAAGAAAGTTTTATCCCAAAAGATTGACAGGTTTTGCCTGATAAAACCCCATTTAAAATCGCCATATAGAATTTTTTGGTTTTGCCGTATGTGATATCATGGATCCATATCCTGGCCGGTAATTGGTATGGTTTATCTGTTTATGGTCAACATTTAAGGAGACTGGAGTATGCGAAAGGTAGATATTAGTAAAGTTGAACCGGGGATGATCAATAAAAAAACTGTTCTTGGTTTTTTAGGCCAGGTTCTTTTGAAAACGGATGTGGAGATAAACCCGAGACATATCTATTATTTAAAACAGATGGGTATTGACTATTTATATATTAATGATTCACGAATGTCCGGATCTGTCTTTAAAGAGTTAATAAGCAGTGAAACACGCAGTGAGGGCCAGGCCTTAATTGCAGGATTGATCAGGGATCTGGATAGTCCGGCTCCAAATCCTAAAGTAATCGATAGCAGGGAAAAAGATATTAAAAGTTTTGTGGAAAAAATGATCAAAGAACTTCTGAATAATAGAAACCCGGTAATTCAGATCAGTGACTTACGTGCTTATGCCGGGTACCTGTTTGCCCATAGTGTTAACTGCAGCCTTATCTCAGTCCTGATCGCTTCCAGGATGAACTATGACATGAATACCCTGAAACTGATAGCTACAGGGGCTTTTCTTCATGATATTGGTTATATCAGTATCCCCAGGATGATTTTACATAAGCCCGGCAGTTTAACCGAAAAAGAATTCGAAGCTGTCAGGGAGCACGCCCGCTTTGGTTATGGTTTATTTAGAAAAACAAAGCTTTTTTCAGAAAGAGTGGCAGAAATTATCCTTCAGCACCATGAGCGGAGCCTGGGGCAGGGTTATCCCCGGGGGTTAAAGGGGAAGGAGATAAGTGCCCTGGCCCGGATTGTGGCTGTGGCCGATGTCTTCGATGCAATAACATCAGATAAGTCTTACCGCGGAGCTTATCAGGCCCATGAAGCAGTTGGTATGATGCAATCGTGGAGTGGTGATTATTTTGATCCGGAAATTATCGATGCTCTAATGGCTGTTGTTGCCGCTTATCCCTTAGGTTCATTTGTTACCTTAAACAATGGGGAAAGCGGTCTTGTAGTTTCCAATAGAGTAGGCTATGCCTACCAACCGGTGGTCAGGATGCTCTTTAAGAAAGACTTCACTCCTCACCCGGCACCGTATGATCTTGATCTGGCAAGAAATGACTATATGTCAGTTGCAGGTGTTGCTGATGATTCTATCCTTGCTTAAATTTTTTCCGGAGCCTCATATTCAACACCAAACTTTTCAACAGATATTTTCTTGATACGCTGGTCTTCGATCGGCTTGTCACGTGGATCTGTTGCAGCGGAGACAATATTATCTACAATCTCCATCCCCTCGGTTACCCGGCCAAAAGCAGCATACTGGCCATTCAGGTGCGGCGCTGGTTTGACCATGATAAAAAACTGCGATCCAGCTGAATCATTATGCTGAGACCTGGCCATTGATACTACGCCCCTTTTGTGTTTAATTTCATTTTTATGGCCATTGGCTGAGAATTCTCCTTTAATAGCATAGCCCGGCCCGCCTGTTCCAAATCCCTCCGGACAACCACCCTGGATCATGAAACCTGGAATAACCCGGTGAAATATAAGGCCGTTGTAATAACCTGATTCAGTTAGCGTAATAAAGTTTCTAACAGTGTTTGGAGCATTTTCCGGATCCAATTCAATTATAATTTTACCGCTTCTATCCATTTCGATTATTACGACAGGTTTTTTATTCATCATTTACCTCCTTATTTAATGGCACTTTTTTATCGAACAGAAAAGCTGTCCGGTTGCTCTATATTTCAGCCGGTTCCAGCTTGTTACTTCTGAACTGCTCACGGCAAAGGCTACGTTGTAGTTTACCGGAGCTGGTTTTTGGCAGGGTTCCTTTTTTAACCAGTACAATCTCTTTTGGAGTAACTCCACAGGCAGACAGGACCCGAAAGCGAATGTTATGTTTAATAGAAGCAAAGTCACTGTTTTTTACTTCGGCTACAACAACAATAGATTCTTTACCGCGGCTGCTGCCGATGCCGAAGGCTATTACATTGCCGGGTCTGACTCCTTCGACTGAACCGGCCGCCCTTTCTATATCCTGTGGGTATATATTCCTCCCGGCAATAATTATTACATCTTTCAGCCGCCCGCAGATAACCAGTTCGTCGGGTCCTCCTTCGGGATCCTTAACAAAATATCCAAGGTCACCTGTGCGCAACCAACCGTCTTTTAAAAGTTTTTCGCTTTCCTCCGGTTGTTTATAATAACCTGTTGTTACCGAGCTGCCCTTGATTTGAAGTTCCCCAACCTGCCTCAACCCCAGCTCATGTTCACACTCGGGGTCGCAAATACGCATTTCCAGCCCCGGGAGTGGGCTGCCCAGCAGAGGCAGTCGTTTTGCCTTTTTCCCTATTGAAGGTTTGCGGGCAATTTTTTCGTTTTCCAGTAAATCAGGGTCTACCATATCACAAACCATGCCGCGCATAACCGGTGGAAAAGTTCCTCCTATGGTTACTTCGGCCATGCCAAAGGCACAAAACTCTGCTCCGGGCCTGAATCCGTGTTTCCTGGCTGCAGCAACAAAATTCTCAACAGCGTCAGGTTCTACCGGTTCGGCTCCATTTAATGCCAATCTAACCCGGCTCAAATCAAGGATTTCACCGCTGCTGCACATCCTTTTTAAAGACCTGGTTGCCAGTATGTAAGAAAAATTCGGCCCTGCAGTAATAGTTCCCCCGTATTCCGACATCCAACGCATCCAGTTGGCAGGGTTATTTAAAAAATCCTGGGGCGAAGAAAGAATCAGTGAGCACCCTTTAAACATGGCTGTGGTCAGTATGCCAATCAGGCCCATGTCGTGATACAGGGGCAGCCAGGAGACCATAACGTCATTGTTTACATCCAGATTAACTTTTTGATCCATGGCGCTTATGTTAGCGCAGACCACCCGGTGAGGTAGCATTACCCCTTTTGGAGCAGATGTGCTGCCGGAGGTAAACTGTAATATTGCCAACCGGTCTGGATTTCTTTCAATATCTTGGTAACAGTCTGCTCCAGTTTTACTTGCATCCTGCTTCAAATCGTCCAGGGTGATCACGGGAGGGTCACCTTCACGGGGTTCATAAAATGATGCCATACCGGGGTCAATAATTAATGCCGCAGCATCGCTGCTGGTCAGGTGAGCCCTGGTTTGATTGATGAATTCCCCGATTGAATTCATGCGCATGGGGATAGGTACTACAACTATGCAGGCTCCTGCCAGCCATACTGCCTGTATGGCGGTTACGAGAGGCCGGCTGGTTAATCCCAGAACCGCAACATGGTCGCCCGGTTTAATTCCCCTTGCCTGTAAAACTGCAGCAAAAGCACGGGCTTCCTGGTGGAGTTCTTCCCACTTAACGGTATGGGGCTGATCGCCCCCTGAAGCGGAACCGACAAAAGTTATTGATTTGCCTTTAGACGCTGCTATTTCCATATATGTCAACAGGTCTTGTGGGTTATTTTCGTTTATATTGCTCATTGTTGTCCTCGCTATCTAAGTTGATATAAGGTTCAAATTGTCCCAATACTAACCATAATATTTTAACTTATTGCCTCTGCTCTTACAACCCCTGCCCAGGCAGGAATATAACTGCAATAATTGAATTAAGAATATAAAAGTTAGCATGGTAATTGTTTATATGGAAGGAGAGGTTCAGATGGCAGCGGTTAAAGAACCATTCAATATGACGGATAGGATAAAGTGGCTTTATGACTACTATTTTCTTGGCACAGAAAGAAGATGGAATAATGAATTCCTGGCTTTCGGTACCGGTGAGGACGATGACTGGCTTTTTGAAGAAATGAATTTTTACATTGTTCCCGAGGTGTATACATTTTTTAACCCGATGAATAAATCTTTTATTCAGAATGCAATGACGTTAGGGCTGCCTGATGATTTTTTCAGGCGGAGCCTGGCTGAAAGGAAAGCCTTCTTCATTCGAAAAGCCATGGTAGAAGGAGTTCCAAGAGAAATATTGCCCGGCGACCTCATTGCCGGAGGACGATTTAACCTGGTTTGTTCAAAATGCTGGACTTCCCGGGAAAAAAAAGAACACCACAAAAAGATTTATGGTCGGGACGGGCTGAGGAAAAAATTGTTTGAATTTAAAGATAAAGGTTTTGGTAACTGTGGTCCTACCTCTGGTCACCTGATTGCTGATTACCCCAGGATTTTGAAAGAAGGTTTCAGGGGAGTATATGAATATTATGGCAACCTTTATGAAAACTTGCCAGTGTCAAAGAAGAAAGGCCGGGAAGGCGCTAACCTGCGGGCCATGCGCGAAGCCTGTCTGATGCCTAAAGAGCTGGCAGCTGCTTACAGAGATGAATGTTTGGCCCTGGCCCGCGATGAGGAAAAACCGCAGCGTAAAAATGAGCTGCTGCAAATGGCTGAAAACCTGAATAAAGTCCCCTGGGAGCCTGCTTCTGATTTTTGGGAAGCGGTTCAGTCACTCTGGTTAACTCACATGCTGATCATGGCAGATGAAAATTACCCCGGCCCGGGAGTTTCGTTTGGCAGGTTGGACCAGTATCTGCTGCCATATTGGCAGCATTCGATGTCTGAGGGTATGGATATTGAATTCGGTAAAGAAATTCTCAAGTGTTTTTGGATCCACTGTAATACTGCCTATGACGCCATGATTCGAACCGGTAGCAACCAGGGAATTACGGCTGGGTATGGTCAGCTTTTCAATCTTTCAGGAATGGGCAAAAACGGGGTTGATATGACTAATGAGCTTACTTATGTAATCCTGGAAGTGATTGATGAAATGACTCCCATTTTAGAGCCAAAACCTAACGTTCGTTTACATCGTAATAGTCCTGATGAACTGCTGGATAAAGTCGTTGATATGATTGTCCGCAGCCAGGGGGCACCTTTTTTGCTTAATTTTGATGAACGGTCAATGGCCGGACTTCTTCGCCAGGCCGGCAGATCCGGTTGCGAAGAGCTTATTAACGAAAATAATGTGCATGATTATGCCTCGGTCGGCTGTCTTGAAAATACTATGAGTGGGAATGATCGTTCTGCTACGGTGGATTGCAACCTGAACCTCTACAAGGCAGTTGAGCTGGCCTTGAACAATGGTGAAGAAATGCAGGTATACAAAGATCAGATCTGGAGTAAACCCTATAAACCATTATCTGATGCTCCGAAAACCGGTTTAGCCGAGGATTTCAATACATTTGAACAATTTTTCAATGCATATAGCGAGCAAACCAGGTACATCATTAAAAAGATGGTTCACCTTTTTAATGAGATGGAGGAAGTCAGAGCCGGGTTTTCACCAACACCTTATCTTTCATCACTTGTTCGTGGTTGTGCTGAAAAAGGCCTTGATATAACCCAGGGTGGCGCCGAACTCAAATTTATCACTATCGAGGCCGTGACTTTTGCCACAACTGTAGACTCGATCCTGGCAGTTAAATATATCGTATTTGATAAAAAAATCTGTACCATGTCTGAATTAAAAAGGGCGCTTCGGGCGAACTGGGTAGGGTATGAAAAACTTCAGGCTATTGCAGTAAATAAAGCGCCCAAGTACGGACGCGACGATAACCAGGCTGATTTAATAGCCAAGAAAGTAATGGATACATGGGCAGAGGAAACTTGGCGTTATAAAACCACGGCCACAGGGTCTCAATTCCGCCCGGGCATGCTTAGCTGGAATTATTGGATATCGTCAGGCTATATTTTACCGGCCAGTCCGGATGGACGTAAGAAAGGCCAGTTCTTGTCTAACGCTATTTGCCCGGTTAACGGGGCCGATATCAACGGCCCAACGGCAAATGCCAACTCTGTTGGAAAAGCGCTAGGCGGGCATGACAGCGTAGAAGGCGATTACCTGAGTTATAAAAACTCCCTGCCAAACGGGGCTTCTCATACTATTACCCTCAATCCTTCAATTTTAGCGACAGATGAGCAAAAGGAGAAATTAAAAGCATTTCTCAGGGGATACGTGGAGAATGGGGGGACAGCACTGCAAATCAATGTAATCGATGCCGACATGCTGCGCGATGCACAGGCTAACCCCCACAATTACCGCCATTTGTTGGTCAGAGTAACTGGCTATAATGCCTATTTTGCCGGGCTGGGTCGCGAACTGCAGGATGAAATTATTGCCAGGGAAAGTCACAAATGCCTGTAATGCCGGAAGCCCTTGTGCTGGATATTCAAAGGATGTCAACTGATGATGGCCCCGGCTTGCGAACTACGCTTTTTCTCAAAGGTTGCAGTTTGAATTGCCAGTGGTGCCATAATCCTGACAGTATTGTTTTGAAGCCTGAAGTACATTGGAATAAAGTTAAATGTATCAACTGTGGTTCTTGTTCTTCAATATGTGCCGGCGGAGCACTTCAACATCAGGAAAAAGGTATTGTTGTTGATCGGCAGCTCTGCAGTTTGTGTTATTCCTGTATTGATGAATGCCCTTCCGGGGCCATATCGGTTCGAGGTAAACGCTATGACCCGGATCACTTGCTCGCTGAACTGCTTAAAGACAAGGCTTATTATAACAGGGAGGGCGGGGTGACCATATCGGGAGGAGAACCCTTATTGCAAGTTGATGCTGTTGTTTATTTGCTGCGTGAACTTAAAAAAAACCAGGTTCATACTGCTCTAGACACAGCAGGTCTTGTTCCGCTTAATTCCCTGGTCAGGGCGCTTGAGTTCACCGACCTGCTGCTATATGATATTAAAATAATTGACCCTGCTTTACATACGCATTTTACCGGCAGCAGCAACGAAAAAATCCTGAACAACCTGGTTCAGGCAGCACATTATTTAAACCAAAAAGCGAAGAAAATGTGGATCAGAACTCCGCTGATTCCGGGTGCGACTGATCATTGTGATAATATCAGGGGGATAGCCCGTTTTATAAAGGAAAATCTCTACGGATGCGTGGAGCGCTGGGAACTTTGTGCTTTTAATAACCTTTGTGAGCATAAATACGAAATGTTAAACAGGGATTGGCTTTTTAGCAATACCCCTCTGATGAGCAGGGTTGAACTTGATCGGTTGTCCGCTGTTGCTTCAGAGCACCTGGGCCCGGGAAATACGCTGGTTACCTGGACTGGTAGAACATGTATCGATGATGAACAAATTGCTGAGAGAGGTGAAGAGCAATGATAAACGAACAGGACAGGTCGTTGATGTGTGCCGAAAGCAAAATTGGATTACTTGCTACAGTAGATGAAGAAGGTTCTCCCCACATCTCATTTATTTCATCTATCCGGCCGCACGGCGAAAGGCAGCTTATTGCCGGTCAATTTTGTGCCGGTCTGAGTAAAAATAATTTTCGGGAACGCCATAAAGTCGGATTTTTAATATTTTCCCCCGATATGGAAATATGGCGCGGCAGGGCGAAATACACATCAAGCGCCACAAGCGGGCCCGAATATGAAATGTATAATAAACAACCCTTGTTCCGTTACAATTCATATTTCGGTATTGGGACTGTCCATTACTTCAACCTGGTAGATATAACACCCAGGGAGAATCTCACCATGCCAAAGATTATCCTGGGAGCGGTTAAAACCCGTTTAGCCAAGCCGCTTTCTGTTTCCAGTCAGAAAAATGCCCTGAACAAGGTCAGCAGTGATATGTTTAACCAGATCGATGGCTTGAAATTTATTTCTTACCTTGACGAACAGGGTTACCCTGTTTTGGTCCCCCTGATCCAGGCTGCCGCTGCCGGCCGGGACAGGATTGTATTTGCTTATAGCCCCTACAGGCAGGAACTGCAGCAGATACCCCCGGGAGTTAAGGCTGCGATATTCTTTGTAAACCTGAAAATGGAGTCGGTCCTGGTAAAAGGAATTTACAGCAAAGCCGGGAGTCTATGCCCTAGGGGGATACTGGATATTGAAAAGGTATATAATTCAATGCCGCCCCAACCCGGGTACATTTATCCCCGCTCTACGCGATATGAGAAAGTAATTGATTTCTAAACAGGCATGTTGCCTGTGGCCGACACAGTTTGTTCTATTATACCTGCGTTGGTTATATTTATTTAAGTTTCAATAGCGAGGAAACGGGGTATAAAATATTGTCCCGACAGGTGACCATGGAGCAAAGGGTTTTACTTATTGTTAACAGCCTGGCTAGGCATGGTGACGGCAGGCTAAAGAAGTTATATAGATTTATAGAGTTAGCAGGTGTTGATACGGCAGTGCGATTTTTAAGTGCCCACTACCGGCAAATATATGTAATGCGGGATAGCCAGGCAGGCTGTATGGAATTTATAGAGAAGCTGAGAAGTATATCCGGCAACCGGCAGAATGAGGCAGTTGATCTTTTCTTGCAGCTTCATGGTTTGCCGGGACAGCTGCAATTTTTTGATCAACAGGTATTAACAAGTGATTTAGCGGGGTGGATCAGTGAAACCTTGGGCAATAATTGCCTGAGGCTTTTGTATAACACCTCCTGCTACGGCGACTCTCACTCGGAAGATTTCTTGCAGGCCGGCTTCCGGGCAGCGGTAGGTTCTCTGAAAATTAATGCCAGCGCAGCAACAGAATACCCTGTTTTTTGCCGGCTATGGGGTGGCGCCGGTTTTTTTCGAAAGAACAATATTACAGTTAAAGACTTGCTGGCCAAGGCTGATCTGGCCGGGCCAAGATGGATTTCCGATCGGCTGGCCGGCCGTTATTTTAAGGAAGTGGACAGCAGGAAGATAATCAGGGGGGATGCACGGTTAACCATTTCGAGCTAGTTGGATAAAGCCGTTTCTATCTAGACATTGAAGCGGAAATTGATTATGTCTCCGTCTTTTACCGGGTAATCTTTACCTTCGAGGCGGAAGTGACCGGCTTCGCGAACCTTTGCAGTGCTTCCCAATTGCTGGAGAAAGTCATAATGAAATACTTCCGCCCGGATAAACCCTCTTTCAATGTCTGAATGAATTTTACCCGCTGCTTTTCGGGCGCTGGTTCCCCTGCGAATGCTCCAGGCTTTTACCTCATCCTCGCCAACAGTAAAAAAGGAGATTAGATTCAGACTATCGTAAGTCATGCGGGCCAGCTGACCCAGTCCCGATTCATTGAGTCCCAGGTCTTCCAGAAAGACACTCTGTTCTTCTGGCTCCAGCCTTCCTATCTCCATTTCAGCAAGAGTACAGATTTCAACCAGGGGAATATTGTGCTCCCCGGTATATTTATTAATCAATTCCCGGTCGGGATAATCACCGGTACGTAACTGCTCTTCGTCAATATTAACTACCAGGAAAAGTGGTTTTTCACTCAAAAAGCTATGACCGGAAAGAAGCTCTTTTTCTTCCCCTGTTAAATCAACTGAGCTTACCGGGTTTTCATTTTCCAGGGCGATCAGTATTTTTTTATAAAGATTAATTCTTTTGCTATTCTCTTTAACCGCTTTTGTACTGTTTTCCAGGTTTATTATTTTTTTCTCAAGGCTGTCAATATCGGCCAGAAGCAGTTCTGTCCTATAATTGGTCAGATCCCGGAAAGGTTCAGGATTTCCTGCTACTGTTTCGACGTCACAGTTATCGAAAACGCGTAAAACCTGGACCAGGGCATCGGCGCTTCGTACTTCATCAAGCATTTGTGCGGCCCTGGCCTTGCTGTCATTCATCTTAATTCCGGGAATATCTTTAAAATCTATTCTGGCATAAGTAGTTTTTTTAGGTTTGTAAAGGGCAGAAAGGTAGTCTATCCTCTCGTCCGGCACGACAGCGCTGCCGATATGCACTTCACCGGTTCCACTTACTCCGGTAGGGTGAAGGTTACCGGTCAAAAGGTTAAACAAGGTTGTTTTTCCTGAAAAAGGCATGCCAATCAGTCCGATTTGCACTGCTAATCATCTCCATCATCATAATAGACCAACCCCCGTATTCTAACATAATGGAGGATTACATGAAAGAGCCTTTTGTTTGGAAGAAATTAAATGTATAATGATCAATAGTTTGCCATAAAATTATTAACAGGGAGATATTCTATATGAATAATGATGAATTGAACAAACCAGATGGCAATGACAACAATCAGCTACCCCCTGTTGCCCCGAATCCTTTTAAAAAACCCGATCTTAAATCTGCCCAGTTATTATTCCTGGTTGTTTTTCTACTATTAATTATTTTCGGGTCTATGGCCCAGGCCTGGCATTTTCAGTATGGTATGATAATAACCCAGCTTTTTATTATTCTTCTCCCGGCCTTGGTTTACTGGAAGCGCTTTAAGCCGGCCCAAAGTTCTTTTTCACGCTTTGCTTCTTTAAAAATCAAATACCTGCCTGCAATACTTATCATGGCTGTGTCATTCTGGGTAATAAACATGGTATTTGCTACCGGCCTGGTGTTCGGTCTGATGGAAATCGGATATGAGCCGATCGTTGCCATAGAACCGCCACAAACATTGCAACAATATCTGAGCTACATAGTGGTTCTGGTAATATTTGCAGGTATTTGCGAAGAAGTGCTGTTCAGGGGGACGATCATGCCTGCCATGGAAGATCATGGCCTGGTTGCGGCCATTGTGTATAGTTCTTTACTCTTTGCCCTGCTGCATGTTTCCCTTCTTAACCTGGTGAGCACTTTTGTTCTCGGTGTAGTTATGGCCGTGATAGTAATAAAAACAGGTTCTATCTGGGGCGCTATCATTTACCATATGATTAATAATTTTATTGCTGCAACATATCTTTATATTGCCGGACAGTATGAGACAACTGCTGAAGTTGAACTGCAGGGCTTGCTTGCCCTGCTGCCGTTTTTCATTTTGGGCCTGGTTGGCGCCTGGCTTGGTCTGCGCCTGTTGCACCGGCAATCAGGTTCAGCGATCCTGCTCAGGAATGGAGAACAGTGGTTGCCGAAAGGCTGGTTTGCCTGGCCTTTTGTTGTGGGAGTTATTCTTTACCTGTTTATGGTTTTGTTAGAGCTGGCAGTTGGGTTCAAATGGATCGATATTAGTATGGTTTAATTTACAAATTATTTTTCTAATTGCGGGGATACTAACTCTACCTCTTGGAAGTTGGCGGAACTTTTATCTTGAAAAAAGTTCCTCTTTTTTTATATTCAGTTTCCAGGATATTTTTTTCTAAAAGGTGATTGAGGTATTTTTGTAGTTCAGCCGGGTGGAGGTTTAATATTTGCGCGAGGTCTGCAGCTGTGCAGGGCCTGCGGCGCACTGTTTGTAAAATCTGTTTCTGATATGAATGATTAAAAGAAGCAATTTTATTCCGTGGACGAATATCACCTATCAGCTCTGCTCCGTCCAGGAAACTGGCAATAGCGGCCATTTTTTCGGGTGGTGCTGCTTCAACCCATTCTTCCGTCCCCGGGCGATCAAGGGTTCCTATCTGAATCCTGTCTGGCTTAATCATTGTAATAGCTTCTTTTAATGCTATTAATTCTATTTCGGAATCATTAATTCCCGGTACGATAAATATTTCGAGCCTGATTTCTCCGCTAAACTCATAGCGCAGGGTGGATAAGCCTTCTATTACATCTTTACACTTAATATCCGGGTGAGGCCGGTTAATGAGCTGAAAAGCTTTTTCAGTGGCAGCATCCAGCGAAGGGACGATCAGATCAACACCGGCCACTTCCAGGCGGACACCTTGATCAGTAAAAAGTGAACCGTTTGTTAAAAGGCAAATTTTGTAACCAGGATAGTCGGTTTTTAGAAAATCAATTACAGTTTTAATTCCGCTGTTTAGGGTGGGTTCGCCTGATCCGGCGAAGGTAATATAGTCCAGAGGGGGGGATTCAGCCAGGTAGTTATTTAACTCGCTGATAACTTTTTCAACATCATAGTAATTTTTTCTTACCGTAGTCAACTTGTTTGTTTTTCCGCATTCGCAGTATACACAATTCATAGTGCAGGTTTTTAGCGGGATTAAATCGACTCCAAGCGATATTCCGAGTCGTCTGGAGGGAACAGGTCCGAAAAGATATTTCTGTTTCATCACAATCACCATCTTAATATCTTGATTTATTTTTACTATATCAAAAAATATTATTGATGTATACCCAAAAATAGTTTATACTTATAATAGATATATACCCACATAAGGTTAAGGTCATTATCATTTGAAACGGAGGCATAAATGTGGAAGGAAATAAAGGAGATATGAAAACTGGTAAGGGTGCCGGCATCGAAAAACTTGGTCAGCCAGAGAACAGTAACATTAAAAATGTTATTGCAGTAATGAGCGGTAAAGGAGGGGTCGGTAAATCATCTGTTTCTGCTTTACTGGCAGTTGCCCTGACCAGGCAGGGCTATAGTGTAGGATTGCTCGATGCCGATATAACAGGGCCCAGTATACCTAAGCTTCTCGGGTTGAATGGGCAGACCAAAATGACAAATGAAAAAATGATACCTGCAGAGAGTAAGCTGGGGATAAAGGTTATGTCTCTTAATCTCCTGCTCCCCAACGAAGAAGAACCAGTGATATGGCGCGGCCCTCTCATCGGAGGAGCCGTTAAGCAGTTTTGGACAGATGTTTTATGGGGAGATCTCGATTACATGATTGTTGATCTGCCCCCCGGAACAGGAGACTCACCTTTAACAGTCCTACAGTCTCTGCCGCTTAGCGGCCTGGTTATTGTTTCATCTCCCCAGGACCTGGCGGTAATGGTGGTAAAAAAAGCAATTAAGATGGCCAGGATGATGAATACGCCGATTATCGGACTGGTTGAAAACATGAGCGGTCTGATCTGCCCTCATTGCGGTAAAGAGATAGAAATGTTTGGTAAAAGTCAGGCCGATGAAGTGGCCGCGACAACCGGTGTAAGGCTGTTGGGAAGAATTCCGCTTGATTCGGAACTGTCACGCCTGGGAGACAGTGGTGATCTGGAAAATTACCAGTTTACAATTTTTGATAATATCTCAGAATTAATTAATAAGCCCGAATAAGCATATTAAAAACGGAGGTGTTTTTATGAAGATGGCAATATGTGCCAGGAGCGAAGGTTTGAAAGCAGAGGTAGATCAAAGGTTTGGACGCTGTCCGTATTTTGTAGTAGTTGATACTGAAAATGGATCATTGCTGGAATCAATCAACAATGAAGCTGTCGGGTCGGCAGGTGGTGCGGGACCTCAGGCGGCACAGCTTCTTTCCAGGCATGGTGTAGATGCTGTTGCCCTTGGTAATGTGGGCCCCAATGCTGTCGGTGCGCTAAATGCTGCAAAAATACAAGTATTAAGTGGTGTGGAAGGAACAGTTGAAAATACAGTACAGAAGTTTAATGCCGGAAAGCTGACAGCCGTTTCAGGAGCAACTGTTGAACCACACTCCGGCATGAAGCAACAATAGGGAGGTTGTTTAATGATAGTAGCAATTGCAACAGATAATAAAATGGTGGCTCAGCATTTTGGTCGTTGTCCCGAATATACTTTGTTTGAGATAATTGATGGCACGATTAGCTCAGAAAAGGTTATCGCCAACCCTGGCCATGAACCCGGTTTTTTGCCGGCATATCTGGCTAAAATGGGAGTGAATACGATTATAGCCGGTGGAATGGGGCCTAGAGCACAGTCTTTGTTTGCCGCTGAAAATATTGAATCTTATCTAGGAATAGTTGGTTATGTGAAAGATGTAGTTGAAGATTATCTGGCTGGAAAGTTACAGTCCGGACCAAGCACGTGTGACCATCCCCAGGGTGGCCATGGTGATGGTCACGGCTGTTGCTAATAAAAATATAAGGGAGGTTATATCATGCCCGGATTTGATGGCACGGGTCCAATGGGCTACGGTCCAGGGACAGGAAGAGCTATGGGTTATTGTGGTGTTGTGCGCTCCAGGCCTTACGGCTTTCGCAGGAGAAACTATGGTCGTGGAGGCGGAGTTGGAGGCGGAGTTGGAGGCGGAGTAGGTTACGGCAGAGGTTTTGGTCCCGGTATAAACCGCTGGTGGGGCGGTGAACCTGAACCTTACTACGGTCCCGGCGGAACTGATGCAGGAGATGAAAAAGCCTATTTGAAGGAACAGGCTAATATGCTCAAAGCTGAACTGACCGAACTTGAAAAACGGATGGCAGAACTTGAACAGTCTGCAGAATAGGCCATTGCGGAATCTGGTTATAGCCAGCGGCAAGGGTGGCACCGGAAAAACAACTATTGCTGTCAACCTTGCCCTGGCTCTTGTTTCAAGTAGTTTACAAGTTCAGCTGCTGGATTGTGACGTGGAAGAACCTAATGCCCACCTCTTTTTAAAACCTAGAATCGAGCGGACAAAAACAGTAGGAATTCCCGTGCCTGAGATTGATTTGAGCAGGTGTAGTTTTTGTGGTTACTGCGCGGAGGTTTGCTCTTTTAAAGCCCTTGCTGTTTTCAGTGAGCAGGTTATGGTTTTACCTGAATTATGTCATGGTTGTGGAAGTTGTGCTTACCTGTGTCCTGAAAAAGCCATTGCAGAGAAAGATCGCTCTATCGGAGTGGTAGAAAATGGGAAAGCTGGAGATATACTTTTTTCTCATGGAAAACTTAACCCCGGCGAAGCGATGTCACCACCGTTAATCAATGCGGTTAAAAAAGAAGCCCGAAACGACATGCTAACCATAATTGATGCGCCTCCGGGAACATCATGTCCTGTTGTTACATCGGTTGGCGGAGCAGATTACTGTTTGCTGGTTACTGAGCCAACCCCCTTTGGTCTTAATGATCTTGATTTGGCTTTCCAGATGATTAAAAAAATGGGTATACCGGCTGGAGTGGTGATAAACCGCAGTGATCTGGGTGATAGCGGTGTTGAACTGTATTGTCAAGAAAACAACCTTCCCGTAGTAATGAAAATTCCTTTCACTCGCAAAGTTGCAGAGCTGTATGCCCGCGGGGAGGCAGCAGTGGAATTTTTACCTGAGTGGCGTGATAGTTTCAGTGCGCTTTTTAGAAAAATTGAAATGGAGCGGCAGGGGGCGATAGAACAATGAAAAAAATAACAGTAATCAGTGGTAAAGGTGGAACGGGAAAAACTACGCTTACCGGTTCCTTTGCCGCCCTGGCCGGGAATAGCGCTGTAATGGTTGATGGAGATGTGGATGCCGCCAACCTGAGCCTGATTCTTAAAGGTGAAAAACTTGAAGAGCATCCCTTTATTGCTTCTTCAACAGCAGTTATCAATCCTCAAATATGCACTTCATGTAACCTGTGCCGGGAGTTATGCCGTTTTGATGCAATATCGGAAGAGTATATGGTTAATCCGGTTGCTTGTGAAGGCTGTTCTTTTTGCCACTATGCCTGCCCTGCAGAGGCCATTGCCATGGAAGAGAGAATCTCGGGCTATTGGTTTGTATCAAAGACACCTTATGGGACACTTGTCCATGCTCGTCTTGGCATCGCAGAAGAAAACTCCGGTAAATTGGTTACAGCTATTCGTAATAAGGGTGAAGAACTGGCTAACTCAGCAGGCAGCGAACTGTTAATAATTGATGGACCTCCTGGTATCGGGTGTCCTGTAATAGCCTCTCTTTCCGGTGTTGATGCAGCGCTGATTGTAACTGAACCCACTGTTTCAGGTATCCATGATTTACAGAGAGTGGTTGCAGTCTGCCGTCACTTTGGTGTTCCTGCCCTGATTTGCATTAACCGCTGTGACCTGGATCTGCGGCAAACTGAAAATATCGAAAGCTACTGCAGAGAAGAAGGTCTGCAGTTAGCTGGAAAAATACCTTTTAATCGTGCTTTTGTTGATTCTATGGTTAAGGGCATACCCGTGGTGGAGTACGATCAGGGTGATTTAACTAAAAAGATTGGTGAAGTGTGGAAATATTTACTATCAATGGTTTAGGGTTATTATGTTTTAGCGTCTTCTACTTTTCGGAAAGTGATAGTTGTTTGTTTTTATTATTTTTGCTATGATAAATGATAGCAATATAATCTAATTATAGGAGTTAAGTCTATGCCACGTCCTTATAAGCCCAGGATGGTTAGCGCTATGCCACGCTTTACTTTTTTCAAACCTACCGGTATTCCCATTTCTCTGCTGGATGAAGTTATTTTAACTGTTGATGAACTGGAAGCCTTACGTTTGAAAGATCTTGAAAAGCTTGAACAGAATGAATGTGCATCCCGGATGAATGTTGCCCAGAGCACTTTGCAGCGTATTCTTGTTTCTGCCCACGAAAAAGTTGCCAGGGCAATTGTTGAAGGTAAAGCGCTGCGCATCCATGGTGGCCCCTATGCCCTGGAGGGGGAGAAAATATGTGGGCGCTGCCGCCGGCACAGGCTTGGTTTTAAAGTCCCCGGGCCTGTTGGTGAGGATTGTCCTGATTGCAGCGACAGTGAGTAGTTAGTAAATTTGATTTGCCACGAGAAACTGTTAATATTAAGCTATAGCTGTTACTTTAGCTATAGCTTTTAAAATGGGTGAGAACAGATGAAGATAGACCTGATAGATGAACAACAGGCTCGCATAGGCAACTGGTTTGGTGTTGCGGCTTATAGTATTTGGGGTATTTTGCCCTTATACTGGAAACTTCTGCATAATGTGCCAGCCCTGGAGGTTTTGCTCCATAGGATTTTATGGTCATTTATATTTATCTGCATAGCTGTAACAGTTATGGGTAACTGGAATAAGGTTTTACAGGTTGCTTCAAACCGTAAAAAAATGGTCATGATTTTCACCTGTGGGTTTTTGGTCAGTATAAACTGGTACATTTACATCTATGCGGTTAATTCGGGGCAGGTAATTGAGGCCAGCATGGGTTATTTTATTAACCCGCTGGTAGTAGTTTTGTTAAGTGTAACAGTTTTAAAAGAAAAACTGGGCAGATGGCAGCTGGTTGCGATTATCCTTGCTGCATTTGGTGTTTTAACCATGGCTCTCCAGTATGGCAGGATTCCCTGGATTGCCCTGCTTCTTGCTGCTACTTTTGCCCTGTATGGGTTGATCAAAAAAATAATATCAATTGAACCGGTTGCCGGCCTGGTTTTAGAAACCCTAATAGTAATGCCCCTTGCTCTGTTTTTTATCATGCGCCTGGAAATAACAGGCTCAGGTTCGTTTTTAGTTAATCACGGTTACAGCTCTTTGCTTCTGGTTGGCACAGGGATAGCTACCTTGATACCACTTTTGCTATATGCCACCGGTATTCAGAAAACCACTTTTTCAATGATGGGTTTTTTGCAGTACATCGCCCCTTCTATAAACCTGTTTCTGGGAATATTTGTTTTTCGAGAGTACTTTTCGCTGCCCTATTTGATCAGTTTCTGTTTCATATGGGCCGGACTGGCTGTTTTTACCCTGGCCAACGTAGGTTTTTTGAAGGATAAAATCCAGGTTCAGGTCGGAAAGTAGCAAGGAGTTCCCCAGTGGACTTTTTTGATCGGGAATGCTATAATAACTGCGTTAATTGCATATAAGTCTGTCGGGTGTCATATGACTTAAAAGGGAAGCCGGTTGAAAGCCGGCGCGGTCCCGCCACTGTATGTGGGAAGCATCTTCCGGAAGCCACTGGCGTTAGTCTGGGAAGGCGGAGGGTGCAGTGAACACAAGCCAGGAGACCTGCCCGCCAGCACGCTTGTTCCCTTCGGGCGAAAGGGTGAGGCGGGGTAAAAACCACGTGTTGCCGTGGTTTTTGTTTATTATAACTCCCTGATCCTTTTCAAAAAAGGGATAATATTATATCTGGAGGAGAGTTAGAATAATGGCTTTGAGAAGAACGTCTGCATTAATTATGTTAGTGGTGCTGCTTATTTTATCTTTGATGATTTCCGGTTGTGATAGCAGTGGGGAGCTCAATGGTAGCGAAGAAATCCATGAAGAATCAGAAACGGAAGAAGTGGCGGATGAAGCGGGTGAAGTAACGGTAACGGACCAAATGGGCCGTGAGATAACATTTACAACAGTTCCGCAGCGTCTAATATCTCTATCGCCAAGCAACACCGAAATAGCTTTTGCTTTAGGTCTTTCCGATCGTATCGTCGGTGTTACAGAATACTGTAACTATCCTCCCGAGGCCCAGGAAAAAGAGATAGTCGGTGGTTTTTCCACCCCCAACCTGGAAAAAATACTGGAACTGGAACCGGGGCTGGTTATAGCCTCTACTATTCATGTTGAAGAAGTGCCGAGATTGGAAGAAATGGGAATCCCGGTCCTGGTAATCGAATCAATAACCATGGTTGATCTCTTTACCAGCATTTCCCTTGTTTCTGAAGTGGCTGGTGTCCCTGAAAACGGAGAGGAATTAATAGCTTCGATGAGGGAAAGAATTGAAGCTGTTGAAGCAGTTGTTGGCCAGATTCCGGAAGAGGATAAAATTAAAATCTACTACGAGGTTTATTCAGATCCCCTGATGAGCGCCGGCAGCAATGCCTTTGTTAATGAAATTATAACTCTCTCAGGGGGAATTAATATCTTTGGGGAGATTAATGAAAGTTATCCTCAAATCAGCGCCGAGGTAGTTGCTGAAAGAATGCCTGATATGATCCTGTATCCCGATTATCATGGCACTGCCGATCTTATGGAAGAGACGATGGCTGCAAGACCCGGCTGGGAAAGTGTGCCTGCAGTTCTTAACGGGAATATCTATGCCATCTCCGACGACACCTTTGCCCGTCCGGGACCAAGGGTTGTTGAGGCAATTGAAGAAGCAGCCAGGTTGTTTTATCCCGATCTGTTCTAATTCTTTGCAGGTAGATGCCGCTTGATCTTTCCCGGCAGCAATGGAAAGCATGGTAGTTAATTATGAATGCAAAGTCTGAAAAAAAATCACTAATTGCGCGTATCCTGACAAAGCCTGTCTTCATGGGCTTTTTGCTGCTGCTGTTGCTGGTAGTAATGGTTATGGGTATGGTCTGGGGAGCGGTCTCCCTGGGCTGGAGAAATGTTCTTGCCATCCTTTTAGATACCCTCCCTTTTTACCACTCAGAGACCGCAAATGCAGTTGGGCAGGTTTATCAGGATATTCTTTTGCAGATCAGGGTGCCGCGGGTGCTGATGGCTGCTGCTGTCGGCAGCTCGCTGGCTGTATCCGGTGCAGTATTCCAGGGACTTTTTCGCAACCCGATGGCAGAACCTTATGTGATCGGTGTATCCTCGGGCTCGGCACTGGGAGCCGTAATTGCCATGCTCGGTGGATTTACCCTGGCCGGAAGCAGCTATGGGCTTGTTCCCCTGTTTGCTTTTGTCGGCGGCATATTAACTATCATTACAGTATATACAATGGCCAGGGTAGGCAGGGCAGTCCCGGTCATGACTCTTTTGCTGGCCGGGATAGCAGTAAGCTCCTTTTTGTCGGCCCTTGTATCTCTTTTAACTTATTTCGCCGGAGAAAAATTACACATGGTAGTTTTCTGGATGATGGGAGGTTTGGGTGGCGCTACCTGGCAGACTGTTAAAATCATGCTGCCTTATGCAGCAGTCGGTTTTGTAACAGTGATGATGTTCTCGCGTGAACTTAATGCCATGCTGCTCGGAGAGGAAACCGCCAGCCACCTGGGGGTTGATACAGAAAAAGTGAAGAAAATTTTGCTGGTCGGTGCTTCCATGCTGGTTGCGGCAGCTGTATCAACCAGTGGAATAATCGGTTTTGTCGGGTTGGTTGTACCCCATTTTATAAGGCTCGTAGCCGGTCCTGATCACCGGTTTTTACTTCCCGCATCAGCTATTCTCGGCGGAGCGCTACTTATTGCTACCGATACCCTGGCCAGGGTAATTATAGCACCAACGGAACTTCCAGTCGGCATAATCACTTCAATCATCGGGGCCCCCATGTTTATTTACCTGCTCAAGAAACGAAGAAAGTTACGTTATTTTGGCGGAGGAGGGTAAACCAATGGGCCTTGAAATTCAGGTACACGATCTAAAACTAACTTACGATACAGAACCAATACTTGATGGAACAGAATTCAAGGTTAACAGGGGAGATCTTGTAGCCCTCCTGGGTGCAAACGGTGCCGGTAAATCAACTCTGCTGCGCTGTATAAGCCGAATTCTTCAGCCGGACGCCGGCCATATATTACTGGATGGTCAGGAACTTAAAAAATTTAACAACAGGGAAACAGCGCGTCTGATGGCTGTAGTTCCCCAGGAAACAACGGCTGACTTTGATTTTACAGTAGAAGATATTGTGATGATGGGTCGTTTCCCCTACCTGCAGCGCTTTAAAAAGGAAAGTGAAAACGACCAGGCAATAGTCAGGCGTTCGATGGAACTGACCGGGGTTTTACACCTGGCGGATCGTTCAATAGCTGCCTTAAGCGGTGGTGAAAAACAGCGGGTGGTAATGGCCAGGGCTGTAGCACAGCAGCCCCGGGTTTTACTGCTTGATGAGCCAACCGCCAATTTGGATATAGGCTACCAGTCTATGTTGCTCGAGTTAGCTTCCCGCCTTAACAGGGAAGAGCAGGTTACCGTAATAGCGGCAATTCATGATATAAACCTTGCCGTGCACCATTTTAATCGCTTCATTCTGCTGGCAGACGGACGGGTGCTTGCTGCCGGACGGGCTGAAGAAGTAATTACAGCTGAAAATATTAAAAAATCATATGGGGTTCAGGCTTCAATTTTCCGCCATCCGCTGCATGGAGTGCTACAGATCAGTGTGATCAAAAATCGCAGATCGGTTGATAAAGAATTAGGGGCAATGCGTGTTCACGTGATCGGCGGGGGTGAAGAAGCTCTGCCGACTCTTGAGCTCTTAAGCCAAAAAGGTTTTAATCTTTCTGTTGGCCCCGTTTCGTCGCAGGACAGCGGCTGCCGGTTTGCCCATTTTCATGGCCTTCCGGTTGTTATTGTTCCTCCTTTTACTGCCATGAACAGCGATCACCGCAGCGCGCACCTCAGCTTATTACGCCAGTCTGATTTGATCGTTATCCCCCCCATTCCTTTTGGTGAAGGGAACCTGTCTTTATTTGAAGAGGTGGAGATTGTTTTGGATGAGGGTAAAAATGTTTGCCTGATCGACCCGGATAATATAAAAGAACGCGACTATAGTAACGGTAAAGCAGGGCAGGTTCTAAGCCGTTTAATTGATAAAGGGGCTGTAGCCCTTAAAGATATTGAAGAGCTGGAAAACTATTTATTCATGGAACACGGTGGAGGCGATGAGATTGGCTGACCTGGAAAGAGGTTCAATTGTTCTGGTAACCGGGGGAGTGCGCAGCGGGAAGAGTACATTTGCGGAAAAAATTGCCCTTGAGAGTGGGAAGCAGCTAATATACCTGGCTACGGCCGGGGTAGAAGATGATGAGATGCGCGAAAGGGTAAAACATCATCAGCGCAATCGGTCACCGTTATTTAAAACTGTCGAAGAAGCGTTTGAACCCCACCTCGTCCTCGATCGGGAAAATGACCCCGGGAAACTAATTCTTATTGACTGCCTGACCATGCTGATCACCAATATTTTCATGAAAGATATAGACAGCAATGGCGCTGTAAGAGATGGCGAAGATATTTATGCTGATGAAACTCTCCTGGAAGAGGCGGCTGAGCGTTCTCTAAAATATGTCAGATTTTTCAGGGACAGGGCAGATGTTTGCCAGGCCGACCTGGTTATTGTTACCAATGAGGTAGGTATGGGGGTTGTGCCTGATTACCCGGTTGGCCGTGTTTTCAGGGATCTTGCCGGAAGGGCAAACCAGGTTCTCGCTTCCGCTGCCGATCATGTATGGATGGTTGTCTGCGGGTTGCCGCAGCAGCTTAAATAAATGGGAGGAACTGTTTTGCTTTCAACGGCTGCTCTGGCTATGGCCGGTATACTTGACTGGCTTATCGGGGACCCCAGGTGGATGCCCCATCCGGTTAGACTAATTGGCAGTTTGATCAATGTTGTGGAGATTAATGTAAGAAAAAATACAGCCAAACCGGCAGCTTTAAAGATCGCCGGAACAGTTATGGCGCTGCTCATTTGTGGAGGATTTGCACTAATTGTTTTCGTTATTATCAGCCTTGCCTATCGATTCCATTTCGCCGCAGGTTTTATTGTAGAAAGTTATATTTATTACGCTTTCCTGGCCGGGGGAGACCTGCGCAATCATATCCGGCGAGTTGAGAAAACCTTAATTGCCGGGAATATTTCCGGCGCCAGGGAAGCGACAGCGATGCTGGTCAGCCGTGATACCGAACATTTGAATCAGCAAGACCTTTCCAGGGCTGCCCTGGAAAGCCTTTACGAGAACAGCTCGGACGGTTTTATCGCTCCACTATTTTATGCAGCCGTAGCCGGTCCGGCAGGAATTGTTTTCTACAAGGCTACCAGTACTCTTGACTCAATGGTTGGCTATAAAAACAACGCTTATTATCACCTGGGCTGGTTTTCGGCCAGGCTTGACGATCTCCTGAATTATTTCCCGGCCAGGTTCACCGCTATATTAATTATAGCGGCTGGTTGTAGGAACGGTAATATTTTAGGCGCATTTAAAATACTAAAGGATAACCGCAGCAAACATGAAAGCCCGAACAGCGCCTGGCCTGAAGCTGCAGCCGCCGGAATTCTGGATCTCAGGTTTGGCGGCCCCGATTATTATGATGGCAAACTGGTTGAGCACGCCCTGATAAACCCCGGGGGCAAAGTTGCCGCTCCGTCCATGATCAGGCCGGGCTTGAACCTTTATTACAGGGCAATCCTGCTGGCTTACATAATTCTTGTTGCATTTGCCTGGTGGCTAAGAACCCTGGAGGTGTTCATATTTTGAAAAGCTATTTTCGCGCCCTCTCTTTTCTAACAATTATTCCATACCCCTTTGGCCATGTTAATCTTGATGGTAATGATCTTGCCCTCTCGGCAGCAGCTTTTCCCCTGGCCGGAGCCACAATCGGGCTGGTTCTGGCCGGGGCTGCTCATCTGCTGTTAATTGTATTTCCTCCCCTACCTGCTATCATTACCCTTCTGGCTATTTCTTTTTTCATTACCAGAGGTTTTCATCTTGACGGGCTTGCAGATACAGCTGATGGTTTAATTGGAACATTCGATCGCGATAAAGCTTTCAAGGCAATGAAAGACAGCTCGGTCGGGGTTATGGGGTCTGTTGTAATTATTTTAACCATCCTGATGAAAATATTCTTTTTGGCTGAGATTAACCCTGTTCTACTACCCCTGGTATTTTTATTTCTGCCCTTGGCAGGGCGGTGGTCAATTGTATACGGGGGGGCATGGTTTAAACCGGCCAGGGAAGGAGGCCTGGGGAACTTGTTTTTAAGTAATCTTAATCGCATTATCCTCCTTAAGGCTTCCCTGGGAGCCCTGGTTGTTATAGCCCTGGTATCCTGGCTAATTCCGGTTATATTGTTTCCTGTTGCAGTAGGTTCAGCTGTAGCCCTTTTTACAGCCCATGTTATATCGTTTTATGCGGCCAAACGGCTGGGAGGGTTAACCGGGGATATCCTTGGTGCGTTAAGCGAACTCGGGGAATTGTTTTTCCTGGTTGGTTTTTTTATAGTATTTAATCTTACCGGCATATAAAAATATCTGTCAACAGCAGGGGTGATGATGTAATGTCCGATACAAACCAAAAGGATTCGGGAGGCCATGGTGGCGACCTGCTTGCAGCTATGAAGCGCTGGCAGCCGGTTACAGGTAAACTAATTGATTTTAGCAGTAATATAAATCCGCTTGGAACTCCACCGGGTTTAATCGAGCACCTTGCTGCGGCACTGCCGGAAATTGTTGCTTATCCAACTCCCCGGGCCAGAGAACTGCGGGAGAAGCTTGCCCTTTATTTCAGTATACCTGCCGAAAAGCTGGTAATAGGAAACGGTGCTAACGATTTAATTCATCAGCTGGTGAACTGGATCAGCCCCCGCAGAGTGTTTGTTCCTGCGCCGTCTTTTTCTGAATATGAAAGAGCAGCAAGGTTTTTGGGAGCTTCATTAAGCTATTACTATCTCCCTCCTGTCGAGACGATCGACTTCGAAAAAACCGCAGCTCAGCTTGAACAGGGCGATCTGATAATATTTTGCAACCCCAATAACCCGACCGGCCTGCTTTCTACACGGGCAGAACTTATAACTCTGGTTGAAAAAGCTGCTGGAAGAGGGGCAGTTGTGATGATTGACGAAAGTTTTATTCCGCTTACCGGTAAACCTGAGGAGAGCCTACGCGATTTCGCTGCCGATAATCTATGGGTAATAACCTCTCTAACCAAGATCTGGGGCCTGCCGGGGCTGCGCCTGGGTTGTGCGATTGGGCCCACTGATCTGGTGAGAAAATTTACCCGCTGGGAAGATCCCTGGAAGGTTAATTCCCTGGCCCAATTAGCCGGAATTTACTGCAGTGATGCAAATGATTACTTGAAAGATACTGAAGTGTTGGTTAAAAATGAAAGAGCTTACTTATTTAAAGAGCTTCAAAAAAACGGTCATTTTAAAGTTTTAGAAGGATCAGCCAATTTCCTCTTATTAAGATGCGACAGCACAGGTTTTCAAGTTGCGCAATTTCAGGAAGAATTGGCCAGGCAGGGGATTTTAATACGCCGCGCAGATAATTTCCGTGGTCTGGACCACCGTTTTCTGCGTATAGCCGTTAAAAAACGCGCCGATAATCTGAAGCTGCTGCAGGAAACCAATAAGTGGTTTGCCGGAAGACAAGTTGCAGGGGAAACTGGAAAAGGGGGTGTCGACTAATGAATGGTACAATAATGTTCCAGGGAACTGCTTCATCTGTAGGCAAAAGCCTGTTAACGGCAGCTTTCTGTCGTATTTTCAGGCAGGATGGATACAGTGTCGCTCCCTTTAAATCACAGAACATGGCTCTAAATTCTTATGTTACCGCAGACGGTCTGGAAATGGGCCGGGCTCAGGTGATGCAGGCTGAGGCAGCCGGACTTGATCCCGTTGTTGAGATGAACCCGATTCTCTTAAAACCAACATCTGATCGGGGCTCGCAGCTTATAGTTATGGGACGGCCTGTTGCTAATATGGAAGCGACTGTTTATTACAAAAAGAAAGAAGAATTGCTGCCGGTGATTGACAGGGCTTATGCCAGGCTGAAATCAGAATTTGATATTGTAGTTATTGAAGGGGCTGGCAGTCCGGCTGAGATAAACCTGAGAGATAAAGACCTGGTTAACATGGGTCTGGCATTAAGAATTAACGCCCCGGTTATACTGATCGGCGATATCGATCGGGGCGGTGTTTTTGCTTCTCTTTACGGGACCTGTTCCCTGCTGGAGCGGGAAGAAAAGGAGCTGCTGAAAGGCGTTATTATTAACAAGTTTCGTGGCGAGATCAGTCTGTTGGAGAATGGTTTGAAAAGGTTGGAAGCGCTGATCAGTAAGCCGGTTTTAGGAGTTGTGCCCCTTGTTCAACTTAACCTTGATGATGAAGACAGCTTAACTGAACGTTTCAACAAACCTGAAGCAAAAAAAGGTTTAAAAATTCAGGTGGTACGTTTGCCGCATATCTCAAATTTTACTGACTTTAATCCCCTGGAGCTATTTGAAGACGTTACCCTAAGTTACATTCGTGAGCCCCATGAACTTGACTCTCCCGACATGCTCATCTTACCGGGCTCAAAAAACACAATTGAAGACCTTCATCATCTTCAGCAAAAAGGGTGGGGAAAGGTATTAAAAGAATATACAGCCGGGGGGGGCTTGCTGGCGGGGATCTGCGGTGGCTTCCAGATGCTGGGCACTAAGATTGCAGATCCGGAACAGATTGAAAGCAGCAGGCTGGAAATCTCCGGACTGGGGTTTTTCCCTGTTGAAACTGTTATTGCGCCTGATAAATCAACAAGGCGGGTCGAGGCAACCTGGCAATACAGTGATCGGGGTTACTTTGCCGGGATGAAAGGTAATGAACTCCTGACCGGTTATGAGATACATATGGGCCAGACCAGTTTTTCACAGGTTGTTCACCCCCTCTATGTTAATACAACAGGTCAATGGGAAGGGGCGCTTAGTGAAAAGGGCAACGTTTTTGGTACTTACCTGCACGGCCTTTTTGATAATTTGCGTTGGACGAACAGGCTGTTAAACAACCTGCGCAAGCGCCGCGGGTTTCCGCGTCTTAAAGATATCCCCATAGCGAACTATCGTGATCATAAAGAGAAAGAATATGATAAGCTTGCTGCCGTTGTGCGTAAAAGTATTGATATTGAACAAGTTTATACAATCTTATCATTTCAACAAAAATAAAAATTTATGGAGGTAAAGAATGTCTGAAGAAATGAATCTGGAAAAACAATTGCAAGAAATTATTGGGTCGATCAAACCACTTGACCAATCAGCAATGGATAAAGCTTTAATTCGTATGGATAACCTGACCAAGCCGCAGGGCAGCCTGGGCCGCATGGAAGATCTGGCGGTTCAGCTGGCCGGGATCCATGGAGATTTATTTCCTGTGGGCTCAGGGAAGCGCGTTTATGTAATGGCTGCAGATCACGGGGTGACAGAAGAAGGAATCAGTGCTTACCCGTCGGAGGTAACGGTACAGATGGTAGCCAATTTTGTAAATGGAGGAGCAGCTATCAATGTTTTAGGGCGTCACAATAATGTTGAGGTTGAAGTGGTTGACGTTGGTGTAAAACTTGATCCTGACCTTCCCGGGGTACGCAAGATGAGAATTAAACCGGGAACCGAAAACTTCTATCGCAAGCCCTCAATGAGCCGTTTTGAAGCATTACAGGCAATCATGGCCGGGGTGCAGTGTGCTGCTGAAGCAGCAGATCAGAAGATTAAAGTCCTGGCAACCGGAGAGATGGGGATAGGTAATACTACTGCCAGCAGTGCAGTTATGGCTGCTTTAACCGGATACGATGTTTCCCTTGTAGTCGGTCGCGGCACCGGTCTTGATGATGATAAGTTAATCCACAAGCAGAAGGTTGTTTCCGGCGCCCTTGAACTGCATAAGCCTGATCCGGCCGATCCGCTTGCAGTTTTAAGTGCAGTTGGCGGACTGGAAATTGCCGCACTAACCGGCCTGATCATTGGCGCTGCTGCCCATCGGATTCCGGTTGTTATTGATGGTTTTATTTCAAGCACTGCCGCTCTTGCAGCAGTTAAAATGAATTCAGGAATCAGGGAATTCCTCGTTCCCTCCCATCTTTCAGCTGAATCAGGCCACGCTCTGTTAATGGATTATTTAAACCTGAATCCGTATCTTAATATGGGTATGCGTCTTGGTGAAGGCACCGGGGCTGTCCTGGCGATGAACCTGATTGAAGCTGCGGCCAGGGTTACTTTAGAAATGGCTACATTTGAAGATGCCAATGTTAGCAACAAGGAAGAAAATAATGCAGTAAAAGAACAGGGAGGAAAATAACTGTTGGATTTATATCTTGTCCGCCACGGTGAAACCGAGTCAAATATTCAAAAACGGTACCAGGGTTGGACGGAGTCACCCCTGTCGGAAGATGGACTTTGCCAGGCAGAAAAAGCAGGCCGAGTATTGTCTGAAAAACAAATTGATGCTATTTACTGCAGTGATCTCAGGCGGGCCAGCCATACTGCTGAAATAATCGGGTTGCACAACTCTCTTAAACCGGAAGCAACCCCGCTTTTAAGGGAAATTAACTTTGGTCAGTGGGAAGGTTTAACATTTAAAGAAATTGAGGCTTCCTGGGGAAACATGGTTTCCCGCTGGCTGGACGACCCTTTTAAAAAATCTGCACCTGAAGGCGAAACTTTATTAGAAGTCGGGGAAAGGATGCGGCAATTTGTTAATAGGCTGGTTGAGCAGTACCCTGATGGCCGGCGCATAGTTGCAGTTAGTCACGGAGGTTCTATCCGTGCCCTGCTCCATAATATACTGGGGTTGGACAGCAAAAGCTTTTGGGATATTAGTATTGAAAATGCTTCAATCAGCCTGGTTCGCTATTTAAATGGGGAATCCAGGGTAATCTACTATAATCGTACCGACCATCTTGAATCAGAATGATAGAAGGAGGTCTTTTCGATGATTATTAACAGCAATCCCGGTGATAAGGTTTTTGTATCCTGGAGCGGGGGTAAGGATGCCTATCTTTCTCTGCTGTTAGCTGATGAACATGGTTTGAAACCCGTGTGTCTGCTTAACTTTACCGGTTTGGACGGCAGAAGCCGTTCGCATGGCATAAAAAATAAGACGCTGCGTGCTCAGGCAGAGGCCCTGGGTATAGATCTTGTAACCGAAGAGGTTACCTGGGAAGGCTATGAGCACGGATTTGAAAAAGCAGTCAGCGCCATTAAAGAAAAATATGGAATAAACGGTGCTGTTTTCGGTGACATTAATCTCAACGAACATCATGACTGGGTTAAAAAAATGGCTGATCGCTGCAGTTTAGATTACAATCTTCCTCTCTGGCAGATGGAAGAAAAATCTGTATCGGAAGAGCTGTTGAACAGAGGTGGGAAAGCTCTGCTGGTTGCGATCCGGAACGACCTTGTTGATGAAGACTGGCTGGGGATGACGATGGATGATGCGTATATTCAATACTGTCTGGCTAATGATATTTCGCCATGCGGTGAAAGAGGCGAGGCGCATACCCTGGTTGTAGATGGGCCTTTATTTGAAAAGCCGCTTCAGTATGAAAAAGGTGAGATACTCAGGTCAGGAAAATATTCACTGATCGATATTACTATCAGCTGATAAACTTACGTTTATAAAAAATAATAATATAAGCTTTTACCGGAGGGGAATTGTGGTAAAATACTCAAAAAAGAAGTTGGAGGAATAATAACATGTTATCAACAAGAGCGGTCAGCCTGTCTTCATCACCAACACTGGCTATAGATTCCAAGGCCAAAAATATGGTTGCCGAAGGGAAAGATGTGATTAATTACGGCGCTGGAGAGCCTGATTTTGACACTCCCGAACATATCCGCAAAGCTGCTGTGGCAGCTCTTAATAATGGCCATACACGTTATACTCCTTCTTCGGGGATACCGGCATTGAGAGAAGCGATCTGTGCTAAACTTTTAAGAGATAACGGTTTACATTACGAGCCGGGTCAGATTGTTGTCAGTAACGGTGCCAAGCATTCACTGGCAAATATTTTTGCTGCTATACTTAATGAAGGAGATGAAGTGATCATCCCCGCCCCTTACTGGGTTAGTTATCCCGAACAGGCTAAGCTATATGGCGGAGTGCCCGTTGTTTTAGAAACCGGCGAACGGACTAACCATAAAATCGATCCTGCAGCCCTGGAAGAAATTGTAACTGCTAAGACAAAAGCTCTTATTTTAAACAGCCCCAGCAACCCGACAGGTCTCGTTTACAGTAGAGACGAGCTGCAGGCTATAGCCGAAATAGCTGTATCCAAAGGGTTCTATGTCTTATCGGACGAAGTTTATGAAAAATTTATTTACAGTGGGGAACATGTATCAATTGCATCATTTGGAGAAAAGATAAAAGATCTTACTGTAGTAATTAATGGTGCTTCAAAAACTTATGCTATGACTGGCTGGCGAATTGGTTATACAGCCTCAAACAGCGAGCTGGCTAACATTATGGGCAATATTCAAAGCCATACGGCATCAAATCCCAACTCTATTGCGCAGCATGCATTTGTGGCAGCTTTAAATGAATCCCAGGATTGTATTAACGAGATGTGGAATGCTTTTGAAGAAAGAAGAAGCTATATGCTTGAACGTTTTGACCAGATGAAGTCGGTCTCTTACCTGAAGCCTGACGGCGCTTTCTATTTGTTCGTTAACATTGCCGATACTTTTAAAAAGAAATTTAATGGCCGGCTGATTGCTGACGGTAATGGTTTTGCTGATCAACTGTTAGAACATGCTCTTGTTGCTGTAGTTCCCGGTGAGGGTTTCGGAGCTCCTGAATTCATGAGGCTGTCTTACGCTACATCCATGGATAAGATCAAGACGGGGCTGGATCGAATTGAAAACTTCCTTAATCAGCTCCAGGGTTAAGGATTGAAGATACAGCATTAACATTTATAAAAATTCAAGGAGGGCGCCGGTGGCGCCCTCTATACTTCAGCTGAGTTATACTTAAAAACCCCGGATATAATCCATATGCTCAGGAGAGCATATTCAGGGCCTGCAGGTAACGGTAAATATATAGCCCGATATTTAACTGCAGTGCATCTTCAGGCTGGAGCGGGTCGAGTCCGGTTAGTTTGTGAACCTGTTCGAGACGGTATTTCATTGTATGACGGTGGACATAAAGATTTTCCGCCGCTTTTTTTATACTGCATGATTTCATATACTGGCGCAGGGTTTTCAAAAGCGCTCCCTCGCTGTTCTGGTCATATTCCAACAGTGGAGCGGTCGTTTCATTAAAATAACACATTAAAGTTTCAACGTTTCTTATATCAAGGACCAGGCGGTATAAACCAAGATTTTTATATAGAAGAACTTCCCCTGCTTCTACCAGGTTAAGTGATGCAGCATGAAGCGCTTTTTCAGCTTCGCCGAGGGCCGGTTTAATACCGGAAATATCATGATGCAGGCAGCTTAATCCGGCTTGCATTGTATATTCGGGTAATGCTGTTTTAAATTCATCAATAACCTTATGAATTATTTCCTGGTTCAAGGCCAGGGGGTCGTCTGCCAGCTGACTGCACTGAATTAAGATAGTTGAGGACCGTTCAGACGGGCCGAGCAGAAAGGGAACATGTAACTCCCGCAACAGCCTGACCAGTATTTTATCTGCCTGTATTCTTAATTTATAGTGGTCATCAGCCGAGTTTGCTGGAATGTTTTTTTTATTATTGCTGAATGATATAACAGTGACAACAATCGGTTCTTTAGCTTCCAGGTTAAAACGGGCTAACTCAAGATGATAATCCTTTGGGTTGTCAGTATTGAGAAGCTGCAGCCATAACTTTTTCATAGTTTTAGCCTGACGCTCAAGCCTGTCGTCCGGGCTCTTTTCCTCTGTGCCGGTTGCTTCAGAGTAGGCATCCTGAACGAGTTTGTTCATCAGGGCTTTGGTGATGTTTTTGAAACTAATATCAGAAGGAATTTCTATGATGGGGATCGAGTGTTTTTCAGCAAGCTTTATAAATGTGTCCGGTAATACCTGGACATAGTGTCCTGTTTGTATCGCTACAGCAGCCAGTTTTTTCGCGGCAAATAGTTCAATCATTCCTTCCTGACTGCCCGGGCTCTGGTTGTTAAAGTCATGCGCTGTTGTAATGAGCAGCTCTCCCGGTTCAATATGGCTCAAGTCGTCAAGAATTTCCAAAATGTTAACCCAGAGGATGACATTCTGCAACCCTGATTCCCCTGTCAGAAGGCGGCATTTTTGAAAGATTTCCATCTCCAGGGCTTCGGCAACAGTAACCGACAATCGTTCAACCTCATTTCATTATATAAATATAAGATAATTTATTAGTTTATATTCAACTAAATTGGTAATTTTCCTGCTATTTTATACATAATGTATAAAGAACAGATACTATTTTTAGCCTGAATAGATAATGTATAGCTGAGTGATATTTAGTAAAATTTAATCAGATTCTACTGCTGATATAACGACTGCGGTTTCTCAAGATTTAATATATGAAACAGCGCAAAAACCCGAACATTTAAGCAATGAACAGGAAAAAATTCTCAGCCGCAGTAGGATCTTTTTTTATCTATTTCATTATACTTCTATGGGGTAAACGGGTATGTCGGATCTTTTTAAGCAAGTCAGCGACCATCAGGGCAAGGCCACTGCTATCGTTGGTATGACTAAAAATGTGGGTAAAACTGTAACTTTAAACCACCTGGTCAAAGAATATGAAAAAAGCGGAGTGGTTGTTGGCTTAATTTCAGCCGGTTACGATGGCGAACGCTTTGACAGGCTTACGCTGAAAGAAAAGCCGCGCATATATACTCCCAAAGGTTCGGTTATCGCAACGGCAGAAGCATGTTTTAAGGCAGCAGATGCGGTTTTAGAGCTCATAGAAATTACTAACTTTTCCACCCCTCTTGGGCCGGTATGCCTTGCAGAGGTTAAAAGGGAGGGGCTGGTTGAGCTGGCCGGGCCGGGTAGTGTGAGTTCTTTAAAGCATATAATCAGCAGTTTGTTATCACTCGGGGCCGGACATGTGCTTGTTGACGGGGCTATCAACAGGCTTGCTTCGGCATCGCCTTTAGTTACGGATGCCACCATTCTTGCTTCGGGAGCCTCTCTTGGACCGACGATGGATGATGTAATTAAAAAAACTATTTTTCGCAAAGAATTATTTACAAAAACTGTCCCGGAAGAAAAGGCTTTGTTAAAAGCTGCTCATGATGGAATTGAAAAGGGCAATGCAGCGCTGCTGCACCGCAACGGTAACGATTTCCGGGTTGAGTCGGTCAGGGGTATAATTCCTTTGCTGGCCGGGGCACAGTTGTTGGATAAGTGCAGAGAGGAAACTGCAGCCCTGGTTTTTGGCGGGGCCCTTGTTGATGACACTCTGCTCGACATCATGGAATCTTTTAAGAAATTACCCCTGGTTGTTGTTAATGATGCAACCAGGGTTTTTATTTCCCCGGAAATATATTACCGTTTTCTTAGTAGAGGTGGCGATATCTTTGTTTTAAATGAAATGAAGCTGCTGGCTGTTACCCTTAATCCAACCGATCCCAGCGGCCGCGATTATAACCCCGGGTTGTTTTTAGAAAAGATGAAAGATGTTTTAAAACCATACCCTGTTTACGATCTGGTTTACCAGGAAGGGATGGTTCAATAATTAATTGCAGAGAGAGGAATGTGAATCCGGTGGAAAATAAGTTGGATCTTGATCAAAGCAAAGTTGTTCTGGCCAGAGAAACTGCCGGAAAGATAGCTGATCACCTTCACAAATGGATTGGTGATTACACAACCACAACTACTGAAAGAGCAGCAGCAAGGCTGCTGGGTATTGACGGTGTTGACCAGGGAGATGTTCCTTTGGCCAACGTTATGGTTGAAAAGCTGGAAGAGGCACGTTTGTTAGACCGTGGCCTTGTTCCCTGGCTCGCCCGGGCTATGGTTGACAGGCAGGAAAGTGCTCAGCAGGTTGCTGAAAACCTCGCCTGCGGCAAACTTTCTATTTCGTCTGTTCCTGATTGTCCGGAAGAAAAATGGCGTGATGTTGCCGATAAAATGGCGGTTGAAGCGGCGGCAAAGATAAAATCGGTTAAAAAGAAACGCGAAGAGATGAAAAAGAAAGCAACCCCTCCGGGTAAGCCTATGCTTTATGTGATTGTTGCTACCGGCAATGTTTACGAAGATGCTGTTCAGTCAAAAGCTGCAGCTCTTCAGGGCGCTGATATAGTTGCAGTAATTCGCCATACCGGTCAGAGTTTGCTTGATTACGTTCCCTATGGACCTACAACCGAAGGTTTTGGCGGTACTTATGCAACCCAGGAAAACTTCAGGATTGTGCGCCGGGCACTTGACGAGGCAGGTGAAGAAACCGGCCGCTACATTAATTTGGTTAATTATGCTTCCGGTTTATGTATGCCGGAAATTTCGGCCATGGGTGCAATGGAACGCTTGGACATGATGCTTAATGACGCCATGTATGGAATTTTATTCCGGGATATCAATATGCGCAGGACATTTATTGACCAGCATTTTTCCAGGATGATCAATGCCTATGCCGGCATAACCATTAATACCGGAGAAGACAACTACCTGACCACAGCTGATGCTTACGAAAAAGGTTATACAGTTCTCGCCTCGCAGTTTATCAACGAACAACTTGCTTTAAGGTCAGGACTGAAAGAAGAGCAGATGGGTTTGGGGCATGCTTTTGAGATTAACCCCGATATGGAAGACGGCTTATTGATGGAGATAGCCCAGGCTCAACTCTGCCGTGAACTGTTTCCGAAGTCACCTCTAAAATATATGCCACCTACCAAGCATGTAACCGGTGATATTTTTAAGACTTTCCTGGTTAATGGAATGTTTAACCTGGTTTCGGTAATGACCGGTCAGGAAATACAACTTTTAGGTATGCTGACTGAAGCGATCCATACACCTTTCATCAGCGATCGTTACCTGAGTATTGCCAACAGCAGTTATATTTTCAATAATGCCCGGCACCTTGGTGAAGAAATAATGTTTGTTGAAGGTGGAAAAATACAGAAGAGAGCAACTTATCTTCTTGACCAGGCCTGTGAAATGCTTCAGGAGATAGATAGAATTTCGCTTGAAACTGCCATGGAACAGGGTTTATTTGCCGATATAAAACGCACACAGGATGGCGGTAAAGGCAGTAACGGAGTGATTGAAAAACATAAGGAATATTATAACCCGTTTTTTGAACTGTTCCTCAATCATTCAGAGCCGCTCGAAGGGAGGCAGTCCTGATATGGAACACGATTTTACAAAAGTCAAGGCATATGGCGACACCCTGAACGACGGTGCAATGCAGGTTAGTTTTACTCTTCCTGTTCCGGCCGGGGATGAGGCAAGAGAAGCTGCCAGGCAGATAGCTCTTAAGATGGGCCTGGAAGGGCCTTCTGTGACTGAAATGGCCGACCTGGGAGCGGGGTTTACATTCTTTGTCCTATACGGCCGCTGCAGCCATACTGTAGATTATTCAGCAATAAAAATTCCCAAGCAGCAGCAGACTATCCTCAGTTTCAAGGAGATCAACACCCTGATCGAGAAAGAATTGGAGCGTAAGGTGGTTGTAGTCGCCGCCTGCACGGGTAGTGATGCCCATACTGTTGGCATAGATGCCATAATCAATATGAAGGGCTACAAGGGTGAGTACGGCTTGGAACGCTATCCGGAAATTGATGCATATAACCTGGGCAGCCAGGTGCCGAATGCCGAGCTGCTGGCCCGCGCAGTTGAGTTGAATGCCGATGCTGTCCTGGTATCACAGGTGGTTACCCAGAAAAACATTCACCTTGAGAACCTTACTGAACTGATTGAGCTGGCTGAAGCGGAAGGGCTGCGCGATCGTGTAATGATGATATGCGGCGGGCCGCGTATTTCGCATGAACTGGCTATTGAGCTTGGTTATGATGCAGGTTTCGGACCTGGAACTCTGCCAAACCATGTTGCGTCTTACATTGCGACCGAACTGGTGAAGCAGGTAAAAGATAATAAGCAGAACTGAACAAGGGCGGACCAACTGGACCGCCCCTGTGCGTTTGGGAGGTGATCAGCAGGACAACAGGTGATTTTGTTTCATTGTTTTATACTTTAATTTATTACAGGAGGTAGAAAAATGTCAGCTGAAACAAAGCCAGTGCAGGACAAAAAGCCAAGTTTTGCCGGTGCCTTATTTGTGATTCTGTTCCTTTGTGTGGCTCTCTTTGTCCAGGTTTTTGTGCTTGACCAACCCTGGGATACCCACATTACCCTGATTCTTGCCTCAGTTGTAGCTATTATAGTTGCAACCAGGGCCGGATATAGCTACAAGGAGTGTCAGGATGCTATTCTTTATGGTTGCCAGCTTGCCATGCTGCCCATGTTAATCCTGATGATGATCGGTGTCTTAATCGGTTCATGGATTCCTGCCGGTGTTATTCCGTCATTAATCTATTACGGTATGTTAATTTTAACGCCTACCATCTTCCTGGCAACCGTCTGTCTGGTTTGCGCTATCGCTTCAGTTACCACCGGTAGCTCCTGGACAACGGGCGCTACCTTTGGTGTTGCTTTCATGGGAATCGGTATGGGCCTTGGAATCCCCGCGGCCATGACTGCCGGTGCAGTCATCTCCGGGGCGATTTTCGGTGACAAGATGTCACCTCTTTCCGACTCAACCAACCTCGGTGCTGCAGTCGGTGAAGCAGACCTCTTTGACCACATTAAGAGCATGATGTATACAACTATACCGGCTCTGGTTATCGCCTTAATTCTCTATTCGATTATGGGCGCCCGGTTTGCCGGCGGCACCATCGATGCCGGCCAGATTGCCATGGTGCTTGACGGTTTGACAGCTAACTTCCACATCAGCCTTATTTACTTTATTCCACCGATCCTGGTTGTTATACTGGCTGTTAAGCGGGTTCCCGGTTTGGCAGTTATGATCATTGCTTCCATAGTTGGAGCGGCTTTTGCCATGATCTTCCAGGGTTACGGCCTGGGTGAAATGCTCAGCTTCATGAATAATGGATATAGCGCGGATACAGGGGTTGAAGCACTTGATGCCCTGCTCAGCCGTGGTGGTTTACAGAGTATGATGTGGACCATCTCCCTCGGTTTTGTTGCCCTTTCCTTTGGTGGAATCCTTGAGAAAACCAATGTTCTTTCAGTATTGCTGGAAAAAATGGGAGCCCTGGTCAGAACCGTTGGTGGATTGGTAACTACCCATGTTATTTCAGCTATTCTGGTTAACCTGTTTTCAGCCAGCCAGTACATGGCTATTATTATCCCGGGCCGGATGTATCGTCCTGCATACAAAAAGTTAGGGCTTTTACCGCAGGTTCTTTCCCGAACTTCCGAGGATGCCGGAACAGTTACCTCCCCGCTCGTACCATGGGGACTTTGCGGTGTATTTTTCTTCGGCTGTTTAGGAGTGCCCACTGTAGAATACATTCCCTATACATTCTTATCCTTCTTAGTTCCGATCATAGCGATTATCTACTCCTGGGTCGGCTTTGCCATGTTTAAAGAAGGCGATATTAAGAGTGTAAGTAAGTTCAAGGATGATGAAGAAGTAAGCTAAGTCAGAATGTCTGTTAATGCGAGTAGGGGGAGGCTCGCCTCCCCCTATTCTTTAAAAATTTTTATTGTCTGCCTGTGTATGTTTGGTTTATTATAAGCAGTTTTTAGGAGGCGTTATTTAATGGCTGTTGATATGAAGCTTTACGAAAAAGCCTCGAGCCTGATTAATAGAGAAGATATGGTCAAACTCCTCAGAGAGTTGGTTAACATAAAAAGTCCTTTCTTTGAAGAAGCAGAAGTAGTTGATTACCTGAGAGGACGCTTGTCTTACTACAATCGTTTACAAACGAAAATACATCATTATGAAGAACCAAAAATTACAGGATTTAAAGGTGAAAACCTTATTGTGAATTTACCCGGTAGTGGAGGTGGCCCCAAGCTGCTCATTAACGGGCATGTTGATACTGTCCCTCTCTGTGATGGCTGGACAGTCGATCCCTATGCCGGTATCGAAAAAGACGGACGCCTTTACGGCCTCGGTTCTCTCGATATGAAATCCGGAGTAGTTGCCTCGGTTTTTGTTTTGGAAGCGCTGGTTGAAGCAGGCATAGAACTTAAAGGCGACCTGCTTTTTACCGCGGTGAGTGATGAAGAAGGTCCTTACGGACTGGGTACCCATTTTACTATTACCGATGGCATAACTGATGGCGCTGATTTTTGCATAATTCCTGAACCATCGGGACCGTTTGCCCCCGGAAATGAAAAATTTCCCTGTGTTGCCCTTGGTAGCAGGGGAACTGCAGTTTATTACGTAACGGTAAAAGGGAAATCAGCCCATGGGGCCACTCCCGAAAAAGGTATTAATGCCGTGGAGGATGCTGCCCGTATTATTAATGCTGTAAGCGATAATCTTGATCTTGGCGATCATCCGCTGCTGGGAAAAGGAACCATGTGCATTACCAACCTGCGCGGTGGCGAAAAATACCTGCTCGTGCCCGAAGAAGCAAGTTTTACCATATACCGTCATACAGTTGAGGGCGATGCCGGCCAGGCCCTGAAAGAGGTTAAGGATATAGTTAATTCGCTTGATCTGAAGAGCGAAGTTGACATCAGGCTTCGCGATCTACCTCATCCCGATGCATATTTCCTACCCTGGACTATCGAAGAAGATACTCCCCTGGTAAATTCACTGAAGCAGGGCAGTAAAGAGATCCTCAGCAAGGATATGGTGACGACATATTTCCGTTCGGAATCAGATGCCAATCATATAGCTCCGCGGCTTAAAATCCCAACCGTATTGTTTGGTCCTGACGGCGCCAACTTCCATGCTGCAGACGAATATGTGGAAATTGATACAATGGTTGATACAGCGAGGATAATGCTGTATACAGTTATGGATCTGCTTTCTTAATAGTATAATCCGGCAAATTTATTTGCTCTGTTTTATAAAAAAGAGGAATGTGTTACAATAAGAATTGTCCGGCCGCTTGCTAACCACATGGCAGGCCGGGCAATATTTTTGTGGAGATAGATATGAGCGAACTTGCAGATAGAAAAAAAATGGTCATGGCAGATATATCTCTGGTTTTTGTAGCCCTTTTTTGGGGCTCCAATTTTGTAATTATGAAACATGCCTTTGAAGTAATTGAGCCTTTTACCTACCTGGGAATAAGATTTTGTCTGGCCGCTTTTTTACTGGCAATAATATTCTGGAAGCGGCTTGCAAGGGCGTCAACAGCTGACTTGCGTGCAGGTGCGGTGATCGGTTTTTTCCTCCTTACCGGTTACGTATTTCAGACTATCGGCCTATTATATACCACTCCGGCTAAATCAGGTTTTATAACCGGCACCTCTGTTGTTATTGTTCCATTTTTGTATTTTTTAATAACCAGGCGTTCACCCGGCTGGTGGGCTTTTCTGGGTGGCGCCCTGGCGGCAGTAGGTCTTTTCTTCTTGTCAGTAGACGAAGCAACGGGTTTTGGCTTCGGAGACGGATTAACCCTGATTGGCGCCTTTCTTTTTGCAGGACACCTGATTTCAATTGCCATGTATGTGAAAGAGCGCGATCCAATAGTGTTATCCGTTGTTCAGATTGCCTTTACAGGCATAGCCTGTATGGCTATTGCTCTCATTTTTGAGCCGACAGCGGGTATGTTCAGCCATTCCCTGGCAATATGGGGTGCTATTTTATATGCTGTTTTATTTTGTACAATCGGGGCTTTCGTTACCCAAACTATAGCACAGCGATATACTCCGCCAACCCATGCTGTGTTGATCCTTTCGACTGAAGCCGTTTTTGCTGGTTTGTTCTCCTATTTCTTCTGGAACGAAATATTCACCATGCAGAAAATCGGTGGAGCATTTTTAATTTTGGCGGGAATTCTGATCACCGAATTGCGTCCCGTTTTAGCGGCTAAGATACGTGCCCATCGGGCTGCAGCGGCCAGAAGGGGAATCCCCCCGCTTTAACTGCCCGTTTTTAAGGGAGGATCTGCCGGTGACCGATTTCAAACATAATGGCCTTACACTTGAAAGTCGTTTCCGCAGGATCCGGTTATTGATGTGGATACTTTTGATCATCCTGCACCTGGTTACTTCTTTCCACCGGGTTTCCTTCAATGTGCTTGCTGATTCTTTAACAGCTGAATTCAGTCTTACCGGAGTGGCGCTGGGTAATCTTGCGGCTGCTTATACTTACATGTATGTGCTGATGCAGATACCTGGTGGTATTCTTGTTGATCGGCTCGGGCCACGTTATATTGCTCTTTTAACTGGGTTAGCGATGGCGATCGGTTCTATTTTAATAGGGTTAGCTCCCGCAGGATCTACAATATTCCTGGGTCGAATGCTGATCGGTTTTGGTGGTTCTGTAGTCCTGATCAATATTTTTAAGTTTCAGGCATCGTGGTATCGCCAGTCTGAGTTTGCCACAATGTCCGGTTTTGCTTTACTGGTTAGTACTGCCGGTGCGCTGATGGCAGCTTCTCCCCTTGCATATACTGCTTCCCTCTATGGCTGGCGCTCTCCATTTATAATATTTGGTATAATAACTGTTTTGGTAACCCTGCTCTGTTTGCTAATTGTGCGTGACCACCCGATTGAACTATACGGTTCATCTATTTCTCTGCCCGGTATAACTGCAGCTGATGAAAAAGCAGTGCCCTTTAACCTGAAAGTATTAAAAACGGTGTTATCAAACCGTCGTATCCTGGGCCCCTTTTTAATTAACTTTGGTACCTATGGGGGGTTTATAGTATTCGCCGGCACCTGGGGTGTTTCCTACCTGGTACATGTGTATGGTATAGATATCGGGCAGGCTTCAGTTTACATGACTTTTGCCTATATCGGTTACATGATTGGCGCTCCGTCTGCCGGCTTACTCTCAGCTCGCTTGCAATCGCTAAAAATCCCCACCCTTATCCTGGTCGGCTCTGCAGTAATCTTCTGGCTGCTTCTTTTAACCTGGCCGTCTGGTCAAATTCCTCTCTGGATGTTCTACTTTATATCGTTACTGATCGGTTTTGGCGGTGCGTCTACAGTGTTAAGCTTCCCTATGGCCCGTGTTGTGAGCATCTCCGGGCATACCGGGCTTATAACAGCAACAGTCAACCTTGGGGTATTTCTGGGCATGGCTGTATTGCAACCCCTCTTTGGGCTGCTTCTCGATAAAGGCTGGACAGGTTTAATACTTAACGGGGCTCGGATCTACCCCCCCGAAGCTTACCGCCTTGGCTTCCTGGTTGCCTTCATCTTCGCGCTGGTATCTTTATTTGCCACAATATCTTACCGGGAAAAAAAACCCGAAACCTCCGAGCAGTAATAGTTTTGAAAAAGAGCGCTCCATAACAGGGGTTTATTTTTTACGGCAAAGAAGGGCCGGTTTGTATTTGATCCGGTCTTGGAACGACTCTTCAGAAGATAGGTTAAGAGCAGAGGCAGATAAAAACTGGCCTGTTTGTCTTTTGCTTGTTATAATTAAAGCAATAAGTATGCAGCAGGAATTTTCCCGGGAGGAAGCTTTTCGATGGCATATATTTACAGGTTTATTGACCAGTCATCTTTGTTAAGATTTCTATTTTATCCGCGCCGTCAACATCAAAAAGCCCGAGACGGCGCTTTTGATCTTGCAGTACCTGTTGACAGTAATGTTGATATCCTCTGCAGGGTATACCCTGCAGAACCAGCAAACTGCTGGATACTGTATTTTCACGGTAATGGGGAGGTAGTCAGTGACTATGATACTATTGCGCCTGCTTATACTGCTGCCGGAATTAATCTATTGGTCGCTGATTATCGTGGTTATGGGGCCAGCGGCGGAACTCCTACTTTTAAAAATATGGTTGATGATGCCGGTGTAATATTTGAATATGCTTTAAAAAAGTTTTCTAACGATAAAGATGTCCAGGAGCTGAGCTGGCTTGTAATGGGGCGCTCACTCGGCAGTATATCTGCTCTGGAGCTGGCTGCTAAATATCCGGGGCAACTGAAAGGGCTGATTATTGAAAGCGGATTCTTGAGCGTAGATCGTTTAGTCAGGCATCTCGGTCTTCCTGATCCGGGCAATCTAACCTCTATCGAGGATTACTATAGAAAACTTGCAACTCGCATTGTACTGCCTGCCCTGGTTCTTCACGGCGAGTGGGATCGCCTTGTTCCTTACGAACAGGGCCGGGAACTGTTTGACGTTCTCGGGTCAAAAACGAAAAAAATGGTCAGGATAGAAAAAGCGGATCACAATAATATCATGTTTGTCGACAGAGTTAAATATATGCAGGAAATTAGTAATTTTATTTCTGAAACAGGGGTGAGATAAATGGTAAAAGTAAAGGATATTATGACAACTGATGTGGTAACGGTATCAGCAGGTGATCCTGTTGAGCTGTGCGCAAAATTAATGCAGGAGAATAACATCAGCGGGTTGCCCGTTCTTAATGAGGCCGGCAGGGTGACCGGAATAATCACGGAAGGCGATTTAATTCGACGGGCATCAAGAATCAAGGCACCCGGCTACCTGGAAATACTTGGTGGCTTGATCTACCTGGGCAGCCCGAAAAAATTTGTTGAAGAACTGCAGCGGGCCATGTCTCTTGAAGCTGGTCAGTTAATGAGTAAGAATGTAATATCAGTTGGGCCCGAAGACAGTGTTGAAAAAGCGGCAACATTAATGGTAGATAAGAATATCAGCAGGCTTCCGGTAATAGACGATAAGAACAATCTTATCGGAATATTGTCGCGCCGTGATATTATGAAGTGTCTTTACCAGTAAATAACTAATTTATATTAACGGGGGTATTGGTTTATTGTTGCTTAAATATAAATTATTAATTATATTGTTAGTTTTAGCTGCTTCAGCAGCAGTTTTAGTCCTTCCTGGAACAGGATTTCATATGGATACCGGTGATGACGAAAGTTTGGTTGAGGAGGTAACACTTTCAGTTCATGATGACCCTTACCGGTATTTCCTGGAGGCCAGGCAGGCAGAGTTACCGATAGTTCTTGAATTCTATGCCCGGTGGTGAAGCGCCTGTCTGGTGATGGAGCCCGTGATCTCGGCTCTACAGGAACATTATGGCGATAGAGTTATCTTCATTGTGGCAGATCTGGATAACCCCAGGACAGCACTGTTTTTCGAGGATTTTGAAATATATTACATCCCTGCTTTTTACTTTATCGATTCTGAGGGGCAGGTATTGCTTGAAGAAGCGGGAGTATTCTCTTTTGAGGAGATGGAGAGCCGGGTAGAGTTAATAATCGGCGATGTCCGAAGTGAAGAAAGAGAAAAAGGGAGACTGGAAATCTTTTTTTCTGAAACGTTGCCGGCAGCCCTGGGTGAAAAATCATTTCTGGTAATTATTTTAGTGCTGGCCGGCGGGATTATTACCAGTATAAGTCCCTGTATTCTGACCATGATTCCTTTGTTAATCGGTTATATTGTCGGATACGGTGAGGGAAATAAATTCAGGGGTTTTTCGCTTTCTGCATTATTTGTAACAGGAATGGCCTTAACTTTTGCGATAATGGGTTTTTTAGCAGCTTCATTTGGTCGTGTTTTCGGCGAAATAGGAACTGCCTGGTACTATATCATAGCCCTGGTTGCCCTGGTAATGGGCCTGAATTTATTGGGTGTTTTAAACTTTAATATGCCCGGATTGAAAGAGGTTCAATTTAAAAAAGCCGGTCCGGGCGGCACTTTAGCTATGGGAATGCTCTTTGGCCTGGTTGCGTCTCCGTGCGCTACACCAGTTCTTGCTGTTATAATTGCGTATGCCGCTGCCCAGGCTGAACCATTGTATGGTAGCGGATTACTCTTCATTTACGGGGTTGGGCACGGTCTCCCATTACTGGTTGCCGGTACTTTTACAGGCATGGCCCGTAACCTTCCGGCTATTAATCGTTATACCCGCTATCTCGGCTATGCCAGTGGAATTGTCCTGATTGTCGTGGGATTGTATTTACTGTACCAGGCCGCAGGCACCTGATTTGCTGCCTCTTTCCTGCTCCATTACAAGGAGATAAGGATATATCTGTAGAAATTCTGAATTGAAAGGAGATGAGTCCCGCATATGGATGTAAATATTCTGGTTGGCGGAGCTGCTGGGCAGGGTATGGATACAGTGATGAATTTGCTTGGGAAAACTCTGGTCAGAGAAGGATTCAGAATAATATACACCAAGGATTACATGTCCCGGGTCCGGGGCGGTCATAATTTCTCAAGGTTGAGAATAAGTTCCCAGACGCCCTGGACTACAAATGAAACAATAGACCTTCTTGTAGCGCTCAACAAAGAAACATATGACATACATCGTTCCAACCTGGCACCTTCCGGACGGATAATATATGATTCCGGCTTGTTCCAGCTGCCCGATGAAGAGGATAGAGGAGTCCCGGTTGAACTGGAAAAATTGGCAGTAGAAGCCGGTGGTAAAATAATGTCCAATACAGTTGCTGTCGGAGCTTTATTGGCCATGCTCGGCTTGGAAACAGAGGTTGCCGGTGAGCTGCTGGTTGAGATGTTTTCAGGTAAAGAAGGTGTAGCTGAAGAAAACTCAACTGCTCTAAAAGCGGGTTATAAGGTGGCATCCAGCCATTGCCGGGCATGTTTTCCAGTGACTCGCCGGGCTGACAATTCAAAAAAAATGTTTATTGACGGAAATCAGGTTCTTGGAATGGCAGCCCTGGCAAGCGGTTGCCGTTTTTTGTCCGCTTACCCAATGACTCCTTCTACCGGAGTTATGAATTATCTGGCATCGAAAAACGGTAAATTTCCGGTGGTGGTTGAACAGGCTGAAGATGAAATCGCGGCAATAAATATGGCCCTCGGTGCTTCATATGCCGGGGTCAGGTCTATGACCTGCACCTCGGGTGGGGGATTCTCACTGATGGTCGAAGGCTTATCATTAGCCGGCATGATCGAGACGCCTCTTGTAATAATAGTAGCCATGCGCCCCGGCCCGGCAACAGGCTTGCCGACAAGAACTGAACAGGGTGATCTCAACTTTATCGTTCATGCCGGGCACGGCGAATTTCCCAGGGCAGTGCTGTGTGCTACTTCACATGAAGATGCTTTTTACAGGCTAAATAAAGCGTTCGATCTTGCCGACCGTTTTCAGATACCGGTTATATATCTCTCAGATCAGCATTTTGCCGATACCCACCGGTCATTAGAACCTTTTGATTATAACCGTTTGGTTTATAATCGTTATTTTGCAACGGAGCAGGATATTGAAAAACCATACCGGCGATATACCTTAACTGACAGTGGTATATCGCCACGAATTATACCCGGGAAATTCAGTGGCGAGGTTGTTCTGGTTGATAGTGACGAGCATGACCAGGATGGACATATTATAGAAGACGGACAAACCCGAAAAAAAATGGTAGAAAAGAGAATGAAAAAAAACATTGCTTTGTCTGCAGAGATGGATGAACCCGACTTATATGGCGATCCCCAACCCGAGTTACTGCTGATTGGGTGGGGTTCAACCTATGGAGTTATCCGCGAAGCTGTCGATGCATTATCTGCACTGGGGAAAAAAGCGGCGATGCTTCAGTTCAGTGATTTATGGCCATTGCCCCAAAAACGCCTGAAAAGCCTTATGTCCCAGGTTGACTATTCTTTTTGTGTGGAGAATAATGTCACCGGCCAGCTGGCAGAGATTATTCACCGTGAGACAGGTCTGGTGATCGATCAAAAAATCCTTAAATATGACGGACGCCCATTTTCGTCCAATGAAATAGTTGAGGAGGTGGAAAAGCGTGTTTAAAGCTGAGGACTACATGTCGAAAGATACTGCCTGGTGTCCGGGATGTGGTAATTTTAAAATTCGTGAAGCCCTTGCAGAATGTCTTGCCGAGCTTAAACTGTCACCTGACCAGGTTTTAATATGTTCAGGAATTGGCCAGGCAGCCAAGATGCCGCATTACATAAAAACAAATGGTTTCAACGGTTTGCATGGGCGCGCTTTGCCCCCGGCACTTGGTGCCTGCATCGCTAACAGGAAGTTAAAGGTAATTGTAGAAAGTGGCGATGGAGATACTTATGGCGAAGGCGGAAACCATTTTATTCATAACATCCGCAGGAATCCCGACCTGGCCCACTTTATTCACAACAACCAGGTTTATGGTTTGACCAAGGGGCAGGCCAGCCCAACCAGCGATCCCGGAATGGTTACGGGAGTTCAGACGGGTGGTGTGGCAATTCCGGCTTTAAATCCTCTCTCCCTTTCCCTGGTCCTGGGCGCCGGCTTTGTAGCACGCTGTTACAGTGGAGAAAAAGAACACTTGAAAGAGACGATGAAAGAGGCTATCTCTTTTTCCGGATATGCTCTGATTGATATTTTACAACCCTGCGTTTCATTTAATAAGGTAAATACATATAGTTGGTATAATGAAAGGGTTTATTTCCCCACCATAAAAGATCAAAAAAATTGGTCTGATGCTATGAAACTGGCAAGGGAGTGGGGAGATAAGATACCACTTGGTATTTTCTATAAAAACCCCCGGGAAACATTTACTTCTTCTTTTAAATTTCTTGAGGGAGAGCCGCTTGCTTTCCGTTCTTTTGATCCTCTTGATACATCAGTTGCCCAGGATGATTTTTTTTAATTTAGGAGGCGTTTAAAATAAGCTACGAAAATATAATTCTTGAAAAAAAAGACTTTGTGGCCCGAATTATTTTTAATCGTCCCGAAAAGTTGAATTCTGTTAATAGCACTATGAGCGGTGAAATAAAAATGGTCCTCTCCGAACTTGCTTCTGACGACATGGTTAGAGCTGTGATTGTTACAGGGAACCCCAGGATCAGGGAAAAAGATGGGCGCCAGGAGATTCGGCACTGTTTTTCTGTTGGCTGGGATCTGTCTGAAGCTGCCGCAGTCGAACCGGTAACAGAAATGATTGCTGCTTTTGAAAAACCGGTTATAGCCATGATTAATGGGTATGCCCTTGGCGGCGGTTATGAAATTGCCCTCGCCTGTGACTTTATTATTGCTGCTGACAGTGCTGAAATAGGTCTGCCCGAAATAAATCGGGGGTTGATGCCAGGGTGGGGAGGAACCCAGAGACTACCGAGGCGGATTGGAACTGCCAGAGCTAAATGGATGATATTTACAGGTGATACTGTCAGCGGAACAGAAGCTGCTGAGACTGGCTTGATCGATCAAGTAGTGCAGAAAGAAAAACTGGACCAATTTGTCACCGGTTTGGCTCTTAAGATTGCTGCCGGGCCACCACTGGGCCTTAAGAAAATTAAAGAAGCTATTGATAATGGCTTTGATAAAGAACTCCCGGAGGCTTTAAAATTAGAACAAGAAGCGCTGGCCTATCTCCTGCAGACGGAGGATTTCCAGGAAGGCATCACTGCTTTTATGGAAAAAAGAAATCCATGCTGGAAAGGTTGTTAAATAGTTTGTCCGGATGCTTGACAGGGTATATAATAGGTATTATAACCGCCATGAACATGCACACTAATCAATAAATGCAAGGGAATGATTTTATTGTTTGAGTGGGTATGTCCGCACTGTGGAAAAAAATTTTACAGTTCCTGCCCCGACCGTAAAAGGAACACAATCGAGTGTTGCTACTGTGGAACGGAAATGAAGAACCCATATCATGACCCGGAAAATAACAGCAACTAAAAACGGTAACAGTAATGTAATGCCAGGTGCCGACTCTTTTATGTACAGGGCCGGTGATACGGGATGTTTGTTGATCCATGGCATATCAGGTTCACCACAGGTATTCCGGGGCACGGGAAGATATTTATCTGGAAAAGGAATTACAGCTTATGGAGTTAGACTCAGGGGTCACGGCACCTGTGTAGAGGATTTACACAAGTGCACCTATGCTGATTGGGTGGATTCTGCCAAAGAGGGCTTGCTTGAACTTAAAAAGAATTGCAGCACAGTATTTTGTGTTGGTCTCTCGATGGGTGCTGTTATAAGCCTGCGTTTGGCTCGGCTCTATCCCGGTTTAGTCAGGGGTATTGTAACTGTCTCCTGTCCCTATCGTCTGGAAAGTTTTCGATTTAAGCTAATTCCAATTGCTAAAAAGTTTATCAGAAAAATACCTGTCGGTTCCCCGGAAATAAACGATCCCGATGCTTTTGAAGTAAATTATCAATACCATTCTGTTTCGGCTGCCCATGAACTAATCAGGCTGACAGACCTGGTCAGATGTGATCTCCCCCTGATTAAACAGCCCATTTTGATTTTCAGCGCTCGCCATGACAAAACTGTAAGCACCCGCGATGCCGGTTTAATATACTGCAATATTGCTTCAGAGGAAAAAGAAGTTGTATGGCTGGAACATTCACAGCATGTGGCTATCCTTGATTACGACAAGGAGCTTATACACCGAAAAATATATGATTTTATTAAGACCCATAGCGCTTAACGATAAAAGGCAGCGGAAACGGGTAATAGATGAGTTCAAGAGACGATCTCTATTGCGAAAAACAATTTATATCAAACGGTAGCGGCGAAGACGTTCTCTCCGACTGGTCTCCTGCTGAGCTTTTTGATGCGTTCAGTCACTTTGCCAATGGCCTGACCAGGGTAAAGCCTGAACAACTTTTCAATTATACTCTAAGCCAGATGAAATCTATAATTAAGGCTAAAGTTGCCTTGATCAATACCTTTGACCGTCAGTCAGGTGAACTGGTTTGTCGCAGCATCACGGTGTCAGATAAAGATAATTCAAAACTAACCAGGATTATCGGTTCACAGTTAATTGGTTTTCGCTCTCCGGTGAGCAGCGAGTCATTCGATGATATGGTAACCAGGCAGGTTGCCAGGTTTAAATCTTTGAACGAGGCTACTTTTGGGAAAATCCCTCTTCACATCAGCTCTGTTGCTGAAAAGATCCTTGGAATAGACAGTTATATTATCCTGGCCCTGGTTCTTGACAGGCGTTTAATTGGCACCCTTCTGCTGGCCGGTGAAGCATCTGTAATGATTCAGGATGAACATTTATTGAAACCATTTGCTGCAGTTATTGCCAATACGATTGAACTAAAAGAGAAAGAAGAAGAAGCCGAAGCCGGTAGGGAGTGGTACAGGACTATCGCTGAAGATATACCAGCTATGGTATGCCGCGTCTCCCCTGATCACAAAATTATCATAGCCAATGATGCTTACTGTACTTTTTATGGCGAAGCAATGGAAACCATAAAAAATATAAGTCTCTCTAAATTCCTGACCACTGCAGCTTTTAACAAAGTAGTGAAACATTTGAACTCGCTAACCCCTGAAAACCCCATAGCTAAACATGAACACCCCAATATTAATAAAGACGGTGTTGAAAGGTGGGTTCGCTGGATTAACAGGGCCATTTTTGACGATCATGGTGCAATAAAAGAATATTTAAGCATTGGGGAGGATATCACAGAGAGCAAACAGATGTTGAGTATGCTTCAGGAAAGTGAAGCGGTTAAAAGTACCATTATTGAAGCTACTCCCGATCTGATAATCTTGCATGATGAGCAAGGGCATTACCTTGACATCCTCAGCGGAAAAGATGAATTGCTATACCGGCCACGCCAGGAAATGATCGGAAAAAAAATGGAAGATATTCTGCCCGGGGAAATTGTTCCTGTCATCCTGGAGTCGATCAATAAAGCGCTGGAAACCGGTATTATGCAAACGCTCGAGTTCACTTTTCCTGCCAAAGAAGGCCCCGTATACCTGGAATCGAGGATAAAGGTAATTGGAGATCGAAAGGTTATCACCTTTGTCCGGGATATTACTGAAAGAAAAAATGTTGAAAATGCCCTTCGCCAATCGGAGGAAAAGTACCGTGAAATAATAGACAATATCCAGGAGGCTTACTATGAGGTTGATCTTGAAGGGAACCTGGTTTTCTTTAACAATGCTACTGTAAAAATGCTAGGTTACAGTGCTGAAGAATTAAAAGGGATGAGCTTCAGAAAGATCTATAAAGACCCTGAGACGGTTTATCAGACTTTCAGACAGCTCTATCACTCGGGCAGTGCCCTTCGTAGTTTAACCCTGGAACTTATTCATAAAGACGGTTCACTTATGTTTTCAGAAATATCAGCATCTCTGATCAGAGATAAACTTGGAAATATTTGTGGTTTTCGCGGGTTAGCAAGGGATATTACCGAAAGGGTGAGGCTGGAGGATAAGCTTAAGTTCCTCAGTATGCACGACCAACTTACAGGGCTGCACAACAGGGCTTATTTTGAAGAAGAGATGAAGCGCCTGGAAAAGGGTCGCGATTATCCTGTAACGATGATCTCTGCTGATCTTGATGACCTTAAGCTTGTCAATGATTCACTGGGGCACCTGGCCGGTGACGATTTGCTCAGAGCTGCTGCAGGAATTCTAAAAATATCTATCCGTAAAGGTGATATCCTGGCCAGGGTAGGCGGTGATGAATTCACAGCAATACTGCCCACTACAGATGAAGAAACCGGGGAATTAGTTGCAGCAAGGATTAGAAGTAACATTGAGGCTTACAACCGCGAACACCCCGAGCTCCCACTCGGCCTTTCAATTGGGGTTGCTACCGCTAATGGAAATGATAAAAAGCTACATGAAGTTTTTAAGCAGGCTGACGATCATATGTACCATGACAAACTATATCGGAGCAACCGGGTCAGGAACAGAACGGTGGAGGCCTTGATGACCGCTCTTGCCGAACGGGATTATATTACAGAAGGTCATGCCCAGCGATTAGCCGATTTATGCCGCCAAATAGGAGAAAAAATTGGTTTGACTTCAAGACAGTTGTCCGACCTGGCTCTCCTTGCTCATGTCCATGACCTGGGCAAGGTCGGTATACCGGACAGCATATTGTTCAAGAAGGGGCTTTTAAACAGTGAAGAATGGCAGGTGATGCGCTTGCATCCTGAAAAAGGATACCGTATTGCCATTACTTCACCTGACCTTTCCCCCGTTGCAGACCTTATTCTGAAGCATCATGAACGATGGGATGGTCAGGGGTATCCTCTGGGGCTTTCCGGTGAAGAGATTCCGGTTGAATGCCGCATCCTGGCTGTCGTTGATGCTTTTGATGCAATGACAAGTGATCGCCCTTACAGCAAAGCAAGAAAAGTTGAAGAGGCTCTCAGTGAAATTCTTAAATGTTCTGGAACCCAGTTTGATCCAAACCTTGTCGATATTTTTATATCCCTTTTTTAGTATCCCAATAAAAAGTTCCCTCTGGAAAGGGAACTTTTTATTGATCAAAAATTACTGATTATATCTAGTTTGCTCAGGCTAATTTAGCCAGTGTTTTCTCAAGGGCCTCCATTACTATGTCGATCTGTTCGCTGCTGATAATTGCCGGTGGCTCAATCCGGATAACCCTGGCATTGTTGAGAGTACCACCTACCAGAACCCGCTGATCAAAAAGGTCTTTGGCCAGTTTAAAACCAATCTCGTCATTTGGAAACTCCATTCCAATCAAGAGCCCTTTTCCGCGAACATCTTTTAATACCCCGGGGAATTTATCTTTTAAAACGTGCAGGGCATCGAGAATATATTTACCCTTTTCTTCAGCCATTTTCGGTATTTCCCATTCCAGGGTGTAATTAATGGCAGCGATAGCTGCTGAACAGCTGAGGGGGTTTCCGCCAAAGGTTGGCGACCCTAAAATCCACGGGTTGTCCTGCATGTTATTCCATAATTCCGGGCGGGCTGCTATACCAGTAATCGGCATTACTCCTCCCCCGAATGCTTTGCCCATGATCAGAATATCGGGAACAACATTTACATGTTCAACTGCCCACAGAGCACCTGTTCGCCCCATTCCGGTCTGGATTTCGTCCGTGATCAGGTAAACCCCATGACGATCGCAGATGTCACGCAGGGCGGGAAGATAATCAGCCGGCGGAACTATAATTCCGGCTTCTCCCTGGATTGGTTCAACAATAACCCCGGCAACGGATTCCCCTACCGCGGTTAAATTGCATATTGCTTTTTCTACTGCTTCTGCATCGGCATATTCAACATGTTGAAACCCGGGGATCAGGGGCAGGTAAGGAGCCCGGTATACACCTTTACCGGTAGCAGACACAGCGCCCATAGATTTGCCATGAAAAGCATTCACTGTTGAAATAAACCAGGTTTTCCCAGAAGCGAGCCTGGCTAATTTAAGGGCCATCTCAACAGCTTCTGCCCCCCCGTTGCAAATAAAAGAATATTGCAGGTCACCCGGTGTGACCATGGCAACCAGTTTTGACAGGTAACCCCGCAGTGGTTCGACCAGTTCCTGGCTATGCAGGGCATAACGTCCCAACTGGGCCTTCACCACTTCAATTACCTTAGGGTTGCGGTGTCCAAGCATGTAAATGCCGAAACCACCAAGGCAGTCAATGAACTCAACTCCGTGAGTGTCACGGAACACAGCACCCTCATCTTCCCATTCAACAAAAGAATAATCTGAGGAAACAGATTTTCTGGCTGAGAGGATGGCAGGATTGACATAATCAGCATAATTTTCAACTGAGTCTGAAACAACCCTGTTTTTCTCTTCTGTGCTTAACTCATCTTTAAGTATCAGATCTATAATACGTTTGCTTTCTCCTAAAACAGCTTCCCGGTTCATTTCTGAGCTCCCCTTCCTAATTACTGTTATTTAATATAATAAAGCAATAACAATGCCAATTAGTAGGTCTTATAACGACCAGCTTCACCTGGGGGTTATAATGTCTTTTCCTGCGATTTTTACAGTAGAATTCCTGTTTTGATCTTATCTTTTACTTCAGGTTGCTGACTAAAGGAGAGGATGTGTTTATCACAATTGAGATATATTCCGGGCAGCGATTTAATTTTGAGAAACCAAGCCTTTTAATAGAGGGGAGTTATTCTAACAATATGGCTCTATGGTATAATAGCACTGAATATTTATCATAACAGGAACAACATGACTGGTTATAATACGGAACAAGGTAGCTAATAAAATCTACCTGATTATGATCAGGGGGAGAGCAATCAGACATGGCTGAGAAGAAAAAACCGCTTGATCAAAAAATTCTCGAAGCAAAAGGGGTCAGGGCGGAAAGACAAACAAAACGTAAAACTAAAAAAAAGCGCCGCGCCGCCGGTTTTTTTAAAAGTTTTTGTCTAGTCCTTTTTTTCCTTTTCTTAATTGCCGGTGGTGCTGCTGCGGCCGTGATTGTCAACTATGTTAATGAAGCTCCCCCACTTGATCATACTCGACTGGCTACGGTAGAAACTTCATATATATATGACAGCGGTGGCAATGAAATAGCTGCTCTACATGAAGAACAGAACCGGATCATCGTTGATTTGGAAGAGATTCCAGAACATGTTCAGCTTGCTTTTATAGCCATAGAAGACGAGCGATTTAATAACCATTTTGGGTTTGATGTTGTTGGCAGTATCCGGGCAGCATATGCAAACTTCAAAGCTGGTGAAATCGTTCAGGGGGCAAGCACTATCACCCAGCAGCTCGCCCAGAATGCTTTTCTTACTTCAGAAACAACCTATAAAAGAAAAGTACAGGAAATATGGTTGGCCCTTCAACTGGAAAGAAACTATGGCAAGGAAGAAATACTGGAGATGTACCTGAACCGTATTTACTTTGGCAACGGCGCATATGGTGTGGAAGCTGCCGCGCAGACCTATTTTAAAAAAAGTGTAGAAAACCTGACCATCGCCGAAGGGGCCATGCTGGCTGGTGCGGTCAGGTCGCCAAATTTCTATAATCCGATGAATAACCTGGCTGATTCTGAAGCCAGAATGCGGGTAGTGCTTACCAGTATGAATCGCCTCGGCTATATAACAGATAACCAGCAGCGTCTGGCTTTAATGCAGGTTATTGATTATGCAGAACCGCGCAACCCGGATTACCCTTATCCCTTTTTTGTAGATTATGTTGTTCACCACGAGTTGATTCGCATTTTAAGCGATGTGTCGACAATCGGCTCACGTGAAGAAGCATACCGGGCAATTTATACCGGAGGGTTAAGGGTTTACACTACGCTGGAACCGGAGCTTCAGGTTCACGTGGAAGAAGTCCTTGGACGCAATGATCTATATCCTTCAACAGTAGTGGTTGATATGGAGGGAATAAAAGAGGCTATAGCCGAACTTCCCCCGGGTCGTGATTTGTCCAGGGCCCAGATCCAGGAGTTGATTGATGAAGAAGGTATCGCCCAACCCCAGGCAGCTATAGTTGTTGCCGATCCGATCACGGGAAGGATAAAAGCTCTCGGCGGGGGACGCGAATACCGCAAACGCTATGATGAAATACTCAGGTTTACCACCCTGCGTCAGCCCGGATCGGCGATAAAACCGATTATTACCTACGCTCCGGCCCTGGAAGAAGGTGTCCTGGCCGGTGCCGGTTCAACATTAGATGATTCACCTTTCACCGGACCGCAGGGATGGAAACCGAAGAACTTTGATAACCGTTTCAGGGGCATGATCTCAGTCCGGGAAGCGCTCTATTATTCATACAATGTTCCTGCCGTCAGGGCATTTCAGGCTCTTGGTACCAGGGTTGGGGTCGGCTATGCTCAGCGTATGGGCATTTCAACCATTGCCCCAAGTGAGGTAGATAACCTGGCCCTGACCCTGGGAGGTTTTACCTACGGAGTAACTGCAATCGATATGGCACAGGCATACAGTGTTTTAGCCAACGATGGAGTCAGGGTGGATCTGCACACTGTTGAAAAAATAGTAGATCGTCATGGTGTAATTCTATATGAGCAAAAGGTTAATCCCAGGCAGGTTTTAAGCCCGCAGGCTACATTTATTGTTAATGATATCCTGCAGGACTTCGTAAAGGTATACCTTGGCCGAGCTTTACAAATTGATCGTCCTGTGGCCGCTAAAACAGGTACAACAGAAAACTGGAAAGATGTCTACCTCGTTGCTTATACCCCAAATCTGGTTGCATCGTTCTGGATGGGTTATGATGAGCCTAAGATGGGTGGCATCCAGCAGGGATGGCGTTATTCAACTGCATTTTTACGGGAAGTTTTTATTAAAGCATTTCAGGACCTTGAGAAAAGGGATTTTAGCCGCCCGGATGGAATAATCAGGATGGAGGTATGCTCACTTTCCGGACTTCGTCCCAGCTCTATTTGCCGGGCTGCGGGAACCGTTCGCAGCGATTATTTTATTGATAAGTATGCTCCCAGGACTATTTGTAATATGCATATTGAAATAGTTCCAGATCCTGCCGATGAAGATGAACCAGAGATACCCGGCGAAGAACCACCACCTGTTGAACCCCCGCCCGGTGAGGAACCTCCTCCTGAAGAGCCTCCTCCCGGCGAGGAACCTCCGCCTGAAGAACCCCCTCCGGGAAATGGTGATGGTAATGGCCAGGGAGGTAACAATGACGATCTGGTCGATTGGTGGGAAGAGGTTCTTGGCGATGAATGGAGAAGGCGGTTCGAAAACAATAACTAATTTAGTAGGAGGGTTTTAAAAATGGATGAGAGCAGTACACCTGTAGTTGTTGAAAAACCAAACAACACCCTGGGCATAGTATCACTGGTCAGCGGTATCCTGTCTTTAATCTTTATTTTTTGCTGTGGCTACCTGGCGATAATTCTTGGTATTGTTGCCCTGGTCTGCGGAATACTTGCTCAACAGAAACAGCAGCAATACGCCCTGGCCGGAATTATACTTGGAGCAGCAGGGATAGTTCTTGGAATTATTTTTACTGTTATTGGCTATCTCGTATTCCCGGGGCTGTTCAGCATTATTGAAAGGGAGATGTATAGGTGGTAATAAATGAGCAGTAAAAGAAAGCGCCCCGCTCACCCCAGGCTCGAGCGGGGTTTGTTTGTTATTATCTTGCTGGTGGTATGCGCTGTTATACTCTATGTGGCAGACCAGGATTTACGAGATTTAGTCCGGCCCTATCACTGCCTGTTCTACCAGCTAAGCGGAATGCTTTGTCCGGCCTGTGGCGCTACCAGGGCGATGATTCATTTATTTAACGGAAACATTTTACTTGCATTAAAGAGTAACGCCCTTGCTGTTTTTATTCTGCCCCTGCTTACATATGCTCTTATATTGATTATCAGGGTGATATTTGATAAAAACTACTCAATTTACCAGATCAGGATTGCACCGTTTTTTATCTGGTCGCTATTTGTCCTGGTTCTGGTTTTCTGGGTAGTGCGGAACCTTCCCGGGTTTTCTTTTTTGCGGCCCATTTAAAAAACAAGTTCTTACCTAACCTGTTATAGCTGAGCCCAGCTCCGGTTTTTACAGCGTCTAACAGAAAAAAACAGGAACTCTGAATGTGGCTGTTGTTTTACCGGTACTTTGCCGGGGTCCCTATTGCTGTCATATAAATGCTGAATTCTTTTTCTCCGTCCAGGTTAAGGATACTATCTACCTCGCTATCGAAAAATGCGCCTACCTGGCATGAGGACAAACCGCAGGAAAGTGCGGCAAGGGCGGCATTCTGGGCAATATGCCCGGCATCAAGGTATATATAACGATAAGCCCGCTGATCATATTTCCATTTTGAACGCTCAATTACAGCGCTCCAGACCAGGTTAAAAGCGGCATCTTTCATCATAGTTTGCCCGAGAGCGGCACTAGCCAGCTCCTGGCCATAACTACCTTTCTTTAGCAGAATTAGGCTGTGGTTGGGAATTTGAAAGTAATAAACACCAGGTTTAAATCCTTCAACCCGGTTAATAACGCAGTAAGTTTCAACCGGGTAGAGCGCCCCTGCAGAAGGTGATGCCCTAAACTGGTGATGTTCTGTTTTCAGGGTTATTCCCTGGATAGCCCATAATACCTGGGATAAGTGCTCTGCCTGAACATTATTGTTTAAGAAGTGCCGGTGCGAACGTCTTTCCAGCAGCAGGTTATAAAGCGCTTTGCCTCCTGTTGTTTGAGGTTTATTTAGCATAAGTCTTTCCAGGTGAGGAGGATATTCTTTATATAATTCGGGGCGGTTTTCCCAGTCCAGCTTTTTCCCCTTGAGATCGTTCCGCCTGTATTTACTCAGGCGCTGGTAGGCGTCACCATATGACATTTTATTCCCTCCTGTTTATTAAACGCTTATTCCCGGTTAAAGAAGATGTTATCTGCCGGCTGATCAACATTATTATATGACAATAATTTAACGATTGAGGTTATACTTGAGAATATTTTAGGGTATTTGCTAATAGAGGTCAAACTGCGGTGCAGGAAAAATGTAAACAAAAGTCGAATAATTATAACACTATCACAAAAATATATAGAAAGGTAAGTCCATCAACAGGGGGGGTAATCATTACCCGAAACATAGTAAAAGCGGACAAATGGTGATTCTATGACTTATAAAGTAATTATTGCGGGAGCCGGTCCGGGAGGGGCTGTTCTGGCCCGGGAGCTGGCCCGGAAAAAACTTGATGTAGCTATCTATGAAAAGGGTGAATTTAAAGATCTTGGTCATGATTGGTCAGATGCAGTAGAGCTTGTTGCTCTTAAAGAAGCCGGACTGGAGATGCCTGAACTGCTGAATGGCAGCTGGAAAGGTAAGCTAGTTAAGGAAAGACACGATGCAGAAGGTCTTTTTGAAAAACATGCCGTAACCCAACTCCGGGTTAATTCCCCCGGATACGCTGACTGTAAGGTGGCGGAGTTTAAAATGATTACTACAGACCGCCGCAGGCTTGGTCAGCACCTGATTAATGAAGCCCTGGAAGCAGGAGCTGAAGTGTTTTATAACCATGAAGTGAATCGCCTGCTTTTCCGCGAAAACGGCCGAAAAGGTCCCGGTGGAGTTGACGTTCACGGAATTAAATTCAAGAATCTTCTTACCGGTGAGGAGAAAGAGATACATGCCGATTTAGTTGTAGAATCATCAGGTTTTAAATCGATATTGAGATCCTGCCTCCCTGCATATACCGGTTTGGCCGAGCCTTTCAGTGACAGCGATTATGCACTTGTTCACCGGGAGGTACGGTTATATGAGCCGGATGACTTAAGTTTAACAGCAGTTCCTGATCAATATCGCTACGGGTTTTGCACCGGTTACCAGTGGAGCCATATTCACAACGATAACCAGATTGATATTGGAGCCGGAGTTAAAAATGAACCCGGTAAACCCGATCCCCGGGATATTATCGAGGAATTTATTCTAAGAAACCAGGCAATAAAAGATGAAAAAATAAGGGGTGGCCGCAGCTTGTGTATAGTTGGGCGACCTTTAACCAGTTTTGTTACAAACGGATTTTTTGTTATTGGCGATGCCGCTTCAACCTCAGTTCCGACTACCGGTTGCGGGGTAGGGTCGGCGATGCTTGCTGCGCTGTGGGCAGCAGATGTGATTAGTGAAGCCGCAGAAGAGCAAAGGAATGATATCGGCATACTGTGGCGTATTAACAGAAAGTTTTATGGTGACAGCGACAGGGGGAAATCGTTTGCCGCCCTGTCTGCATTAAGGATGATGCTGCAGACTTTTAGCCATGACGAACTGGATTACCTTTTTAAGAAAAACCTTTTGGATGCCTCAACTTTGCAGAACGCTATAAACGGTATATTTGTACCCCCGGGGCTGCTTAAAACCATCAGGGCTTTAAGTGGAATTGGCCGTCCGGCTCTTCTGCTGAAACTAAACAAAGCGGTAGGCACCGCGGTTAAAATATATAAACACTATAATGAATATCCCGGGCAGTGGGATGATACGCTGTATGAGGAGTGGAAAAGCAGGGCTGATGATCTGCACCGAATCGCTTTCTAAGCGGAGAACTCGATTCTGTTTCGTCCTTTTCCCTTGGCGTTATAAAGAGCCTGGTCCGCTTTTTGATATGCAGTGTCAAAGGAAGTTGCCCCGTTGGTTCCCAGGGTCGCCAGTCCGAGGCTGGCGGTAATTTTAAGGCTTTCCAGTTTTCCGGTAAAGGTACAGCCTTCAATTGCCCCGCGGATCTTTTCTGCCACATTTAAAGCTCCCTCCGGAGCAGTTCCGGGGAGCAGTACGGCAAATTCTTCTCCTCCAAAACGGCATAAAATATCTGTTGAGCGAAGCTGACCCTTGATGACTCCTGCCACCAGTTTTAGAACCGTGTCCCCGTTAGGGTGGCCGTAAAGGTCATTAACATTTTTAAAATCATCAAGATCAAGGATAATCAGGCTGGATGTCTCTCCTGTTCTTTTTAAACGTTCTACCTCCATTTCGACAAATTCTGTGAAGCGTGTTCTGTTGTATAAACCGGTCATCATATCGGTTCTGGCCAGGTGTTTCAGCTGCCGGTTTTTCTTTTCCAGTTCTTCATTTTGTGCCTGGATAAGCTGTTTTTGTAAAGCGCTCAGAGCATTTGTCCGCCACATAACCAGGGCCAGGCCCAGGCCTACAGCAGAAGCGCTTAAACCGTTAACACGAACTGTGGAAATCAGCTCGCTGCTGTGCTGGGTTAAGGGTAGCAGGAAAAAAAAGATCAGGTAGGATAAGGTGTATATGAAAAGTGAAAAAAGAGGACGCATGATTACAAAAAGGGCTACGGCAACATTGGCAATTAAAAACGGATTAATACTGCTGGTTACCAGCTGATCAATAACACAGGTAACAGCGCCCAGTATCAGGTATAGAAAGGCGAAAAGGTGCGACAGGGTCAATCCGGCTATGTTATATTTGTTATTACTTTTCCTCAGCTGTAAAGCAGTAATCCCGCCTGCAGTTAACAATACAATCATAACACTGTGAGCGTAAATGATGTAAAGACGCCAGTAATAGGTTGTCAGATCAGTTTCCGGCAAGGAGGATTTTAAAGCCAATGCGAAAATAGCAATCAGGACTAAATGAAGCGGCATCAGGATATAGAACATCAGAATAATACGCTGAAGATTAGCGCGATCAAACTGGTGATCAGGCAGACGGTTAATTAACAGTGCATTTTTAATTATGTCAACGGTCGTTTTAAGCAGGTTCATCCACCTTTAATCCATTCAGTTTATTTTATATTCAATTACTACTAAACCTGCTATTCGCCATAAAGAAGAGTGATTCCTGCAATACGTATCCGGGGCACACAATTATGGTTGCTGTGATATAATCACTTAGTAGATAAACCTGAATATCTATCTTTAAATGGGTATAGCATGCTGATTAAATAGTTATACAGGAGATGATTTAATGAAAAGCGAATTGTGCGAACTGGATGAACTGCAGGTTACTGTAATAGTTGAGGACAGCGCCGGTTTTGATAGCGGTTTGCTGGCCCAGCACGGGGTATCATTCCTGGTTGAAGCTCGTTACCGGGAGAAAAAGATGCGTCTATTATTTGATACCGGGCAGGATGCAGAACCTCTGTTGCATAACATGCGGCAGCTCGGCATAGATCCGAAAAAGATGGATATGGTTGTGCTCTCTCATTGTCATTATGATCACAGTGGTGGTTTAATGGGGTTTCTGCAGGCGGCAGATTCGCAGAGGCTGCCGGTGATAGCCCATCCAACAATTTTCCGGCCTAATTTTACCATGAATCCGCTACTGAGGACTCATGCTATGGTTCCCGGCACAAGCAGTGATTCGATAGAAAAAGCAGGTGGTGATTTGCTGCTGACCAGGGAGCCTTTATCCTTGTTTCCCGGAGTAATAACCAGTGGCGAAATTGAGGACATCGTGGAGTTTGAGCAAGACCTGACCCTGAAAGCATATACTCTTTCAGATGGCAGGGTAATCCAGGATCGTCTTTCAGATGATCTGTCACTTTTCTTTAGATTGCCCCGGGGACTGGTTATATTATCAGGATGCTCGCACCCGGGAATAATTTCTATTGTTGAAAAAGCGAAAAGCCTGACCGGTATCAGTAAGGTGGCGGCGGTAATAGGAGGATTTCACCTTATATCAGCTGATGATCAAAGGATTAACGAAACCCTTAATGTGTTTAAAGCCATGGACGACGCGGAGGTTTATACCGGCCACTGCACCGGCTTTAAGGCTTCCTGTGTGTTGTCGGCGAATCTGAAAGAACGGTTTCACAAACTTCAAACAGGGCTAAAAATTAATTTTTAACAGGTAAAAGGAGTTGTTATAAATGCGGATCAGGGAAATATACAGTTATGTAATTGAAAAAGGTATTGAAGAGGACCCCCGGGGAAGTGAAGATGTCAGGGCGGTACTTGAAAATGAAAAGAAAAAGTATGATGAGATGAAGGAAGACGAGAAAAAAGAATATGATCTGGAAAAATTAACCAATCCATACAGCGATACCAGGATACTCTGCGGTGATCCGGATAACGAGGTAAAAAGAATAATGGTCGGCGTAGATATAGAGGTGGGCGAAGTCCTGCTTGCCGAGCGTCTGGGAGAAAAGGGTCAGCCTGTGGACTTAATTATGGCTCATCATCCCGAGGGCAAAGCGCTGGCCGCTCTGCATGATGTGATGCACCTGCAGGAAGATATCATGGCCCGTTTCGGTGTGCCGATCAACGTGGCGGAATCTTTGATGGCCTCGAGGATCAGCGAGGTAAAGAGGGGTTTAATGCCCGTAAATCACAATCGGGCAATCGATGCCGCTAAAATTTTAGGCCTTTCGATGATGTGTGCTCATACAGTTGCTGACAACCAGGTAACTTCTTATTTACAGGACCTATTCAATCGGGAAGAGCCGAAAACTGTTGGTGACCTTGTTAAACTGCTCAAAGATATACCGGAATATGCTGAAGCGGTAAAAAACAGCGCCGGCCCCGAGATTATTCTGGGCAGTAAAGAAAGAAGAGCAGGGAAAGTGCTGGTTGACATGACCGGTGGTACCAGCGGTTCGGAAAACTCTTATGAAAAGTTATCACAGGCCGGAGTCGGGACCATAGTGGGCATGCATATGAGTGACAAACACCGCAAGGAAGCGGAAAAACATCATTTAAATGTGGTCATTGCCGGGCACATATCGAGCGATTCACTGGGTATGAATTTACTGCTAGATGGAATTGAGCAAAAAGGGATTGATATAATCCCCTGCTCGGGCATTATCAGGCACAAACGCTCCTAAGCTAACAAACGGATCCTGGCGTCAAGGGCCATTGCTCCTTCCCTTTCAGCAAAAACCCTGACCGGGTTGATGTCAATTTCCTTGATGCCGGGGAAATCCGTCAGAAGCTGCGAGGTGCGAATTACCAGGTTGATAAAGGCCTCAACATCCCCGGGCTTGTTGCCGCGAAGGCCGCTTAATATATGATGGGCTTTAAGCCGTTTAAAGCGTTCTTTTGTATTATCATAGCCAACAGGACAGAGCATGTTGGTTACATCCTTGATTACTTCTATATATATACCACCCATGCCGAAGTAAACTATCGGACCAAATGAAGGGTCGTATTTCCCCCCAACGAACATATCATAACCATCAGGCGCCATTTTTTGAACCCTGACTCCGCTAAAAATGGCCTTTTCATTATTACGTTTTAAGTTGTCGCAGATCTCACCGAAACCGGCAATAACTTCTTTCTCAGAAGTTATATTCAGCAGCACTCCGCCGACATCGCTTTTATGCAGGGCCTGAGGTGATACCACTTTCATGACAACAGGATAACCGAGTTTGCCGGCAATCTCCACGGCTTGCTCAGGTGTTGCTGCAGTTTTTGAAGGAATGGTTTTTATTCCATAAGTACTTAACAGTTCCAGGGCTTCTTCACCATAATCACCTTTTCTGTTATTTATCCAGAGGCTTGCCGCCTTCGGATCAATGTCCTGAGGGATTATTGGTTTTTCCTGCACGGCAATTGCTTCGCGCTTACGATAATAATTCATTTGAATGGAAAGAGCCCGGACCATTTCTTCAGGGCTGTTAAAGATAGGGAATTCAACATAACGTTTTGTTTGCTGGATCATCCTGGTCGGGCCGAAAAGACAGATCGCGAGAGGTTTGCCGGATGAAAGTATTGAACCCCAGGCTTCCTTTGATAGATCTGTTAAAAACATTTTGTGGAATATATTCTCTCCGGCCGGCATCTGTGGTCTCTGGCTGATATAAATTGCACCGTCAACCTGGTCAGAATGCATAACTGCATAGAAAACATGGGCTGTAAGCTTGGGATCATATATGTCGCCCATATCAAGCGGATTGGAAAAATTGATAACTCCGGCATTGCTGAACTGCTTCAGGCTGTTGTAAAACTGATCGCCCATATCGGCAAACCTGAAACCGGCTTTTTCACAAAGATCTGCTCCTATCACAGAAAACCCACCGGCCGGACTCATTACCATGATCCGGTTATCTTTCATCGGGGGCAGATGAAAAGCCTTGGTTACTTCAACAAAATCAAGAAAATTGTCGATCCGGATCATTCCTGCTTCTTCAAAAGCCGAATCGATGATATCCTCATCGCTTCCCAGGGCTGCCGTATGGCTCATCGCTGCTGTTTTGCCTGCCTCCGTGGTATTTGACTTGTAAACGATAATTGGTTTGTCAATTCTTTTAGCTGCTTCTACTAATTTGCGGCCGCGACTGATGCTTTCCAGGTAGAGGCAGATTACCTTCGTTTGAGGGTCCTGCCCGAAATATTCCAGGAAATCAACCTCGTCCAAATCGAGTTTGTTACCGATGCTGGCAAACTTGGCCAGCCCAATTTTTTCATCAAAAAGGTAGTTTAACATGGTTAGCGCTACACCGCCGCTTTGGGAAATTATAGACATTTCACCTTTAGGGGCCTTATGCAGGGCAACAAAGGGCAGGCAGAGGCCATTTTCTGTATTAGCCACTGTGACGCTGTTCGGCCCGACGAAGCGTATCCCGTATTTTTGTGCTATAGAAAGGAGTTCTTTGGCCAGGGCGGCTCCTTCACTGCTGAATTCAGAAAACCCGCCCGAGGGGATAGCCATTCTCCGGATACCGAACTTGCCGCAGCGAGTGAGCATTCCCGGTATCAGCTGGGCGGGGATCATGCAGTAAGCCAGGTCGGGCACTTCCGGTAGATCTTCAATGTTTTTAAACATTCTTATCCCGTCTACATGAACATCGTCACTGCGTTCGTTTACTCCAAAAATTCTGCCCCGGTAGCCCCAGCGCAGCAGGTTTTCAAGGGTTAATCGCGGTATATTGGTTGGTTTTGAAGAAAGGCCGATAATGACAATAGACTCGGGGTAAAAAAACTTATGCACACCATTCCTCCTCCTCTTTATCCGATCAGGATCAAGCGGTTTACCATATCGCTTTTATTTTACCATAGATTAGAAACAAAATTTTTATAGCGTTTTGCAAGGTAAAGATATCTTGATAAAAAAAAGGATTTCTCAACTTCTATATATAACTATTAAGATTGGAATATAATCAATATATTAGTAATCGTTACTAATATAAAGAAATAAGAGTTATTAATTAACAATATGAGGTAAATAATGGGAAACAGGTTCTGGCAATTTTATGAGAGAGTATATGACATGATTTTATTGAGGCTGTCACCTTACCAGGTAATGCTTGAGAAAGCGTTTCTCCTGCTGGAGCCCCGGAAAGGGTTAACTTACCTGGATGCCGGGTGTGGAACGGGTAATTTCTTACGATTACTTAGCGCTTCTACAGACGATGACCATCTTTATGGGGTGGATTTCTCTCCGGCAATGCTGAACAGGGCGAAAGAAAAGCTCGGGCAGAACAAAACAAATGTCACTTTGCGGGAGGCGGACCTTAACAAAGAACTTCCCTTTGCTAACCATTTATTTGACGGAATTGTCTG
>CAZBKZ010000008.1:11704-84221 GCA_964492615.1 uncultured Syntrophomonadaceae bacterium | reverse complement strand
CCAAGTATATTATAACATATGGTTTTTTTTACTGAGGACCATCTGTAAAAACTACTTGCCCTTTGAATAATGACAGAGGATAATGTAAGCGTTAAAAAGAAATACTCATTGATTGTAAGAGCAATGATATTTTTATATGCTTTCGAAACAACAAAACCAGCTTGTTAAATTGGGGGGGATAGGCATGGAAAGCCGGGATGTAGCCCAGGCAGCGGTCAGCATAGCCATGACTCCGACCCGGGAAGAAGAACTTGCCCTGAAAAAAAGACATTTAGAAAAAGGAATTCAATCCCTGGCTGTAGATTACGGAGGTGAATTCCTCAGTTCCCTGCAAAAAGTAGTTGAACGCGCCGTGGTTGCCTCTAAGAGGGAAGGTATAATCGATGATTCCAGCCATTCAGACGGTGCGGTTGCGGGGGCTACCAGGGAAGCATTGGTACAGATTATGCCAAAAGCTCTGGGTTTAAATGTGGGCGGAAAAGTTGGTATCGCCCGGGGAGGCACTCACATCGCCGTTGCAATATTTTTTGGAATTGGATTGCTGCACCGTAATGATGTTGCTATCGGGTTGGGGCACCGCGTTGTATGATTTATTTAGCTCCGTAAATTGTAAACACCGCCACTGAAACAAGGAACCGAAAAAAGTTTTTAATTGTCAGGTGTATAAAGGAGGTCATCAAAATGACTGGCAAACGCTTCAGCTTAGTTTCTCTACTAATATTCATCATCATTGCCGCTGCATTGTTTCTCTGTTCATGCGGGGCGGCTAATTATTCTGATTCCAGTGGAATCTCCTACGATATGGCAGAAGAAAGTATGCCGGCTCCCGAATATGCGCAAGAGGGAGGTTATGACAACGATTTAGACATACGAAGAGAAAATGGCGAAGTTGGCGGGAGCACTATTCGCTACGTTATCCGCAATGGTTCTATTGACCTGGCTGTAAAAGACACCAGGGATACCATGAGGGAAATCCGTGAACTGATCGACAACATTGGAGGACTGGTTAGCAACTCGTATATTTATGAAATGAGAGAAAATCAATACGCCGGCTACATGACCTTACGTGTTCCTGAAAACCGCTTTGAATCTATCATGGAGCAGCTGGAATCCTATGGCAAAGCAACTAATGTGCAGACCGGTGTTGATGACATTACTATGGAGTATGTAGATCTTGAATCGCGCCTGAAAAACCAGATAGCCCAGGAAGAACGCCTTATTGAAATCCTGGAGATGGCCGAAACAGTTGAAGATGTTCTGGAAATTGAAAGAGAGCTATACCGGGTACGAGGTGAAATCGAATCAATGACCGCCCGGATGAACCACCTTAAAGACCAGGTTACCTATGCAACAATAAATGTTAATCTTCGCGAAGAAAGTGTAGCTACTGATGTGGTAAAACCCGGCGCTTTTGAAAACTTCGGCAATAGAGTCAGGGAAGCTTTTATCGGCAGCATCAATTTTCTGTTAAATTCTGTTTCCTTTATCATAATCGCATTGATCACTCTGCTACCCGCATTAATATTGATCGGTATTGTTATTTTAATCATTCGCTGGTTGATTAAAAATGTATTCAAAAAGAAGAAAAACAGGGATGACAAGCCAATCGAAACTGCAGAGGGGAAAAAAGACTGATGTGTCCTTAAATAACCAGGCACGCAGGAATATTTTATCATAGAATCAGGGAAAGGTAAGGGATAAAACCCTTACCTTTTTTTATTAGCCAAATATAAGTTGCTAGTCCTGCAACGGCATTTCGCTGCTCAGTATTTCTTCGTTCTCAAAAAGCTTAACCGCTTTTTTCAAAAGGTAGAGCAGTTGCTCCCTTTCATCCTCCGGTATTTTTGATAGATACATGGCCAATAAAAGGTTTCGCTTTTCTTCAACCTCTTTTAAAACCTGCAGACCTTTCGGCGTTATTGAAATCCATACCTGCCTCCTGTCCTTTTCCTGGCGTTCCCTGGCAACCAGGCCCATTTTATGCAAACGATTGATCAGGGCTGTCACTGCGCTTAAGGTTACTCCCAGCATATGGGCTAGAAAAGAGGTATTGCAGGGTGACTTTCTCAACGAACGCAACACAATAAACTGGGTGTCGGTTATCTGGTCCACAGTATAGCGATTGTGTAAAACCCTGACCCTGTATATCAGGCGGCTTACAATATGATCTAAATCTTTAATATTTTTAAGCAAAATGTCGTCGTTTATGATTATCGCTCCCTGTTAATACTTAATACGGTAAAATATTCACCAGTTTAATATTTCCATATGATATTTATACCATTCATTCTTGTCCTGGTCAAGAAACAGTGAGCTTGGCGGCGCATATATGATATGCTAAAGTAGTCTTTAACAAGCCATCTGAAGGAATAAGCGATCAAATGTTAAAAAAAAGCCTGCCGCATTACCGGAAAAACGTTACTTTCATCAATAAGTTTTACTGCCCTGCCTTGTTATCAGCAGCAATTCTGATCCTCGCATTCCCCCCTTTTGAACAGGGATACCTGGCCTGGATCGCCCTGCTGCCTTTTATTACAAAAATATTAAGTACCACTCCTGCCCTTTCCTTCAAAACCGGGCTGCTCTTTGGTCTGGCTCTTAATCTATATGTAAACTTTTACCTTAACCAAGTATTATTCACTTATTTATCAAGGCCGCTGGCCTTACTGGCCATGCTCCTTTTAGCTTTCTACACCAGCCTTTTTTACGGACTGTTTGCCCTTAGTTCCAACCTGGTACAGCGTTTAAAATGTCCCTGGCTTACAGCAATGGCGGTTCCAATTCTCTGGATGCTGTTTGAATTCAGCCGATCGATCGGTTTTTTGGGTTACAACGTGGGTTATCTCGGTTACACTCAATGGCAGTATAGCGGGCTGCTGAATATTGCTGCTACATACGGCTACTGGGGGCTACCTTTTTTGATTGTTTTCGTTCAAACCATATTAGTTATGTTTCTTGACAAAAAAATTCATAATAAAGAGCTTGCTGTTGTAAGCTCTGCATTTATGCTAATCCTCACCTGCGGACTGTTTGTTCCCTCTCTGATGAAAACCGAGCAATCTGAAGAAACATTAAGAACAAATCTAATCCAGGGGAACAGTTCCATGGAACAGATCCTGAGAAGCAGAACTGAAGTGGCACAAAATTATCTTGGGTTAACGGAGAATTCCACAGAACCCGGGACTGACCTTGTGGTGTGGCCTGAAACAGTCCTTGACATTTACACTTCGGGTGAGCAATTTCACAATGCGGAATTGCAAAAGATTGCCGACAACCTGGAAACGGCAATTCTGTACGGAGCACGCCTGAAAGATAGAGGTAATCTATATAACATCATAACCATTTATGATAGCAGCAATCACAGCGAATCATTTTACAAAAAAACCCGCTTGGTGCCTTTTGTTGAGTTTTTCCCTGCCGAAGAATTGCTAAATAATCTTCTTCAGCTTAACTTAATCCTGGGCAGCTACACACCGGGTAACGAAATCACCTTGTTCGATATTAAAGGAAATACAATTGCCGGGGTAATCTGTTTTGAATCATATTTTGGAAACCACACCCGCTTATTTGCCCGGGAAGGAGCAAAGCATCTTTTTGTCTTGACCAATGATGCCTGGTTCGGACGCTCAATTGGCCTGGATCATCATGCGCATGCTGCGGCAATACGGGCAGCAGAGATGGGCATAGGCATTTCCCAGGTTGCCAATAGCGGCATCACTGTTTCTTTTGATTACAGGGGCAGTGAAATCTATCGGTCAGACAAGCAAAAAATAGAAACAATCCCCCTTGTCCTTGACTTAACTGTCAGAGAGACTCCATATAAACTATTAGGCGATTATTTCCCATTGCTGTGGGCCTTTTGTCTGGCAGTAACTATATTGCTTAAGAAATTCTTTAAGACTGCCTGATAAACCCTTTAATTACTACTACGGGCGTTCCCGCATCGGCTGAGCCACTAACCAGGTCAGCCAGGCTGGCCAAAACATCTTCCATTTTACGGGGAGTAGTGCCTTCTTTTTCAAGACTGTCTTCCGGCATCTGGCGCTTAATGCTCTCCGATAAAATTGATTCTATCTCTTCTGCACTTTTTTTATCCTCATGATAACACTGGTCAGCCAGATACTTGTATTTTAAGCCTTCTCTGACACAATTTAAACCTGCTGTAGCAGCAAATGCTGCCCTGGGGTCTGCTAATTCGTATATTCCGCTGGTTGGATCCAGATAAGCTCCATCACCGTAGATCATTACCTGAACATCATGGCCAAGATCTCTTTTGACTTTCTTCTGCAGGCTTTCAACCACCTGCTGCCCGTTACGTGGAGCAAGTTTAATTTTTTCTGCTGCTGACATATTACTGCCCAGAAGACCCCATTCAGATGATTTTTCCCCTTCTATAAAAACCTGGTCCAGGGTAATGCAGTTTTCAAACCAGGCGGCAATTGTTTTCTCCGTTTTAAGCCTGGTATGTATATCTGCAGCAATAACTCCATCAGGATGGAGTTCTAATGCGTGCAAAGGATTATTTGAAAGCAGGATTACCGGCTTGGCTCCCTCTGAGGATATTGTTTCGCGATAAAAGTTTATGTAATCAACACCTGTAACAGGATGCCTGAAAGAACGACCTTGTATATCTTCATCGGTTATTGGCTCTTTATTTAGAAACCCGGCGAACTCCGGATCTATCACCTGATTACCGACTTCATCATCCGGATGAGAAAACTGTACCACAACCTCCCCATGGGGAACTGCCCTGGCAATGCCTTTTAAGAGCATTGAGAAACGATTACGGCTGGCAATCGGAAAGATAACAGCAACCCTGCTTTCCGGTTTGAGCTTCAGCTTATCACCTATTTCCCGGGCAATATCATCAATATTAATATAATTATCCTGGGCCCGGGCTACCACAGACTCGGTTATGCAGATTACATCACCATTACTGATTAAGCCATCTTCACTGCAGGCGATTAACCTTTCATACACTTTTTCCACAATATCCATTCCCGGCAGGATAACTCCCATTTTAAGACCAAAAGCCATCGGCCCTATATATTCTGGTATTTTCAACATTTCAGCCCCTCCTTATTCTATTCCACATTTTGTTTGGCGGAAAAATGATCAAGAGCCTTTTTGTAATCGGCCCAGGTATTAACGTTGAAAAAAGACCATTCTCCCGGATCATACACAGCTATTTCTTCTCCACTGATATAACAAATTTTCAGGTGTGAGTAAAACTCAGTTATTTTATAATTGCTTCTGCTAATCTGTTCTTCTATAACAGAAATACAGCTCCTGCTGTAAAAAGCGTGCAAGGGCTGATAGTATTCGCTATTGCGCGGGACGACCGCATCATAGCCTGAAAGATTACCGGCCATGTAGTTTATCAGGGCCGGCTGGATGAAAGGCATGTCGCAGGCTACAATAAACTGAACCGGCAGCCCGGAAGCGGATAAACCGGCATGAATTCCCCGCAAAGGGCTTTTGACCCGATCGTCCAATATGTCTCCGGTTATCCTGACGGACAGGTGATCATATAGCCAGGGCTTATCAGTAACTATTGTTATTTCTTTGAAAGAGCGACTTAATTTTTCCAGTATTATCTCAATGAGGGCTTTTCCATTAAAATCTAGCAGGGCTTTGGGTCGACCAAGACGTTTGCTGTCCCCACCGGCGAGAATTACTGCTCCGGCCTGCTCAATCCTTCTGTTTATTGTCTGCTCCAAATCGGCACCCCGTTAATTATTATTATAAACTTTATTTATAATTATTAACTACCCGCAGCATCAGGCAGGCTTTGCTTTCTTTTCTTCCTTTCGCTAAGCAGCACCATTATAATACCAATTTCATAAAGCAGCGCCAATGGGAAAACCATGACTACCTGGGATATTATATCAGGCGGGGTAATTATTGCTGAAAGGATCAGCATGATCAACAGCGCTATTTTACGGTGCTTCTTCAGAAACCCGCTACTCAGCAGACCGATTTTACCAAGAGTCCACGTCATCAGGGGCAGTTGAAAAACGAGACCGAAGGCAAGGTGAAATGAAATAATGAATGAAATATAATCGCTTATATTAAAGCGGGCTTCAAGGTCGGCCGAGGCAAATTGCAAAAAAAACCTCAGTGTAAAAGGAAAAACTACCAGGTAGGCAAAGCCTACGCCTGAAATAAATAGAATTGCTATCCCCAAAAGTATTATTATATAGAATATCTTTTCACTGCGCATTAGCCCCGGGAATAGAAAAGCAGAAATCTGATATAAAACTACGGGCGACGATAGCACCAGCCCACTAACCAGCGCCAGCCTTAAATTAGCCATAAATGCTTCAGGCGGAGATAAATAAATAAGCTGCGTTCCCTCAAGGGGAACTGTGATAACTGAACGGATTACTTCAATGTATGCAAAGCAGATCATCGCAGTCACAAGCAAAACGCCTGCTGATATGAGCAGGCGCAACCGCAACTCCGCAAGATGTTCAAGAACGGTCATTGTACCGTCTTTGTTTTTACTCAAAGTTGCTGAATACCTCCCGGTATCCTAACCACTGCCTCAATGAATAATAATTTAGCATCAGTTGGAAAAGGTCATCTTTATTTTTTCGGTTCAGAATTCGAAGGTGTTGATTCGTCGGAATCAGAACCGCCTTTAAGCCCATCTTTCAGTTCAACCACACTTTTACCAATGGCCTTGGCCAGTTCAGGCAGTTTTTTTGCACCAAATATTAGCAGGATTATTACTAAAATCAGCCCTATTTCCAGTGGCCCAATCTTACCGAACATATTGTATCCTCCCCGGTAATAATAAGTAAATCATGTTTACTTAGTTATTATTGTATCACAAACTCCTTTTCAAACAAAAACTTCAGGTTTGAGCTTTTTCAGCGCTCAACAGGCTATTACTGATTCTTGTCCTCATCTAAATCAATATCAGACTCGTTTATGCTTACACTCTCTTTTAATTCCCTGGTCGCCTTTTTAAATTCCCTTAATCCGTTACCAATAGAGCGCCCCAACTCAGGAAGCTTGGCCGGGCCGAATATGATCAGGGCAACAGCAAGTATAAGCAATATTTCCCATAATCCAATTTTGCCGCCGATCAACTAGTTCACCTCCAGGGTAAATGCAATTAAAATACTGATGCCTTTAACTTTTTTCATTATAGCTTATTACAAATAAAATTACGATAAAAATAAGTATAATTACCTGCTCTTACCTGCCGAAAGTTTTAGGGCAACGAAAACCATTGGAGCAAACAGGGTAACCCAAACTCCAGCCAGGGCATAACGAATAAAGCCGAGCCAAACAACAGAGGATGGCAAAACGCCTCCCAATCCGACTATTATTCCGAACAGCACGGCAAGACCAATCATAACCTTAATAATTTGCTTGTAAAAAGGTGCTTTTTCAACCATCCCTATTTTATTTCTTTCTATTATGTAACCGAGAGAAGCGCCACAAAGGTAGCCAAGTATCTTAGGAGGGTCAGCTCCCGGAAGAAGCGCAGTCAGGAATAGCGGAACAACAACAGCAAGGGTTATTAAGAGGGAGATGGAAAATCGTTCATGCCAGCTTTTTGAATAAAACAGATGACTAAGCCATAAAAAGAAACACAAAAAGGGTATTCCAAATGCTATCCCTCCCAGGATATCACCTAAAAAGTGATAGCCTAAGACTAAACGGGAAAAACCAATTAACACAATGGCAGCAGCAGCCCAGATCCAGTATCCCCGCTTCTTTAACCTGACCGCCATGTAAGGCCAAACTGTCACCGCAGTTAATGTATGTCCGCTGGGAAAAGCATAACTACCCTCAGGATGATTTACTCCTTCCAGGGCAGGGCGTTCGAGGAGAGTTAAATCCTTGATAAAATTGCTGTATGTAGCCGAAGAGAGCAGCATAAAAGCACTCCAGAACCCGAGAATCTTGTTAACACACCAGATTATGATTGAAAAAAAAATCATGAAGAACTGGTCATCGCCAAGAAAGGTAACCGCCCTGAAAAACATTTCAACAAAACGGCTGGACAACCCATGCAAGGCAACTGCCAAATCCATACTTCTTGTTTGCGGCCAGAACAATATTAAAAATATAGCTGAAATTGCTGTCAGAATGAATAGTAAATAATAAGCATTTCTTTCGCCCTGCGGCTTATCTGAAAAAAATGGTTTTTTTACCGGTTCCATATTTACTGATCTGAACCTCCTTCCAGGTTATCAATTAACTGAATGGCTTCATCATAAAATTTTTCAGGCACAATAACCTGGACTTCGATAGCCATTCCGCTGATTACTCTCATCGCTCCGGTATAAGGACTGCTGTCAGCCTTTTCAGCAGGCACACCTCTATCTCTTAAGAAACCGATTATTATATCAGCTTCCAAATCATCAGAGGCTTCAGTTAAAACAACCCAGGGAGAACCCACTTCTGTGTCAACCTCCTGAAAAGCCTGTATTATTAATCCTCCATCATTTAAGTACATTCTTCTTCATCTATTCCGATTCCTGCAGTTTTTCTGGAATATCGTTGCAATGATTAGCAATACAGTCATCAGTAAACAATCTTTACAAATAATTATCTGGTTAGTAATATGTAATCATCAATAACACCATTATTTCTTCATCTGTTTTGTAATAATGACAAGTTCAGTATTAAATATAAACAACTCTACCTGCTTGCCAACAAACGGCTTTATAGTTTTTGAAAAGGAGAAAATGTCTTGCCTGTCAGTGAAGAAACAATTAAAAGGGCAGCTGCTTCAACCGGAATAAGCGATATCGGAGTTACTACAGCCGAACCTTTAACCTACATGCGTGAACGCCTGGAGAAAAGAGCTGCCGAAAACCGGCTTAGTCCCTTTGAAACAAAAGATGTAGAACTACGTCTTTCACCTGCTGCCCTGTTTGACAACTGCCGTTCAATCATTACTGTTGCCATACCTTATAACCTACCCGGCAACACGGCTCCCACAATTGCTTTTGAGCCAAAAGGTCTGGTAGCCCGCTGCGCGCGAACTCTAGATTATCATGCAATAGTGGAAAACCAGGCGAAGGAATTTATGGAAAAGTTGAACCAGTCGGCCAGGCAAAAGCTTGTTTTTCGTATCCTCACTGATCGCAGTCCCCTGCTGGAAAGAGAGTTGGCATATAAAAGCGGACTGGGCTTCATAGGTAAAAACTGCACTTTAATCAGTCGTAAGCATGGCTCCTATGTTGCACTGGGGACAATTCTGGTAAGCCGTTTCATCAAACCTTCAGACAACCCTGATAACCGATCGTGCGGTGACTGCAGACTGTGTATTGATAACTGCCCGACAGGCGCCCTGATTGAGCCTTATACTATCGACCCTTATCGCTGCCTCTCCTATTTAACCCAGGCATCAGGTATATTCCCCCGACAATTTCGCACCCTTTTACAAAACAAGATTTATGGCTGTGACTACTGCCAGGAAATATGTCCTTTCAACAGAAGCAAAGACAATGCACCAGGCATTGCAGAATACCCAAATCTTTTTCCGGCTGAACCACTACTGATTCCCCTGATTTCTATAACCCGCAAAGATTTTGACTGCACAATCGGCCTCACTTCAGCAGGCTGGCGGGGTAAAACCACCATCCAAAGGAATGCCGTCATCGCCCTGGGCAACAGCGGCAGTGAAGTAGCAATTAAACCACTGGCCCGTCTCCTGGAAAATGACCATCGTCCGGTAATCCGCCTTCATGCTGCCTGGGCTCTGTGCCATCTCGGGGGGGAAAAGGCCAGGTTCTATCTTGAAAAATCTTTAATAAATGAACCTGATCGCGAAGTGAGAGAGGAAGTTTCTATTTCTCTCGAAGAATTGATTTAATCACGTTTATTCTTTTCGCTTTGCTCCCTTAAATAGCGTCCAGAGGGCAATCATAATTACTATTGCTGTGCCGGATGCCGCCGGGATGGCAACACGAAACAGCTGTCCGCCCTGCATAGCCCAGCGCTGACTGCTGTTGACCAAACCATGTTCCAGGAGTACGGGCACACTGAAGATTAGAAGCAGGACAGACAATGAAACAGGGAGCCATTTGAAACGACCAGTTTCCTCTGAATCAGCTAGATTTAAAAAAGAAGAAAACAGAGAAGAAAAGCAGGAGGTTCGCAAATCATAAATGGTAATCACCAGAAACACGAGCCCGAGAAAGAATATCATCAGGTGGCTCATACCGTAAAAACTCAATATAAGCAAAAGCACCAGGAGCAAAACCAGGTCCAGGGTAATGATTAAAGCTGCTTTTCGTGGTGTCACATAAGCCCCTCCCTGCAAAAATATAGGATACCTTTTTGAGCAAAATCAATACCATTTTATCATAATGTTCATAATCAGGGCAGGGTAACAATTGCATGCCGGAAAAATACTCTGCTATAATAAGAGATATGCCATGACAAAGCCTGACCTGGTATAAAGCCCGGTCTATGTTCAACAGAATTGCAAAAAAGGGTGAGTTAACAGTGAACAGTTCATTCAGGGTCATTACAATTAAAGGCATCCCAGTTGAGGTAAACATCAGCTGGCTGTTGGTCTTCTTTCTATTCAGCCTGACCCTGGCCCGGGTCTATTTCCCCACAGCAGTTGCAGGGCTTACACCGCCAGGATACTGGGCAGCAGGTATATTGACCGCTCTTGTATTTTTCATATCAGTACTAACCCATGAACTGGGCCATTCGCTGGTGGCAATCAAGGCCGGTATCCCGATTAAAAAAATCACCCTGTTTATTTTCGGGGGGGTAGCCCAGATGGAAGCAGAACCGACTAATCCTTCCACCGAATTAAAAATAACAGCGGCAGGACCCCTGACCAGCCTGGCGATCGCCCTTGTATTAGGGTTTATATATTTTTACCTGCTTGCCCCCGGTTTTATTTTAAGCGAAGCCGTATACTTTATCGCCCAGCTAAACCTGATCATGGCTCTCTTCAACCTCGTTCCAGCCTTTCCCCTTGACGGTGGACGCATTTTCAGGGCAATTGTTTGGTTGTTTAATAAAAATATGTTAAAAGCAACGAGAATAGCCGTTAGCCTTGGCAGTGTGCTTTCCTTTTTGGTTATCGTTTTAGGGTTTTTAATGATCCTTTTCCAGGGTGACCTCTGGGGGTTGTGGTTAATATTTTTAGGATGGATGATTTCCCAGGCCGGGCAATCAAGCTATTCACAGCTTGTCTTTAAAGAAACCTTTGCCGGCATTAAAGTTTCTACCTTGATGAGCAGAAATTTGCAGACAGTTTCACCGGACGATACCCTTGAAGAACTTGCAGAATGCTTTCTGCATTACAAATACGGTGCTTTCCCCGTTGTTTACGGGTCGACCACCCATGGATTGGTCACCCTCCAGAATATGAAAGAGGTGCCGCGTGACAAATGGTCTGAAACCAGGGTATCTCGTATCCTCACACCACTTAAAAACACCATGGTTATTCAACCAGACGCTGATGCTGCCGAAGTAATGTTAAGAATGGCTTCTCAAAACAGGGGACGGGCCCTGGTAATGGATGAAGGAGACCTGGTGGGGCTGTTAAGCCATACCGATATGATGCGTTTTATGCAGATGCATACTGTACTCGGCTCAGACTAAAAAGTCCTAAATCTCCTAAACAACTACCGGTCCTTATATCATTAAACCAGTTAAGCGTTCCGGTTTTACAAACCGGGACACTTCTCTTTTTTATATTATTGCTGAATAATTAAATTTTGCTGGCACTATTTGAAGAAAACCACCAAATCAATAGAAGAAAACAAGGAGAATTAAAAATGTCAACCCTTGCAGAACCGTTGAAAAAAGGTTTAGTTAAAAGCCTGCAGATCTTGCTGCTCCTGATAAAAATTGTTATTCCCGTTTCCTGCCTGGTAGCAGTTCTTGATTACCTTGGAATAATTGAGTCAATCGCTCACTTCTTTACACCGGCAATGTCACTCTTCGGTTTGCCCGGGGAAGCCTCAATTGCATTGCTGCTTGGCTTTTTTGTTAATTTTTATGCTGCCTTTGGCGTTATTGCCACTTTTACCCCTGAGCCGCACCAAATCACTATTTTGGCAGTTATGATTGGTATCTGCCATGAACTTCCGATCGAAAGTGTCATTTGCAGTTATACAGGGCTTCGAATACCAGTCTCAGTCGCTCTGCGAGTTTTAACGGCAATTGTTGCGGGAATCTTACTGAACCTGGTCTACAGCCTGGTAGTAGGAGGTTAAATAAATGGAAATTCTTTTGTTAATAATTAATACCGCTTTTTCGACCCTGACCGGTATCGGCCGGATAGCCCTGATTTTGGTTCCGGTGATCATACTTATTGAACTGGCAAGGCATTACAAGATCATTGAAAAAATTACCGGTAAGGTCAAGGGAGCCCTGGCTTTTTTAACCCTGCCCCAGGAAGCGGCATTCCCCCTGCTGGGTGGAATGTTTTTTGGTATAGTACTGGGTTCAGCCCTGATAATTGATTATGCCAAAGAAGGATACCTGAATAAACGTGACCTGTTACTGATTGGCATTTTTCTAAGTATTTCACATTCTGTAATTGAAGATACCGTTATATTTTCAATTTTCGGGGCTAACCCTTTAGTTTTGATTGTGACAAGGACAATCCTGGCCATTATAATTACCAGGGGAGCAGCGGTGATTATCGATCGTTTCATCCTGGTTGAAACAAAAGTTAAACCCTGTAAGCCTGGTAATCAAGAAAAACAGCAGCCACCCCTTTAGCCCATGACAAAAGCAGTTCGTCTCCCATATAAGGAGCGATCAACTGTAAGCCAAGCGGTAAATCATTTTGTGCTTTTCCCGCAGGGAGATTAACCGATGGTAATCCCGAATTAGTCCATGGCATATTCATGGCAGGATCACCTGTAGCTTCAATGCCCGCAGGTGCCGGACCCGGAGCTGCGGGTGTAATCCAGAGATCAATACCCGCCTGACGTATTTTTGTCTCAAGCCTCTCTCTCAGACTTTTTTGCTTTTTACGAGCTTCAATTAGCTCACTTTTGTTCACTAACAGACCTTCTTCAATTAATTCAGCAGTTTTAGGCCTGTAAAGTTCACTGAAACGAGAGTATAGTTCGGCATGTTCAATCGCCAGCTCGGCAGAAACCAGCTTGCGGTGCCATAACGCAATATTTTCTATGTCATCCAGTGCGTTAACCTCATTAACTTCATAACCTTCTGATCGCAGCCTGATCACCTGGGTCTTAAAGGCTTCCAGTGCTTCGTCTGTTGCCTGCTCAAGGTATTTCCCCCTGGGTATACCGAGAACAGGCTGGTAGTTAACTTTTATTTCACGCCAGTCATGACATAAGACTGAAGCGGCCAGGAGCATTCCCTCAACATCCTGGGTGAAGCAACCGGCATGATCAGCCGAGCGCGAGAAATAGAGCAACCCTCCGGTTGGAATCCGCCCATAACTCGGCTTGAAACCTACCACTCCACAGAAAGCGGCAGGCCTGTTAATTGAACCAATGGTCTGTGTGCCGAGGGCAAGAGGTGTCATTCCGGCGGCAACCGCAGCAGCTGAGCCACTGCTTGAACCACCCGGTGTATGGTTGGGGTTATGTGGATTCCTGGTTGGGCCGGGCTCAAAGTAGGCAAATTCTGTTGTTACTGTTTTGCCCAGCACTAATGCCCCGGCCTGTTTCAGCAACCTTACTGTATCTGCTTCGCTTCCGCTCAACACCCCGGGATCAAGCCTGGAGCCTGCCCGGGTATCAAAACCATCTGCATGATATATATCTTTCACTCCGATTAAAACACCAAACAAAGGTGGGCGTTGAGACGGTTCCGGATATGCTGCCAGAAGATTTTCAGCCTCTACAAGTAAACGATCACGGCGTCCTGATTCAGGCAAAAAGGCCTCCAGCTTATGATCTATCTCTTCTATCATGTCACAGGTATTGTTGATGTAATCTTTCAAACTAACAGTGCCTAACCTTAAGTTACCGGCAATGTCCGCCAGGGGAGCCGAATGAAGGTACAACTGAATCCCTCCTTAATCCAGGTATTATCCTAAATAAATATAAGGAAACTGATCAAAGCGGCAGAGACTTCAGATATTGTTTAAAATCTTCAGCCAGGCCTTCCCTGCGCAGGGCATATTCAACCGTTGCTTCGAGAAAACCGAGTTTGTCGCCAACATCATACCGGCGGCCATGAAAAGTATAAGCCCAAACAGGTTTTTCTGCAGCAAGACTATTTAGCGCATCAGTCAGCTGGATTTCACCACCGGCACCGGGGCCGGTCCTTTCAATAATATCAAAGATTTCAGGGTCTATAATATATCTGCCAAGTACGGCCAAATCTGAGACGGCTTCCTCACGACGCGGTTTTTCAGTCAACTTTCTGACTCTGACTACTTCAGCATCGGGATCTTCACAATCAACAACGCCGTATTTATGAACGTTTTCCATACCAACACGCTTACAGCCAACTACAGTGCTGCCTTTTTCTTCATATACTGCCGCCAGCTGACCGATAACGGGAACTTCTGCATGAACCAGATCATCTCCCAATAAAACAGCAAAGGGTTCATTACCAATGAATTGGCGGGCACAAAGCACAGCATGACCCAGACCGAGTGGCTCTTTCTGGCGCACATAAAATATATTTGCCAGGGAAGCAATCTCTTTTATCTCTTTCAATTCATCAGCTTTCTTTTTGCTCTGCAGCATGTTCTCCAGTTCAATACTGCGATCAAAATGATCCTCTATTGCAGTCTTACCCCTGCCGGTAATAATCAGGATATCTTCGATCCCGGCCTGGAACACTTCCTCAACTATCAACTGCAGGGTTGGTTTGTCAACCACGGGAAGCATTTCCTTGGGCACAGCCTTGGTAAAAGGGAGGAATCGTGTCCCCATGCCGGCTGCCGGAATAACCGCTTTCTTAATCTTCATTACTTAATATCACACCTATCACTAAGTTTTCATAATCCATGCAAATATTTCTACATAAACGGTTGCTTTCCTTCCTCTGCACCTGCTCACCTGACTATTCATTTTCTTTAATATCAACAAGGTCGGGAAATTGCTCCCTGATTAATTGATCCAGATCAACAGGAATTTTAGTTACGAAAGGCTCGCCAAGCAGCTGCTCAACCACCTCTTCCGCTCGTTTCCAACTATCCTTGCTGCCCGCATCAAACCAGTGCTGGTATTGCTGCCGGTCGCTGGCCCTGGGCGAAAAGCTTTCAGTGCGCACGTACTTAACTGTATGTTCTTCTCCCAGGTAGTTCCCTCCAGGGCCGACTTTTTTAATAATTTCATAAGCCAGGGTATCTTCATCTACCTCAATACCTCTCAGGGTTCTGAGACAACTGCCTACAATATCATTATCAATGATATACTGGGCATAAGATACTGTCATAGCCCCATCAAGCATGCCAAAAGCTTCATGAATGAAATTGCCTCCGGCCAGTGCTGCAAGCATGGCCGATGAAGCCCCTTCGTGCGCAGCCTGGGCATCAGGAAGTTTTGAATCGGTTGTCCCCACAGTTAGGTAACAGGGCAAACGATAAAAATGGGCCATCTGGGTAATTGCTGCATTCATTAAACCTGATTCAATGCTGCCCATTAAAAATGACATGGTGCGCATATCCATGGTAACCGGTACAGCACTGTATAGAACCGGTGTTCCCGGATTAACCAGCTGAGAGATAACCACACCCATCAATGCCTCAGCATTTTGCTGAACCAGAGTTCCGGCCAGGGTAATGGGAGCAGTTGCTCCGGCTGCAGGCGCCGTTGAAGTGGCCAGCGGTAAACCGTAATCGGCAATTTTCATTATATATTCTGCATGATCCGCACTTATTTTCAAAGGGCTGGTGATTGAGGATATAAACCCAAGGAACGGCCTTTTTCTGAGGTTCTCCAACCCTCCGGCAATCATTGAGGCAATAGCAACCATATCCTCCAGCCCCTGGAGGTTAAATATCCCGCCCATAACCGGTTTGCCGGTATGCAGCAGGGCCTGGTACTTAGTGTTGATATCAACAGTATCAATATTAATATCGTGAGGATATACAGGAATGATAAAAAAGTCGAGGTTTTCGAGATTATCAGCCAAACGAGCCAGATCAGCAACATCTTTAAGGGTCCCCGGGCGTTTATTACGCTCCAGGTCCAGAACATACAGAGCCAGACCGCCGGTTCCGAAGTGAACTCTTTTCCCTCCAACTGTAATACTTTTACCTTCTTCCCGACCATAAAACATGAATTCAGACGGAGCCTGTTTAATAGAGCGAGTCACCAGCTCCCTGGGCAGGTAAACCCTGCTTCGGGTCCGGTCAACCTCAGCACCTTTTTCTTCAAACATATTAAGGGCCGGTGGAAAATTAATTTCAAACCCTACTGTTTCCAAAACCCGAAGCGACGTTTCGTGTATCTGGCCGATCTCCCTGTCTGAAAGAACACGGTAACTGCCTCCTTCATAGATCGGACTTTTCATATAGAACCCTCCAGTTTATCCATCTATCCCTGCATCGTGATTATAATATTATTTACTCCATTTCTGCAGGCCAGTATTTGATCAGCATGCTGATAATATCAGCCCGGGTAATAATTCCCTGTAAAATATCGTTACTGTCAACTACCGGAATACGGTTAATATTGTGCTTTTTCATCAGGCGGACAACTTCCATAACTGGAGTATCCACATTTACATGAATGACCTCGGTAGTCATCAGGGTCTCTACTGTCGTTGCCGCCACCAATTCTATCACTTCAACGCCTCTGTGGGTAATATCAATATGCAGCACTTCTTTGCTTTTTGTAAAAACCCGATGAGGATCTCTTAAAGGCTGCCCGATGATCTGCTGTGTATAATGCAGAATATCAGCTTCCGACAATATGCCAATCAGTTTATACTGGTCGTCGACAACAGGCATCCCGCTAAACCGGTTCTCATCAAGAATTTCAGCGGCTCTTTTCAGCGGGGTGTCTGCTTTAACTGTAATAACCGGCTTGGTCATAATTTGTTTCGCCAGCACCGTCATGCTTATCCCTCCTGTTTGGTTGTAAAAATATATAATGATGGGGGTAAGATTAGGTTACCCTACTCACCCCCATATAACGGCTACTTTCCCTTAATATGCAATATTACTTTTATTTATCATTTAAGACCAATAAAGCTGGCCTATTCAATAAAACCCTGCTCGATTAACCATTCTTCGGCAACTTCTCTTGGCAGATGATCTTCTTCATCAACCAACCTATTTAAATTCGCCATATTCTCATTGTCAAGAGCAGTTGCAATTGGGCCTAAGATTTCCGGAATTTGTGGATACTCATCAATCACTTCCTGACGGAAAACAGGGGAACTGTTGTAGACAGGGTGAAAGAACTGGTCATCTTCCAGAATAACCAATTCGAAAGGAGTGATACGGCCATCTGTTCCAAAACCCATCGCCGAGGCTAATTCACCGTCTCTCAGGGCTGTATAAAGAATTCCGTAATCCATTACTTCAACACTGTCAAATTCAAAATCGTAGTGCTCAAGCAAACCGGGAAAACCGTCATCACGGGTTGAGTATTCATGATTGGTACCAAATTTCCAGGTGCCCGGCTCAGGAGCTTCCACCTCTTCGTTAATAGCTGCAGCAAGATCACTGATCGAATAAATACCGAGAGCATCTGCATCTGCCTGGCGCATCATAATTACATAAGTATTGTTATACTGTGTGTAATCGAGCCATACCAGATTATTTCTTTCAAGATCAGTATCCCTAACCAGCTGATAGCATTCCTCAGGATCGGTAAGTACATCAAATCCGAAGTAATTGACCAAAGCTGTTCCTGTATATTCCCAGTAGTGATCGATTTCTCCTGCTTCAAGAGCTTCGCGGGCAACTACAGTACCTCCAAGCCCTGTTTCATCAACTGTCGGGATCCCATTTGCCTCGAGCGCCAGTATGGATATCTGGCTGAGAATCAACGACTCGGTGAACTCCTTTGAACCAATTACTACTCCATCTTCACCAGACTGGCAACCAGATATAAATAGAGAACCCGCCAGTAATGCAATGATGATCAATGTAATTAAAACTCGTTTAAACATTTTAATAGATTTACCCCCTTCAGGTATTTGCTCATATGGGAAAATAGCCAAACCTTAAAATGATCAGGTCCACCTGACCAATCTTTCTTCAATTCTGGCAATATAGTAGTCAAGAAATATTGCCGTCAGGGCAGCCAGACCTGCCCCGGTAAAAACAATCATATCCCGGCGCAGTGAAAGGCCGGTAACAATTAAATCACCAAATCCTCCACCACCAATAAAGGTAGCCAGGGTAGCTGCGCCAACGTTTATAACTATCGCTGTGCGAATCCCTGCCACTATAATCGGAAATGCCAGGGGCAGTTCAATCTTGACTAAAATACGTAACGGATTCATACCCATTCCCCTGGCCGATTCAATAATACTCTTCTGCACGTTAACAATACCGGCAAACGTATTCCTGAGGATGGGAAGAATAGAATATAAAAACAGGGCGAATACTGCCACGTTAAAACCGAGCCCCATGATGGTAAAAAACAAAGCCAGTATAGCCAGGCTGGGGATTGTCTGTCCCACGTTAACCACATTTTCAACACCGCGCCCCAGGTAATACAGTTTTGGGCGGGAAAGCATTATACCAACCAACACACCAATAACAATTGCGCCAAACATTGAGACGACCATAAGCATCAGGTGCTGACGCAAACCCCTAAGTACATTTTCGTAAGTAAGCGCCCGGGCTACCAGCGAATCGGTTGGATTATTAACTCCATAAACTACAATTGCAACTCCTACAGCAATCAACAAAAGAGGAAGTATGCCCCACCGCCAGATATCTCGCAGCATCGATTATCCGTCCTCCTTCACAACATTTAGCAAATCACCAAGGGTAATTGTCCCCTGGTATTGATCGTCTTCATTAACGACGGCAACAAACCCCTCGCCGCATTCAAGCATCACCGAAAGCGCATCGTTAAGAGTAGCATCGCTTGTAACGGATTGATCCAACTCCTGAATGTAATCGGCAGCCACTTCACCGGCTTTGCGCTTAAGATCAGCAACCCCGATAACGCCTTTAAGCTTGTTGTCGCGATCAACAACCATAACCGAATGAATTTCGCTATCATCAAGCCTCTGCTTCAGATCATTCAATGACATGTCCACTGTGGCTGGTTTTGCCCTGTCCACATGTTCCAGTATTTCACGGATACGAATCAGGTGAAGACGCTTGATAGAACGGTTTCGTCCGACCAGGTTGCCTACAAACTCATCAGCAGGAGCGCTGAGCAAATCACTCGGTGTAGCATGCTGCACCAGTTTGCCCTCTCTCATTACTGCGATTGTATCACCCATCTTAATCGCTTCATCGATATCATGGGTTACAAAAACGATGGTTTTACTGATTCTTTCCTGGATCCTTAAAAATTCATTCTGCAAGCGTGCTCTGGTAATCGGGTCAACTGCGCCAAAAGGTTCATCCATCAACATGATCGGGGGATCGGAGACCATGGCCCGTGCCACTCCGACCCGCTGGCGCTGCCCACCGCTCAATGCGGATGGATAGCGGTTACCGTAAATTTCCGGGTCCAAACCAACCAGGGTCAACATTTCGGCCACTCTTTTTCTTGTTTTTTCCCTGGGCCACTTTTTTTCATTGGGAACGGTAGCCACATTCTCTTCAATTGTATGATGGGGAAATAATCCGATTTCCTGAATAACGTAGCCGATATCCAGGCGCAGTTTAATCGGATTCATTTTCAAAGCGTCTTTACCATTTATGTAGATTGATCCACTGCTGGGTTCGTGAATCCGGTTAATCATCTTCATGGTTGTGGTCTTTCCGCATCCAGAAGGACCAACCAGAACACATATATCGCCTTCTTTAACTTCCAGGTTCAGGTTATCAACAGCCGGTACCTTGGATCCCGGAAATATTTTAGATATTCCTTCTAGTTTGATCATTACTTGGCCTCCCCTGTTCTACTGATTGCCATGAGTTTTTTTTCTCCCCACGAAAGAATGAAATCAAAAGCAAGCGCTATGATTGAAACTCCAAGGGCTCCGACAATTATCATCGGTTCATGTGAGCGGGAAATCCCCTGAAAAATTAACTCTCCCAGCCCTCCGGCACCTACATAAGCTGCAATAGCGCCGATACCAACGATCATAACAGTTGCCGTACGGATACCTGCCATGATTACCGGGCGGGCCAGGGGGATCTTAATTTTGGTCAATACTCTCCACTCGGTCATGCCCATGGCCACTGCCGATTCTACAATAGCAGGACTGATTTCCTTAATACCGGTGTATGTGTTGCGAACGATCGGCAGTAAGCTGTAAAGGATCAAGGCCATTACTCCGGTAGTAAAACCTATGCCGAAGATGGGAACCATAAAAGCAAGCATCGCCATACTGGGGATGGTCATCAAGATCTGGCAGACAGTTATTACTGTAATAGCTATACTGCTCTTGTAACTGATGATAACCCCAATTGTGACAGCTATTGCCACTGCAATTAAAATTGATACCAGAACCAGCCAGATGTGCTCTAAAAGCAAATCCCAGACTAAATCACTGCGTCGCATAAAATATGTAACAGTTCGTGAAAATAAGGACGCAACGCCTGACTGTCCGGTGACAGAAGAAAAACCGGTTTCCGAAAACAAATAACTAGATAATAAGCCATCATTCAGGTTCATTTATTATCAATCACCCTTCCTTTCTCTGTAATAATGCGCAAAACAAAAATAGTAGCACACTACTTTATACCAGGTGCAAACCAAAATAAGTGATTATTATAATCACATTACCTGACAAATTAATTAAAATAAGACATAGCGATGTTGTGAAGTTAATTTGAATAATATTTGATTTTTATGAATACGAACTGGTGCATATTAATATATATTAATTATTTCATATTAAGCTTCCTTATTCAAATACCGTATATGACAGATATACGTCATTAAAATGCTTTATTCAAAGCAATTGCGCTTTTAGAAAGATTAAAGACAGATAATCATGCCTGATTATAGCCCAGCGCTTATTATCATAGATATTGAGTACATAGAACCCTTTTACTTATTAACCCGGATCACAGCAACCAGTCCATGACCAACCCCGGTGCCATTCTGCAGACCCATTTCCAGGCTGCGCAGGGCATAACCGAGCTGGGCTTCGATAAGATCCGCCCGGATATCACCGTAAAGCCCCCTGCTTCCCTCCAGGGTTTGTCGCATCACCCTGTATGCTTTCTCCAAAGATTTAATATCTGTTTGTGGTGGGTAGGGAAGCAGTTCTTCCCCATCATCATAATGCTCCATTAACAGCATTGTATAGTCAAGCAGGCTGTTCCAGCTGTCTGCCAACACCTGGAGCGCTTCATTCACGTGTTTAAAACCCTCTTTTGGCTGAAAACTTACTTTCAGATCGGGGAAATATGTACGCAAACCTCTTTCAAAGAGTGACGAAACCATAAGCCGCAGTGGCTGAGGGTTGCCGTTATATGTACCTGTTTCTATATGCCGGCCGATAAAAAGAGAGCGGTCAAAGTATTTCAATACTTCCAACCTGACCCCGCTCTTCCGGGAGGCATCGTCTATTATCTGGTCCAATTCCACCGGAGACATCAGTCGGAGCGGGAATGATGATACATCCACTTCATCCCTTTGTTCTTCTGCATACAGGTAATTTATTTTATAGTCAATAAAGGGCTGTTCTTCGGGTTGAACCGTCCAGGTATCCTGCCACTCATACGAATAACGGCCAATAAAGTCTCCCAGGATCAGGCTGCCGTCTCGCCCATGTTTCGCAATATCAATAAACAATCTTTCCAGTTCTTCGTCATTACAGTGTGAAAGCGTGCCGTAGGAAGTAAAATATAGATCATATGGTTCTTCCCCTTCTTCCAGGGGTAAACCTTCAGAAAAATTACCCTTGCAGAAATCAACATTTTCATAGTGCCCAAATAACTCCCTGGCTTCTTTAAGCAGGGCTATATTTAAGTCAATCCCCTTGTACTGTTGTACCATATCTTCCTGAATTAACCTTGTATCAAACTCGGCCAGTTTTGTATCTCCTGCCATTTTGCAGAGCAGTTCATATCCATCTCCAGTTCCACAGCCAAGATCAAAAAAACGCAATCCTTCATTTTCTTCTCCGTTAAGCTTCTGCTCCATCATTTCTTCCAGGTAAGGTCTCAGGTAATACGCTGTAATGAAATCTTCAAATTGTATGCGCACGTGATCATACTTACAGCGTAACCCTTTTACTTTTTCACTGTAGCGACCATGTTGTATGGCTTCCAGGTATGCCTGGTCAGCTTCCATTTTATACATTCCCTCCGGATACAATTAGTTTTTCTGCTTCTTTTATCGCCGCAAAAGCATCTTTGCCATAACTATCTGCACCGATTTCCCTTGCAAAATCATCGGATACGGGTGCACCGCCAATTAATACCTTGATGCGGTCATGAAGCCCTTTCTCCTCAAGCAGCTTAACCACTTCACTCATGTTGGACATTGTAGTGTTAAGTAAAGCCGAAAGACCGATTACGGCAGCGCCTTCCTGCTCAGCTACCTCAACCACTCGGGCAGCCGGCACATCAATTCCCAGGTCAATCACGTTAAAGCCTGCCCCCTTGAGCATTATGGTTACAAGGTTCTTGCCAATATCATGCAGATCTTTTTCAACCGTTGCCATTACTATTTTACCCCGGCCGGCCTTTTCACCTCCGCTGACCAGGTACGGTTCCAGAACAGCCATTCCGGCTTCCACTGCTTCGGCTGCAGTGAGCATATCAGGAATAAAGTATTCACCGCTTTCGTACTTGTCACCGACCATCTGCATCCCACGGCTGAGCCCATCTATGAGAACCTGTTCCGTATTAATGCCATCTTCAAGGGCCCTGGCAACCAGCTCAGCAACCCCTGGTTGACCAAAATCTCCTTCCTCAATGCCTTCATCATCACTGTTACGACGACCCTGTAAAACATTCTCTACAATTAATTCAAGCAGATCACTGCTCATTTATTTAACCTCCCCATAAGGATTAAGCCGCGGAAGAAGCCCGGATATTTCATTAAAGATTAATTTACAGGTATCTTCCGGCAGGTATTTAGGTTTAGCCGCTTCCAATTCAGCAAATTTTTCATGCACCTTAAGCAAAGTCTGGTCCTGATCTTCCAATTTCCCTTCAAAAGGAAATCCGGCGAAAATTTCCCCACGCCTGAGCATCCCCCTGGCATAACGGGCATACATCCTGTATGGGCTGTGCATAACGTCAGCTATCATTTTCTTAGTTTTAGCTGCTGAATTGCTATTAACTTCCTGTTCTCTTTGCAAAAATTTTACCATGCCAATCTGATGATTATCCAGCACTGCCTGTTCCGGACTATAAGTCTGAGTCTTGTCAAGAAGCCCAAAAGAATAATGCACCAGGTCAGGAGCAGCAAGCGGAACCATGCTATGGGTGTACATTTTTTCCATTGTTGCCTGAATACCAGGAACCTTGGCATCGCCAACCCCTGCCGTGGAATAACAGGGCACCCCGTAATACCTGGCCATCTGTGCACAGGCCATAGTGTATTGACAGAATTCAGGGACCCCGTACATGTCATGCAAGTCATCCATCCTGGCTCTGACTGGGACAGCCCCGTAAATCACCGGTGCGCCGCGACTGGCAAGCTGATTAATGGTTATACCGGCCAGGGCTTCGGCATTAACCTGGGCAACCATACCCAGCATATCGATAGGCGCTGTTGATCCTCCCTGAGGAGAAGTAGAAATAACAACAGGCAATCCGAGCCTGGCAATGGCAATTAACTTTTCTGCGGTATCATCAACAACCTGCAGCGGGCTTTTTATAACGCTGGTTATGAATGCAACCAGGGGATTTTCCCTCAATTGCTCTCTTCCTCCGGCAATTATTTCAGCTATTCTAACAATTTTTTCCAGCTGCTCATAATCAGCAACCCCACCGATAACAGGTTTAGTCAGATGGTTAAGTGAAGCAAAAAATACGTTGACGTCTTTATTGCCTGTTGTAATATCAGAATCCTGAATATTAACATTGCGGATAAAAAAATCGAGATTTTCCAGCTGTTCTGCCAGATGAGCTGATCGGCAGAGCAGGTTAAGGCTGCCCCGGCTTTTTTTCATAACCGCAAATGTTCTCCTGGCCCCATCTTTATCAGAAGTAAATTCCTCCGGCTCGATTTCCAGCCAGTAATTAGTTTCAGAACCAGTGCCGAAGTAGACCCTGTTTCCTTCTGCGTCTAAAACTACCCTATTTTCGGGATTGCGGGCACCCAGGGTAACCCTGGCCGGAGCAGACTCAAGAGCACTCTTTACAACTCCGGGTGGAATACTAATCCACCAGGCATCATGTTCACCTTCTTTGGTTTTTTTTATTTTTGCGCCTTCCTTTTCAAAAAGGGTGGTACTTTCTTCGTGATAGCATAATATCCCGGGGGTTTGTAAGAGCTCAAGAGAGGTTTGATCAATAAGTTCAACCTGCTCCCTGCTGAGCTTTTTATATGGCTTGTTAATCAGTATACCGGTTCTACTCATCTTTTAGCCTGTTTCAATTCAGGCTCCACACCTCCTTATCTTTTATATCTAAAAAACCCGCAGTTAATCTTGCAGGTCGGGCCTGACTGTGATTAGCATACGGGTATTTAAACCAATCATTATAATGGATCCGGCCCGCTTGCCGGAGGAACCCTCCCATCGGTGCTGGATATACTATTTCTAAATAATAATTATTTCACATCTCTCTGTATGATGCAAAGAAGGTTGCCCCATCGATTCAGGAGGATATCAACTTCTACCAGAGCTATATATTGACAATCACGTTTACAGCCGAATGCGGTGCTCAAGCAATGCCTCAACTGGTTAGAAACATATTATCTTTTTTAGGAAAAGTGAAAATGCGATTTTCAACTTTATAATGCTATAATAGTAGGAATACAATATGGGGAATGGTGAAATGAAACACTTAGCTTCGTTCCTGGCAAACAAACTTACTGACAGCAGGGATCTACATCATCCCGGTGAGAGACACCGCGTGGGATTAATAGAAAGCTGGGTTAGCATAGCAGGTAACATCTTCTTAACCCTGCTCAAGGGTCTGTTCGGTCTGCTCACAAACAGCGTATCCCTGACGGCCGATGCGGTACACAGCGCTTCCGACATATTATCTTCACTGGTGGTACTTATCGGGTTTTCCCTGGCTAAACGTAAGCCCGATCATGAACACCCTCACGGCCACGGGCGCATAGAATACCTGGCTGGACTGCTGATAGCCTTAATGTTACTGGCAGCCGGTATTGCCTTCGCTTACAATGCTTACCACCGGGTTACAAATAATATTTATGCCAGCCCGGGACTTTTCACAATTGCAGTGGTTCTTTTTGCTATAGCTTTAAAAGAATTTATGTTCCATTTTTCAGCAGTGCTGGGACGAAAGATCGACTCTGAAGCTCTTGCTGCCGATGCATGGCACCACCGCAGCGACTCACTTTCATCAATACTTGTATTAATTGCTTTAACCGGAAGCTACCTGGGGATTCCTGCCCTTGATGCATACTTTGGCTTTGCAATTGCCGCCTTTATTGCCTATGCCGGTTATAAAATCGCCAGGCAGTCATGCAGCCGTCTGCTGGGGAAAGCTCCTGATCAAACACTTAAACAAAAAATATGTAACAGCGCCCGGGAAGTCGGGGGTGTCATTGACATTCACGATCTTGAAATCCATGATTACGGTTCGTGGAAGGTTGTAACAATGCACATTGAAGTAGACGGCAGCATCTCCCTTGATCAGGCACATAAAATTGCCCACCAGGTTGAAGACCATATCAGCTCCTGCTTTTTCTGCGATACACTGGTTCATCTTGATCCCCGTTAATCAACCAAATCCGCACACGGCGGTGATATTAAATGCCTCAGCCGCCACCACCAAAACCGGTATATTGTAAAACGCCGTCTTCAACAACCACCGGAACTTTATCAGCTTTATATTCTTCACGAGCTTTTTTCAAGGCATCGATATCTCTGCTGACATTATAAAGCTTAAAGTCAGTTCCTTTTCTTTTCAATACATCTACCTGCTTGTCACAATAAGGACAGCCATCTTTAATATAGACTTCCAGCATTAAAAATCCCCACTTTCTGATAATTATTATTAACCAAACCGGAAAATATCATATAGCGTTTTAAACTCCGACCTGGAGGATACTTTTATTATAAAAAGAATCCTCAGCCATGGCAAGAAAACTATATCGGCTTATAGCGCTCTCACGAAATGACACCATCAACGGACAAAAATTCACATTGTTCCGGTCCTATTGACTTTAAACCCGGCCTTGTTTATAATTCAGCCAGAATAAGCCGGAGTTTAAACGGGAAAAACGCTCACGGGAAAGTCGTATTCCCGTGGGCTTTGTTTGTAAAGGGGTGTAATAATGCGCATTGCACTGGCCCAGCTTAACCCAACCATCGGTGCCTTAAATAAAAACTGTGCCCGGATCAAAGATGTCTACATGAAAGCTAAGAAAGAAAAAGCAAACCTTGTTATCTTCACCGAAATGGCTGTTAGTGGCTATCCCCCCAAAGATTTACTGCTTTACCGCGACTTCATCGAAAGAGAAAACAGAATAGTTTCAAATGAAATCGCTCCGCTAACCGCCCAGGGAAATCCCGGGATCATAATCGGCAGTTTCCAGAATGAAAATAGTAAGCTGTATAACAGCGCTTTTGTCCTTGAAAATGGCCTGGTCAAATCAGTTCACCATAAAACCCTTCTGCCCAACTACGACGTGTTTGATGAAAAACGCTATTTCACAAGCTGCACCAATCGTCAGGTTGAAATGCTGAACGGCATCCCGGCAGCAATTACTATATGCGAAGATATCTGGAATGATCGGGATTTTTTCGCCAATCCGATTCATAACCTGGATCCAGTCGAACTTCTTTTCAAGCAGGATGCCCGCATGCTAATCAACCTTTCCGCGTCTCCATATAATCTAGGCAAACACAGGCTTAGAGAAAACCTTCTATCCTTTTTATCTGCCAAGTATAAAAGTGGCATTATATATCTTAACCAGGTTGGAGGCAACGACGAACTCGTTTTTGACGGCTGCAGCCTGGTATACAACAGTAACGGAGAGCTGCTTTATCGTGCTGCCGCTTTTGAAGAAGAACTTTTTTTCGTTGACAGTGATGATCTAAACAGTCCGGCGGGAAAAACCGTGCCACCAGCAAATGATAACATTAATACCATTTACCAGGCTCTGCTGACGGGATTGAAAGATTATGTTCATAAAACCGGTTTTAGCAAGGTTGTTTTGGGTTTGAGCGGCGGCATTGACTCAGCTGTTGTTGCTGCCCTGGCAGTGTATGCTCTCGGCCCCGATAATGTTTTAGGTATAATGCTTCCTTCTCCTTACTCTTCCGAACACAGCGTTGAAGATGCGGTCAGACTTGCCGAAAACCTGGGGATGCCTTACCGCATTGTTCCTATCGACAACCCCTTCAGCACTTATATTGACCAGCTAAACCAAGGCATGGGGCCTCTGGGCGACCTGGCGGAAGAAAACCTGCAGGCACGTATAAGGGGTAACTTGATCATGCACTATTCAAACCGGGAAGGACTGCTGGCCCTGACAACCGGCAACAAGTCGGAACTCGCAGTCGGTTACTGCACGATGTATGGAGACATGGCCGGTGGACTGGCTGTAATTGCCGATCTGCCCAAAATGATGGTTTACGAGCTGGCTAATCACATTAACAACATTTGCCGGAGCGAACAAATACCGATTAGAACAATCAATAAACCGCCTTCTGCAGAGCTGCGTCCTGACCAAAAAGATGAAGATTCCCTGCCTCCTTATCATATACTGGATCCAATTCTGCACTGTTATATTGAAGAGAACCTGTCAGCGCAAGCAATTATAGAAAAGGGCTATGAACCGGAAACAGTGGCAAGGGTAATTTATATGGTTGACCGGGCCGAATTTAAAAGGCGCCAGGCCGCTCCCGGACTACGCGTTACAACACGTTCTTTTGGTATGGGCAGGCGAATGCCCATTGCCCGCAGTTATGAATATTAAAAAGCGGTGGATTACATGACCCAGCCAAATAATAACAAAACAAAACCCATTAAGGATGTACTGGTAATCGGAGCCGGACACGCCGGCTGCGAAGCAGCTTTGGCAGCAGCTCGTCTCGGCTGCAAAACCCTGCTGTTAACCATTAACCTTGACACAATAGCTCACATGGCCTGCAACCCTTCACTTGGCGGTCCGGGTAAAGGGCACCTGGTCAAAGAGATCGATGCCCTGGGTGGCGAAATGAGCCGGGCTGCCGATAAAAACCTTCTCCAGGTAAGAATGCTTAACACAGGCAAAGGGCCGGCCGTACAGGCAATAAGAGCCCAGATTGACCGCTGGGGTTACCAACGCACCATGCGTCTGACATTAGAAAAAGAACCAAACCTGGTAATCCGGGAAGATATGGCAGAAAAAATCATGGTTAAAAACGGATCTGTGACAGCAGTGCGCGGACGAAGCGGCGCAATTTACCACTGCAGGGCAGTAATTATTTGCAGCGGAGTTTACCTTCGCTCGGAAATCTTCCTGGGTAATCTCCACTACACTGCTGCGCCAGGCAACCTAACCCCCTCCTTTAACCTGGTTAAAAGCCTTCAGGAACTGGGCATTGAAATTGACCGTTTCAAAACAGGTACTCCGCCGAGAGTATACCGGCGCAGTATTGACTTCAGTAAACTTAATCATGTTGAAGGAGAAAAAAACATTTCCGGTTTTTCAATATCCAGGGCTGAGCTGCCCGAAGAACAGATTCCCTGCTGGATGACCTATACCAATGCCGAAACACACAAAGTTATTCGCGACAACTTTTCCGTTGCCCCTATCTACAGCGGCCTGATCAAGGGTCGTGGCCCCCGCTACTGCCCATCAATCGAAGATAAGATTGTCCGTTTTGCCGACCGCAACCGCCACCCAATCTTTATTGAACCTGAAGGTGCGGATACAGATGAACTCTATTTGCAGGGTATTTCGACCGGCCTCCCCCCGGATGTGCAGCAACAGTTTTTACGTACTATTGAAGGGCTTGATGAGGTAGAAATCATGCGCCCCGCGTATGCCATAGAATACGATTACTCACCCCCGACCGGACTTAAACCAACATTGGAAACTAAAGCTGTAAAGAGATTATACTTTGCCGGTCAAATTAACGGAACGACAGGTTACGAAGAAGCAGCCGCCCAGGGTCTGCTAGCCGGAATCAACGCGGCACAGAACCTGCAGGATTTAGAACCGCTGATCCTGAAAAGAAGTGAAGCCTATATAGGGGTTGTAATAGATGACCTTGTTACAAGAGGTGTTGAAGAACCTTACCGCATTTTTACTTCCCGGGGGGAACACCGTCTGCTGCTCAGGCAGGATAACGCTGACCTGCGTTTAAGTGAAATCGGTTTTAATATCGGCCTGCTCGATAAAGAGCGTTACAGGCTGCACCTGGCTAAAAAGGAATTCATCGATAACGAAATAAGAAGCCTTGGAAAAATCAAACACAACCCGGGCAGTAAAGTAGAATCATTTCTTGAACAGCATAACTCTGCTGCCCTGCGGCACCCGGTGAGCGCCCTCGAACTGATCAGGCGGCCTGAAATAAATTACCTCGACTACATGGCCTGGGAAGGTATTGAACTACCCGTTGACCTGCCTGCCGGCACCATAGAAGAAATTGAAAACCAGATTAAGTATGCCGGCTATATCGCCAAACAAGAGCAGATGATCCTGAAAACAGCCCGGATGCATGAGAAAAAAATCCCTGAAGGCTTCGACTATGAGCAGGCTGTAAACCTGTCCCGCGAAGCGAGACAGAAGTTGGCAAAAATAAGACCGGCAACAGTGGGACAGGCAACCCGTATGGAAGGTGTCAGCCCGGCCGATATATCAGTTCTGCTTCTATACCTGGACCGCCCGGAAATTATGCAAAGGGAAAAAGTTGAAGACTTTGCCCCGGAAGAAAGGAATAAAAATGAATCCTGACCGGGATAAAATTCAGCCGGGCTGGTATTATCGTCTCAGCCAATTTTTTAAAGAAAGATTCGGAAAACCGGTTTATAAAATTCCTCTTGATGCAGGCTTTAGCTGCCCCAACAGGGACGGCACTGTGGGAACCGGCGGCTGCAGCTATTGCTACAACCCATCGTTTTCACCTTTTAGCGGCAAAAAAACACTTTCGGTGAGAGAGCAGATACTGAAAGGCAAGAAAAAGAGCAGGAATGCCCTCTACCTGGCTTACTTCCAGGCTTACACCAATACCTATGCCCCGGTGGGAGAGTTAAAGGTGCTTTACGATCAAGCGCTGTCAGATGATGAGGTTGCCGGTTTAAGTATTGCAACCCGTCCTGACTGTATTTCAGCGGAAATTATCGATCTGCTGGAAGTGTACGCTGCCCGCTGCCATACATGGATCGAATACGGATTGCAGTCTGCTCATGATCAAACCTTAAAACGTATCAACCGGGGACACGGCTCGGCTGCATTCACCAAAGCAATGGAGCTGACAACCTCCAGGGGAATTTTTATTTGTGCGCATATAATCTTAGGCCTTCCCGGCGAAACAAAAGAGATGATACTCGCCACCATCGATTTCCTGAATAAATGCAAAATAGACGGAATAAAATTTCACCATCTCCAGATAATCAGGGGAACCCCCCTTGCTTCCGACTACGAGGAGGGTTCAATCGAAGTATTCGATCAACCCGAACATTACATTGATCTGCTCTGTGATTGTCTGGAAAGGTTATCGCCTGCCTGTGTTATTCATCGCCTGGCCAGCCAGGCCAGCAGTAAAGTTTTGCTGACAGCTCCTCGCTGGCCTGTTAGTTCGGGACAGCTGGCATCCATGGTTGAAAGTGAACTTAAAAAGCGGGGAACTTACCAGGGAGCGCTATTCAAAAACAGTTGAGCATGGTAATATCCTCCTGCTATTACTTCATCACCCTTCCTTTACTTAATATGGGTACCTCTGTGCCACAATTTGCAGGGCTTCTTTAATAGCGCAAAGGGCCTGATCCATATCATCTTCAGTATGCCGGTATGAAATATACCAGTGGTGATAAGGTTGGATAAAGAGACCGCGCCTGATTGTTTCGGTGTAAAAATCTATACGCCGCTTACTGTACAGATTATCTACTTTGTCAAAAGTTAAAAATGGCATGGGCGGAATACCAGATACAGTTGCCGGCACTTTTGATGCAGAAACTGCCTTGCCGAGTTCACTCAGAAATCTCTCACCACGCTGCCAGACAGTTTCAATTACATTTTCCCGTTCAAGGATATCAAGACATTTCATAGCTGCAACCATGGCCAGGCTGTTGGGGAAAAAAGTTGAGCTGACAAACACTTCTTTTTCCGCTACTTTCATTATTTCCGCTTTACCCAGACAGGCACTAATAGCGTAGCCATTAGCCAGGGCTTTACCAACAGTTGTCATGTCGGGGACTACACCATAACGCTCCTGAGCTCCCCCCATTGCAACCCTGAAACCGGTGCGGATCTCATCAAAAATTAAAATGATTTTATACTTATCAGCCAGAGCACGCACTCCTTCCAGGTAACCCCTGGGAGGAGCAACAACAGGCTCGGCAAGCGGATGACCAACCGGCGTGAGAATAATACAGGCAACATCATCTTTATTTGAAAGGATTAATGCTTCCAGGGCATCCAGATCGCCATAAGGAAAATCCAGGGTCAGGTCACGAATCTTTTTCGAAACACCACCAGGTACCTCAACACACCAATCCATCCATCCGTGGTAACCGCAGCGCAAAATCAGATCTTTGCCACTATAACCCCTTGCAATACGCACCGCAACACCCGTTGCATCGGAGCCTGTTTTCAGCAGTAGTCCCATTTCTGCCGATGGGATTAGATTAATCAAACGTTTCATTAAATCATTTTGAATCGGTTGAACCAGGGAAAAGCAAAAGCCCTTTTCCATCTGCTCCACTACTGCCCTGTTAATTTCCGGTTCGCTGTAGCCTAAGATAATCGGTCCATAGGCACACAACATATCTATATATTCGTTGCCGTCTACATCAAAAATATGGCCTTCACGTCCATGACTGAGGTAAATCGGGTATTCACCCTCAACAAAATTATAAGGTCTCCTGATTCCCATAACCCCGCCCGGAGACAATTTTTTTGCTTCCTCAAACAAGGCCAGCGACTTTTCCAGCTTTAATCTTGGTTTTGATTCCATGTTTGTCACCCTTCCATGCTACAGTTTTTTATTTTTTCATGTTACTATTTTTTTTTATGACGGGCAAATGATAGTTTAATCAGTCAAATTAAAAACGCTCCAGTTACAGGAATTACCTTTAGCCTGTCCTGTTACCAAAACTGATACTTAAACAATATACCCGGTGTCGTTTGTTTCCCTGTAAAAAGGTAAGACCTCCCTCATTTAAGGAAGGTCTTTTAAAAAATACCTGCTTTAGTTATAAATTACTTCAGCCCAAGAATCTGCCGTGCTTCATCCGGAGAAGCCACTTCCCGACCATGTATTTTGGAAATACGCGCTATGCGCTCAACTAATTGAGCGTTGCTTTCGGCCAGAACTCCTTTTTCATAATATATATTATCCTCAAAACCGACCCTTACATTACCCCCCATGATAATCGCTGCCGTGCCAAGGGGCAATTCTGTTCTTCCCATACCTGCCACTGTCCAGGTACTGCCTGCCGGTATACTCTCCACCATATGCAGCAGGTTTTTAACCGTTCCCGGTATTCCACCTGGGACACCCATCACAAAGTCAAAATGAATCGGAGACGATATTAATTCTTTTTTTAATAAATACAGAGCATTGTTAATCATCCCTACATCAAATGCCTCTATCTCGGGCTTTACACCCTGCTCCTTCATCACCCTGGCAAATTCTTCAAGGTAAGCCGGGGGGTTCAAAAAAACGTCATCACCAAAGTTTACCGAGCCGGTTGAGAGAGTGGCCATCTCAGGCTTAAGATAAACTGGCTGCAGTCTCTCCTCGGCGGGCATGCCCACGGCACCACCAGTTGATGTTTGAACAATGATATTGCATTTTTCCTTGATCAGCTCCATTGTTTCTTTGAAAACATCAGCAGACTGCGTCGGTGCTCCATCCTGATTACGTACATGAACATGAACCATCGAAGCCCCTGCATTAAAACAGTCATAAGAAGCCTCGGCAATCTCAGCCGGTGTTACTGGCAGGTTGGGATTGTGCTCCCTTGTAACTTCGGCGCCGGTCAGGGCGGCGGTAATAATCAGTTTATCCATTTTTACAACCTCCTGTATCGCGGCTTTCCGGTTTTAGGTACTTGCTGATCTGAGGCCCTCTTTGCAGTTCAAGCGGAACAACACAGGTGCCGCTGGCCCGGGCCAGGAGAACCGGTTCTTCCAGCATATCACACGCAGAAGGTTTATCAACTATTCCTGCATTGGTAATTACTTTATAAGCTTCAAACTGCATGTGTCTCGAAGAGTTGCCAACCTTGTCAATCCAGCCCCAGACTTCGAGGAAATCACCGGCGCAAAGCTGCATTTTAAATTCAACCATATCGTAGGCCACGAACAACCCTTCATCACCATCATGACGAATTAATAGTTCGGTTGCCACATCGCCAAATAATTTTACTACCTGAGCGCCGTCTACCAAACCGCCGCCGTAATGAACATCCTGGCTGCTGATACGCATCCGCAGCATAACTTTTTCATTAATCATCTTTACTGCTTCCTCCTTCGGAGTAAAACCATAATACTTCAGGCAGGACGCTTTTACAGATAATTAACCGTGCCCTGGGACAGCTACCGGGATATGGCTGATCGGTCGATTAATCATGATATCGCGCTGTAGTAATTGAACCCCATGCATCTTTGGCCGGTTATCCTACCTACTTACTCTTTATTTTTTTATAATATTTTCAACGTGACGATTTTCATAAATCACTGCTTTTCTCTTGACAAACTCATCGAGGTATATCTGGGGGTCGACGCATGCCTCTGGAGGCAAGACCCCACGCTCAGTTATATCTCCCCTGACAATCATCTGCGCTCCGATAGAAGGCGGTATCCCGGTTCCGGGGGCCGTATTGCCTGCTATATCATAAGTAGTGGTAATAGCATTACCATCTTTAACCCCTTTAATGATAACCTTGACACCTGATGTATACTGGCCCAAATCGCCCTGAGGCGGCCTTTCACGCCATAGTTCCAGTGCCATGTCATGAGGAGAAACCATCTGTCCATTGACCTCTATAGGTTCAGTTCCAGTAAAACCCCAGTTATTCTGAACCCTTATATCGTCATTAACCCACTTGGGCAACATACCGCCCTTGTTCGTTACCCGCTTAACCCCTTTATCGAGAAAATATTTGGGGAAGGTAAGTGGCTCCGGGTGGCCGACAAAATGCACTTCACAGGCACCAAACGGTTCAATAAAATCTACCACTTCAACTTCGGAGCCAGCCGGAACGTCCTGCAGCCTGCCGTCAATGAATTGCGGAACCATACCGGTATTCATATGTAATACGTGTTCCCATACTGCTTTACCAGTGCAGTCATATGCACCGAGGACCCAGTAAAAATCAACAATATCAACCTGGTCCATTTCGTCACATGCTTTCCTGGCCAAAATGTTACCTGTGCCAGGATCTGCACCCATTGAATATAAAACAGTTATCCCTGCTTCTTTTGCCTGGCGATCCAGTTCGGGGTCTAACATCAACTTGACTGAATCATAATCGTCGTCGATATCTACGTAATGAACCCCGGCCTGGATAGCCGCTTTAACAACCTTATACCCGGTTGAAAAGAAAGGTCCGACACAGTTGACAACAGCATCAAAATCCTTTAGATACTTTACCAGTTGTTCAGTATCGTTTACATCGACATTCTTTACCGATACCTTTTCACTGGCTGCCAGCTTGGGATGCAAATTCTCTTTTTTTGCTCTTCTGCTCAACAAAACAACCTGTTCGACACCCTCGCTCTTCATCAGGTCGTAAGATGCCGCAGAACCCATCTCACCACTTCCGCCAACTACTGCTACACGCATTAAAAAATCACTCCTTTTGAGTTATTTTGTTTTAGCATTTTAAACTGCAAGTATAAGCCGAGAGATGAATCTTTAATTTATGCCATTGCACCTCCCCCGGAAACCGGATGGCGGATATTTCCAATAACATGATAAAAGGAGTCAGGCAAAATATTCGCTTAGTTCAGAAAGTAACGTTTCCCCTTCCTAAACCCTATGTATATAAATCCTCAAATATTTTCCGCAGAACCGGACTTTCCCTCATAATATTCAGTGATATAGCAGCATGATCTTTCGTATAACCGTTACCAACAATCATTGTAACATCTTTACCCACACCTTCAGCACCCAGTGCTGCCGCGGTAAAAGAGGTAGCCATGCTGAAATAATAAACAATGCCACCATCGCGTGTAGCCAGAATCGAGGAGAGTTCGGTGTTGGGAATATTAACACAGTTGATTGTTACATCAGCCATGGCACCGTCAGTGACTTCCTGAACTTTATTCATAATATCAATAGCATCCGAAGCATCGGCCATTAGTACCGCATCACAGTAACCGGTAGATTCCGCTCTTTTCATGCTGGCCTCCCGCGGAGCGATGCCAATTACCTGGCCGGTAACACCCGCTCTCTTCTTGGCTTCATAAAGGCAGAGCAGGCCCGATTTACCGCCGGCCCCTATAATGGCTACCTTGTCGCCGGGCTTAACCAGCTTTGCAGTTTGAGCTGCAGCCCCGGCAACATCCAAAACTGCCAGGGAAAGAGTCTGGGGCAAATCATCGGGCAACACTGCAAATATGCCACTTTCAAACAGAATTGCCTTACCTTCAATTTCTACCTGGTCAATATCTTTATGGATTCTCTTGATCTTATCAATTCTGAGTGGTGTAAGTGAGAGAGAAACCAGGGTGGCCAGACGCTGCCCTTCTTTAAGGGGAGTTTTCCCATTCCAGTTAGGGCCTATCTTCTCAGCCCTGCCGATCAGCATCCCCCCTGAACCGGTCACAGGATTGTGGTGTTTGCCTCTTTTAGCAACTATACCGGTCATAATTTCAGCTATTTTTGCTTCATCACCACCGGCCTCTTCTTCAATCTGGGTAAAACTGGCCGAATCAATGTTTAAAACTTCTACATCGATCAGTACTTCATTGTCGTATATTTCCATATCATTATCGATTTTTACAGCCGGCTGGGGAAGCAGGCCTTTCGGCTCGATGACCCGATGTGTGCCAAACGGATTACCTTTACGCATAATACTTACCTCCTATAATATATAGAATTAAATGCTGTTTTTGTCTTTACTTATTTCGGCAGCAGACCGGCAAATCCTCTGATTTTAGGGCATCTTTTGGCTGCCAGGTAGGATAATCTTTTTTTGCGGCGAATATACCTTATGTATAACAAACTGATGTTTAAGGCGGAAAAATTGATGAGCAAACTGAAAGATATTTTGCAACAGTGGAATGATAATCCGGCTTTTATGAACAGTGTTACCCGCTGGGAAGTGGTCCCTGCCTCTGAAGGACGTTACCGGACTTTTCCGGAATTTCTTGAGCCACAACTGGTTAACTCTCTAAAAAAGCGCGGTATAACCAAACTATACAGTCATCAGTATGAAGCAGTAGATGCTGTAAACCATGGTGACCATGTGGTTGTAGTAACTCCAACTGCTTCCGGTAAAACGCTTTGTTATAACCTGCCTGTTGTCAGTTCGATGATAAAGGATTCCAGCAGCAGGGCCCTTTACCTGTTTCCTACAAAAGCCCTTTCTCAGGATCAGGTTGCCGAGCTGCGTAACCTGACAGCCGACATTGATTTAAAGCTTAACTGTTACACTTATGACGGCGACACAGAACCGGGATTACGTCAGGGTATCCGCCGTAGCGGCCATATAGTGGTAACCAATCCTGATATGCTTCACTCGGCCATTCTCCCCCATCATACCAAGTGGGTGCAGCTATTTCAAAACTTAAAATATATTGTAATTGATGAAATGCACCAGTATCGCGGCGTTTTTGGCAGTCACGTAGCCAATGTGATCCGCAGGTTAAAAAGAATCTGTGCTTTTTACGGATCAAACCCCCGTTTCATCCTCTGCTCGGCCACCATCGCGAATCCCGGCGAACTGGCCGGCTTATTAATAGAAGAGCCGCTCACGGTAATTACCGATAACGGCGCACCACGCTCTGAAAAGCATTTTGTTTTTTACAACCCACCCCTGGTTAATCCAGAACTCGGTATTCGGCGCAGTTCACTGCTTGAGACACGCAAGGTTGCCGCTGAATTAATAAGAAACGATATACAGACAATAGTTTTCACCCGCAGCCGTCTTGGCGTTGAAGTACTGCTGACCTACCTGCGCCAGGCTTTCAGGGAACGCCCTGGCCGAGACAGCGGAATCTGTGGCTACCGGGGGGGCTACCTGCCCCGGGAACGAAGAGCAATTGAAGAAGGTTTACGCAGTGGTGCTGTTAAAGCTGTGGTCAGCACCAACGCTCTTGAACTGGGTATAGATATTGGAGCACTGGATGCCTGTATAATCACCGGTTACCCGGGCAGTATAGCCAGCACCTGGCAGCAGGCCGGCCGATCAGGGCGGCGCAGCGGCGAATCGCTGGTTCTGTTGATTGCCAACAGTGAACCACTTAACCAGTATATAGTTTCAAACCCGGACTACTTCTTTGGACGTACCCCTGAACGAGCCCTTGCTGATCCGGATAACCCAACCATTTTAACCAACCATGTTCGTTGTGCGGCATTTGAGCTGCCCTTTGACAAAAATGACCGTTTCGGCACTGCCGAAATCCTTGATGTCCTGCATTTTTTAGAAGATGAAGATGTTCTTTACCAGAATGATGGTCGTTTCCACTGGATGGAGGATGCATATCCGGCGGAAGAAATCAGCCTGCGCAGCGCTACCATGGAAAATGTAGTCATTACTGATATTACCGGTTCTAAGCCGGTTACTATCGGGGAGGTCGATCGCTTCAGCGCACCTATGCTGGTTCACGAAGAAGCTATTTATATCCATGGCGGTCGCCAGTTCCAGGTTGAAAAACTCGATTTTGCAGAAAAAAAAGCTTTTGTACGGCAGGTTGAGGTTAATTACTACACTGATGCCAACCTGAGCGTTGACCTCAAAGTCCTCGACATTTTTAACAGCGATGGAGAGAAACAGGTAGATCGGGCCTGGGGTGATGTACGCATCAACGCCCTGGTTTCCATGTTTAAGAAAATACGCTTTAACACCCATGAAAACCTGGGTGCCGGCCCGGTAGACCTGCCGGAAACTGAGATGCATACCACTGCTTTCTGGGTTACCTTTAAGCCGGAGGTGACGCAGCTATTGTCTCAAGCTGAAATTCAATCCGGTCTGCTCGGGCTTGCTCACCTTATTCCCGAGGTAGCCTCCCTCTTTTTAATGAGCGACCCCCGCGATCTGCGAGCTGTCAGCCAGGTTAAAGCACCTTTTACCGAACTGCCAACTATCTACATTTATGATAATTTCCCCGGCGGGGTTGGATACAGCAAAAAAATCTTTGAAGAATACCGTGAAGTCTTTAAAGCAGCCCGTTCAGTTATAAACAGCTGCCAGTGCATTGACGGTTGCCCATCTTGTATCGGACCGTCCTACCAGGCCGGTGAACCGGTCAAACAGCCTGCCCTGAAACTGATCGAGGTGATTCTCAGTTGAAACGTGATTTAAAGACAAGACTCGGTGAGCTGCGCCGTACGGGTGAAGTAAAAACCGGCAGGGAACTGGCCAACTCCTTTCTTAACCAAACCAAAGACAGACTATTTCCAAATGAAAGCCGTGAAGAAGAAACGCCTTTCGGGTGCTGCTACATTCGTGAGCTGATCTTTCCTTTAGATCACCGGCACGGTGGAAAAGAACTGGGCTCCCTGCTCAACTGTAGTGGCTCAAGGCTGACCTTGCCGGCACGGGATGAAAGACTAACTGCCTTTACCCCGGCACAATCCCTCTTTTTTGATGTTGAAACAACAGGACTATCCGGTGGTACAGGCACCCTGGCATTTTTAATCGGTCTTGGCTGGCTGGAAAACAATCACTTCCTCCTGCGCCAGTATTTTCTGCGTCGGCCGGCAGAAGAACGTTCTGTGCTCAGCCATTTCTCCTCTGCCGCTGAAAACTTTTCAGCCTTAATTACTTTTAACGGTAAACTATTCGATCTGCCCCTGATCCAAACCCGCCAGATGCTGGCAGGAATCAGGCAAACTACACCCCCCCTGCACCTTGACCTGCTGCAATGCTCCAGGGTTCTCTGGAAAAACCGTTTGGCTTCACGGTCCCTGCGCTCCATTGAAGAAAACTTGCTCGGCATCCGTCGTTACGACGATATCCCCGGTGCGGAAATACCGGCTGTTTATTTTAACTACCTGAGACGCGGTGAGACAGGTCGCCTGAAACAGGTTTTCCAGCACAACGTGCTCGACATTCTCTCCATGGTTACCCTGCTCGACAAAATATCATGCCTCGGGGCCGGAGAGAATATTGAACACCCTGCCGAAGCACTGGCCCTGGGGCAGCTCTGCCTGGAAGCAGGCCGCATCGGATCCGGAGTGGACTTTCTCAATATGGCAGCATCCGGTAAGGGACCTTTAGCTTCTGAAGCTGCCCTGGAACTGGCTCTCTTTTATAAAAGAAAGCAATGCTGGCCTGAAGCTGTAGCCATTTGGGAAAACCTGACTCTTAATCATAACTCCGCTCTCCCAGCCCGGGTTGAGCTGGCAAAGTATTACGAACACCAGGCAAAGAACTTTGAAAAAGCTCTCGAGATAACAGATAAAGCTCTCCTCGATTTTAGACGGTATTATAACTTTCCGGTTTCAGGTGCTATAAACACCGACGCACTCGAACACAGGCGAAAACGCCTTATAAGGCGCATTGCCTCTAAAAAACAATCACCACTATCAAATTCATAGCTGCAAACTTGATTATAAGAAGTCAATCAGCTGGTCAAAACACCACTTCATGGTTAAGTAGTGCCTGCCCGGCTCTACCTGTGTTATTATGGATAGGGACAGGATAAATGCTGGAAAGGAGATAGCATAATGAGCCAAATTATAATCCGCGATGCCAATGTAAATGATTTTTCCGCAATTGTCGAAATTAATGCGGCCGAAGTTATTTATACCAGCGCTATGGATCTAGACCGGTTGAGCTTGCTCGATTCATTGGCTGCATATCACCGTGTTGCAGTCATTAACCAGGAAGTAGTCGGCTTCCTGCTGGCAATGAGTGATAATACCCCATATATTAACGATAACTACAATTGGTTTTCACAGCAATACAAGAAATTCCTTTATATTGACAGGATCGTTATAAAGCCTGGTTACCAGGGTCAAAGTATAGGTACAACACTGTATAAAGATGCCATCTCCTTTGCCCAATATTCCGGGATACCCCGGATTACCTGTGAAATATATTCTACTCCGCCAAATGAACGTTCTTTGGCTTTTCATGCCCGGTTAGGCTTCAGAGAAGTCGGTAAACGAAAGCTTGAAATTACCGGTAAAAGTCTTTCGATGCAGGAAAAAGCAGTTAATATTTTAGATGATTTAAGCTAATAGCATGTCGGTAAAATAAGAACAAGTTTAATGAAACAGGAGGATTGCTTATGGATTCATTGGTTCGGATTATGCCTTGTCTTGATATGCAAAATGGCAGAGTGGTAAAAGGAGTTCATTTCGTTAACATCAGGGATGCCGGCGATCCGGTAGCCTGTGCCGCAGAGTACTGTAAAGCAGGCGCTGATGAACTGGCACTGCTTGACATAACTGCAACCGTTGAAGGCAGGGCAACAATGCTCGACGTGGTCAGGCAGGTAGCCGAAATTACTACAGTACCTTTTACCGTTGGTGGGGGAATCAGTGATATAAAAACAGCCGAAGCAGTACTTAAGGCCGGTGCTGATCGGATTTCAGTCAGCAGCGCTGCTTTCCGCAAGCCGGATTTAGCAGCGGAACTGGTTAAAAATCTGGGGCAGGAGCGGGTTACAGTAGCTATTGATGTAGATCATAGCAAAAACATGCCTTCCGGTTATGAAGTTTATATTGATGGAGGCCGTACGCCAACAGGAACCGATGCTGTAGAGTGGGCAAAAAAGATTGACGATACAGGTGTTAACGTTATTTTGCCTACGAGCAAAGCAGGAGACGGCTCCCGTGCCGGCTATGATCTGCCTGTTATAAGGGCAATAAAAAAAGCAGTTTCAGCAGAGGTCGTCGCTTCAGGGGGGGCAGGAAAACTGGAACATTTTTATGAAGCCGCCCAGGCAGGTGCAACTATATTACTTGCAGCATCAATCTTTCACTTCGGAGATATTAAAATAAGCGATTTAAAAAATTACCTGACTGATCGCGGTGTTAAGGTAAAATAAACAGCTCTTTCAGGATAAGAAAAGAGACATACTATTTACTACGGTGCATGTCTCTCTTTTATTTCCCGGAAGCTGTCTCACCTTTAAATCAGGCAGCGCTGTCCAGATCCTTCATTTCTCTGCGGTCAGAAGTGCTGCCCAGTAATATGGCCAGTATAATTGCCGTTAATACCAGCCCCGCAGCCAGGTAAGGTGCCGGTACTATCCGGTCGAGTAAGATGTTGAGCATGAATCCGGCTGAAAAGGCTGTTATAATCATTATTACGGCAGACTTTAACATGTCTTTGGCACCTAGTTCCCTGACAAGCACAGAAAAAGTGGCCACACAGGGGAAATAAGCAGCAAGTACTACTGCCCCGATTACGAATTGCCTGGCATCGAGTCCCAGGGGCACCAGCATAGCTACGGCCACATCTTTTCTCAGAAAGCCTACCAGCAAGGTAGACACAGCCTCACCAGGCAACCCCAGGACACCGGTAATAACCGGGGTGAAAACAACTCCTATATATTCCACTATGCCGCTGGTATACAAAATATTAACCAAAAGAATACCCCCGAGAATATAGGGAGTGGCATGTACCACCAAACCCTTTACTCTCATTCCCAGCTTTTTCATCTGGGCCTTGATGCTGGGAATACGATAGGGAGGTATTTCAATAACCATTGAAGGTGTATAACCAGGCATAAAGCGGTCGATTATCAGGCCAAGGATGATCCAGATAAAAAACAGGGTAGCGAAAACCACTGCCAGGTATGCCCCTCCATAACGACCTACCAGGCCAACAATCATTGCCAGCTGGGCCATACATGGTACAGCGATAGCCATTAGAGTACAAACTATAAATTTCTCCCGGCGGCTTTCCAGGTTTCTGGCAGCCAGGGCTGCAGGAACATTACAACCGAATCCAAGAACCATCGGTATAATGGAATAGCCATGCAGACCTACCCTGTGCAGAGCACGGTCAACCATAACTGCGAGGCGTGGCAGGTAACCGGAGTCTTCTAAAAAACCGAGGACGAGGTAAAAAACAGTTAAAAAAGGCAGCACCACACCAAACTCAACAAATACGCCGGTAGTTAAGACACCAAGTGATTCCTCAAACTCTATCTCCCCTTCAATCAGAGTGCCGATCAATATATTATGTATAAATCCTTCACCACCAAGCACCCTGCTCAGATTAACAAGCAGCGGTTCATAAAGCCCTTCGAAAATATATTCTTCTATAAATACAGCTATCAGTTCCCCCAGGCCAATTACAATCTGAAAGGCGACGTACATTATTGCGGCAGCGATGGGGATACCGGTTATTGGCTTCAAGCTGGCATCCTGCAGAGATTCAAGCCAGCTGTGATGACGGTGGGTAATTTCTTGAACCTGCTTGACTATATCTCCCACATAAACCCAGCGGTCAGCCGTGGAAAGTGCCTTTCGGTTTTGATTAACCGCCATGGGCAAGGAATCTACAAGTTTCCTGAGCCCTTCGCCGCTAACCGCTACCGTAGGGACAACCGGGGCACCAAGTAAACCGGACAATATGGCCACGTCTATCTTAACCCCTTTGTGACCTGCTTCATCAACCATATTGAGGGCAACGATAACAGGCACATCTTTTTCAAGAACTTCCGAAGTTAAGAGCAGGTTGCGTTCCAGATTTGTAGCATCAACCACATTTACAACAATATCGGCCTTATCAACCAGCGATGCAGCTACTTCTTCAACTTTCGATGAAGGATCGAGGCTGTAAGTTCCCGGAGCATCTAAAACCTCGAAGGTTTCTTCACCGATTGTCAATTCACCTCTTGTATATTCTACAGTGGTTCCAGCATAATTTGAGATCATAACCCTGGAACCGGTAAGGGTGGAAAAAATTACACTCTTGCCCACATTGGGATTACCGACCAGGACTATTTTTCTCATCGTTATTAACCTCCACCATTATTCTTACTGCTTTCCCATAACCGATCGCCACCTGGAAATTGTCAATTGATATGGTAACCGGACCGCGCCTGAAAACAGAGCTGATCTTTTTAACCATCTTACCTCTGCGAATTCCAATATGACCAAGCTTTTCTGAAAAACCCGGTCCACCCTGTAAAGCTGCAATTACACCGCTCTGACCGGACTTCATTTCCACCAGGTTAACTACCATGTTTAACACCTCCGAATATTTCTGGCATTTAGTCGTAACGTTTAGTATCTTCTTTATAAACCGGCATCAATATCATGGTTTTCAAGATATTTAAGCAAACAGTGAAAAGATTCACTGCTTAAATCATGTTCCATCAGGCAAGCATCCTTTTCAGCAGCCTGCGGTGATACTCCAAGCACCTGTGTTAAGAATTTAAAGATAATCGTATGCCTGTGCTGAACACTTTGCGCATAACCTCGTCCTTTGGCTGTTAACTTGACAGGCCCGTAACGCTCCTGTTCAATCAAATTCTTTTCTTTTAAAAGGGTCAGAGCCTGTATAACACTCGGCTTGGCAATATTAAGGCGCTCTGCAATATCTGTAACCCTTGCCACCTTGTTTTCTTCAATAAGGTTTAAGATAGTTTCCAGGTAATCCTGAAGTGAAGATGTAACCGGCACTGGAAGTTCCATGGGTTCCTCTCCCTTCAATCAGCTTCTGATTATTAGTGACGCACCATTGTTAGTAAACCCTAACACGTAATATAACATTATAAATGCTAGTAGTCAATAACTTCTCTTTTATCTAACAGCAATAAAAAGCGGAGGGCTGCCCCTCCGCTAAAAATTTTTATCCTTATTATACTGTTTTGCTATTCAAATAGCTTGAGATAGCTGCCATAACCTTCTTCCTCAAGCCTCTCCCGTGGAATGAATCTTAGGGCGGCTGAATTAATGCAGTAGCGCAAACCAGTTGGTTGGGGGCCGTCAGGAAACAGGTGCCCCAAATGTGAATCGGCGATACTGCTTCTCACTTCTGTACGCACCATACCGAAACCCATGTCTTGCTTTTCAACAATACTACTATCGTCTATAGGCCGGGTAAAGCTTGGCCATCCTGAACCAGAATCGAACTTGTCCAGCGAACTGAATAGCGGTTCTCCAGATACAATATCTACATAGATTCCTTCTTCTTTTAAATCCCAGTATTCATTCTTAAAAGCCGGTTCAGTTGCATCCTCCTGCGTAACAGCATACTGTAGGTCGGTCAAACGTTCACGTAAATCATTCACAATCTCATCCTCCTCGGCTAAAAACTCTTCACGGCTATAATCACTAACTCTATTCCCTGCACAACCGGCAGTTAACAGGGTTGCCAAAACCACCAAAAATAAAATAATTATTTTAACTGTTGAATCTCTCATTTGCCTCACCCCTGTAAACAAGCATAAATTGATTTGTCTATGCATCTTTATATTATAATATACTAATATTATTTTACATTTCAGTCCTTCAACTGTCAAGAAACGGTGAATCAAATGGGCAGGAACAGGCTGGCCAAACTTTTTAAGGTTTAGCTGTTTAAAATAAATGGGTCTTCAAGGCAATTATATTGCATAAAGCCAACATTCAGACCTGAAGTTTTCAGCTTTGCCTGATCTTGTGCAGCATGAAAATAGCAAGGAGTAAAATAAAAGGGGTAAATACCTGGACCGCAGTGAAGAAACCAAAACCCCAACCTTCGTTTATGTAGCCCCAGATGATTAGAGGCATTTCCCTGAAAGTTTCTTCAAAAAACCCTCTGAGAATAGTATAACCGAGAACAAAATTCCAAAAAAGATACCCTGGTTTACGATTACTATTCTTCGCCAACCGGTTGTGTATAATAAGCATGATTAACCCAATCAAAGAACCGTAAATCTGAGCAGGATGACGATCGAAAAAAAGCAGCTCGGCATGACGTCCCAGTATTTCCTGGTTAAAAATATTAGCTATCCGTACAAGCATGATCCCCACACAAATCCCGGGGACAGCCAGGTCTGCCAGCTCACGCCAACTCGCTTTTTTATAGAGGCAGTAAACCCAGCTACTGATAATACCGCCCAGCAAACCGCCGTGAAAAGCCAGTCCGCCTCGATCAGTACGGATAATCAGTTCAGGGTGTTCCATAAAATATGACCAGTTGGCAAATACATACACCGCTCTCGCCCCGATAACAATTGCCAGAAGCATGAAGATAAAGAGAGTAAAAATGAAATCATCATCAAAACCTTTTTTCTCTCCGTATTTGCGGATATAATAGAACCCAATTAAAACAGAAAGGGCAAACATAACCCCGTAAAGGCGAACAACAAAAGGACCGATCGTAAAAAGCACCGGACTTATATTTTCAATATACACTGTTTCGCTTCCCCGATTCTTTATTAAAATTTAATGAAACAAATGCTGCTGATAATCGTAATTTAAGCTGATCATTTTGTCAACCAGGGTTAAAATTAAATTGATATATTGTAATATTATGTTATAATAATTAACATTGATAATTCAAGGGGGATATAAGGTTATGGCAAACAAAGTTATAATAATCGGAGGCGTAGCCGGAGGAGCTTCTACCGCCGCTCGCCTGAGGCGGCTGAATGAAAATGCAGAGATCATATTGATTGAAAAGGGTGAATATATATCATACGCCAACTGTGGCCTTCCTTATTACATTGGCGGCACCATCGAAGATCGTGAAGAACTTTTCGTGATGACCCCGGAAAAATTTAAAAGCTGGTTTAATATCGATATACGGACAAAGAGTGAAGCGGTAAGAATTGACCGAGACAATAAGGAAGTTGAGATTTCCAATCTCCGGACAGGTGATAGTTACAGGGAAAATTATGATTATCTTGTTTTATCTCCCGGAGCTGAGCCAATTCGCCCCCCCCTGCCAGGCATTGATAACAAAAAGATTTTCAGTATGCGCAGCGTGAGCGACACCGATAGGCTTTTTGACTTTATCAGAACTGCCAATCCCGGAAGAGCAGTAGTAGTTGGGGCCGGCTATATAGGCCTGGAAATGGCCGAGAACCTTCAGCACAGGGGCCTTGAAATAACCGTGGTTGAGCTTGCTCCCCAGGTTTTACCCCCCATCGATCACGAAATGGCTGCCCTGGTGCAACAATACATGCGTGAAATGAACATGAATCTTCGCCTTGGGAATGGGGTCAAAGAATTCCATGAGGGTAATAATAAAAGCCTTAGCGTTGAGCTGTCCGATGGTGAAATGTTAAATACTGACCTGGTAGTTCTTTCAATCGGTGTAAAACCGGAAATCAAGCTTGCTTCGGAGTCTGGACTAGAAGTAAACCGGGGCATTATTGTAAACAGCAGGATGCAAACCAGTGATCCGGCTATTTTTGCACTTGGTGATGCCGTGGAAGTTAAGCATCTTGTTACAGGAAAACCGGCAGTTATCCCCCTGGCCGGTCCGGCAAACAAACAGGGACGGATCGTCGCTAACAATATTGCCGGACGCAAAGATCGCTACAAGGGAACCCAGGGAACCTCTGTATTAAAAATATTTGACATGACAGTAGCAACAACCGGTGCCAATGAAAGATTACTGCAGGCCGAAAATATTGAATATAATAAAATAATTGTTCATCCCAATGATCATGCCGGTTATTACCCCGGGGCCAAGCCCATCTCCCTGAAACTACTGTTCAGCTCGGAAGGGAACATCCTCGGGGCCCAGGCTGTAGGTTACAGTGGTGTTGAAAAAAGAATAGACGTAATTGCCACCGCTCTCAGGGCCGGGCTTACAGTATACGACCTGCACGACCTCGAGCTATCCTATGCACCTCCTTATTCTTCGGCAAAAGACCCTGTGAATATGGTTGGTTTTGTTGCCTCTAATTTGCTTGATGCAGACTATGAAACAACCGAAGCAGCAGATCTTATAAATAATCTTACCCCTGATCGGCAGATCATTGATGTTCGGGAAGTTGAAGAATATGAAGAAGGCAATATCGCCGGCAGCATCAACATTCCCCTCGGTGCAATCAGGGAGAGGGTGAATGAGCTTGATCCGAAAAAAGAAACAGTAACATACTGCAGTATAGGTTTGCGTTCTTATTTCGCCAAGAGAATTCTTAAACAAAAACATTTTAAAAAAGTGAAGAATCTGAACGGAGGATATCGAACTTACCAGGCGCTGGAAAGTGAAAACAAGCTGATGTCTTAAAAAATACTGCGCTTAGTAAAATAAACCGGGAGACATTACTTATATTATAAAGAGTAAATGCCTCCCGGTTTATAAATGCTACCAGAATATCAAACCCACTTATTCATCCTCTACCGTTTCACCCTCTTCAACAACAGGATCTACATCCTCAGGGATATTATTGTTATAGGTGTTGTCATCCGGTTCGGTAATATCGATGCTGGCATCGCCAAACCCTATATAGGCGCCGCCCATTTGGGCTTCATTACCTGTGAAAGCATTTCCGCGCAACATTGCAGAGGAATCATCAAAAATCACCATGCCTCCACCAAACTCGTTGGCCTGGTTGCCGATAAAATCACAATTGCTAAACGAGCCGTTTGAATTAACCATCAGAAAAACCCCGCCGCCGGAACCGGCCTGAGCAATGTTGTCTGAAATAATTGTTCTTACCACATTCGATTCAGATGCCTGTGAAATAATGCCGCCACCCGTAATTGCCTTATTCCCCGATATAGTACAATCTTCTATTGTAACTGTAGAACCGTCGCCAATAACCAGCCCACCTCCGGCCCTGCCGGCAGTATTGTCATCAATTATACTGTTGCCAATTACTAACGTTGAACCGGCTAACACGGCAAGGCCACCGCCATCCTGCTGAACCAGGTTGCCGGAAAGGTTGGTCCCGCTGACTTCAGCGCTGGAATCATTAATGTAGATTCCTCCCCCGCCATATAAAACTGCATTTTCAGATATGTCGTTATCAAGAATCAACGGTGAAGAACCTTCAATAACAGCTATCCCTCCACCGTTTTCTTCGGTATAGTTACGGGATATAATATTGTTACTGATAATGGGAGAAGAATTTTCAGCCACTGCCAGGCCACCACCGTTATTGGTCGCCGAATTTCTAGAAATAGTGTTACTATCAATACTGGGCGATGAATCAAAAACTGCTATGCCTCCACCGTACCATATTGCTGAGTTATTATGGATACTGTTAGCTGATATGATCGGGTTGCTATACCATACCGCTATAGCGCCGCCGCTGGTAGAACCGTTATTAAATATCTCATTGTTATCAATCACGGGTGAAGAGTCAAAATCAACAAGAATAGCTCCACCAAGGTAGCCGGCCTGATTATCTTCGAACTGATTATCTTCAATGGCAGGGCTCGACTGCCATATTGATATTGCCCCGCCGTTAAAAGCATTGTTATTCTCAAAAACATTACCGGTTATTGCAGGGTTAGAGTTTTCCTGAACCGCTATCCCTCCACCGTCAAGATCAACACTATTCCCCCTGATTACATTCTTTGTTATTGTGGGCGAACTGCCGTTGCTAACCAGGATGCCACCACCGTAGTAACCTTCATTTACAATATCTTCGCCATCATACTGGTGCTCAAGCATCAGCAGGGTTCCTACCCCACCTGTTACAGTAAAGCCTTCCAACACTGCATCCTGTCCTTCCCCGCTGTTAAAGGTAACAACCGAACCCCTTTTACGGCCGTCTATAATTGTAGCCGCAACAACTTCAGGATCATCAGGATCGGTGCTGCGAATAATTATCTCTTTCCCCATAAAGTTAATCTGCTCATAATAAACTCCGGGCTCCACAACGATGATATCACCATCTGATGCCGCCTCAATTGCCTGCTGAATAGTCCTGTATTTGCCTGGAACAGAAATGTTGGGATTATAGAGCATTACTGCGGCAATCACTGCGGCAATGAGTACGACTGCTCCCACAACAATTATTTTATACTTCGCGGAGATTCCTCCGTTTTTTTCTGACATGTTATCAAGTGCTCCTTTCTGGCAACAATCATCCCCTTCGGGATTCTTTATTGCTGAAACAGATCATCCGGTACATTCCGGGTATACCTATTTGTATCGGGCTCGGCTGTTTCATATACCGAGTTTTCAGATATCCACACTGCTCCCCCGCTGCCAACATCCTGCGCCTGGTTATTTTCGAAAATATTAGAACCAAAAAACGGGGCTGAGTTATTAATTGCCGCTCCCCCTCCCAGGTATTCGGATATATTATTTTTAAATTCGTTGTTTTCGACAGTGGGAGAGGAACCTTCCAGGTAAAGACCTCCTCCTGCAATATAGGAAAGGTTATCAGAAATATTATTGTTCCTGATCACCAGTGCTTTGCTTAATGTATTAACAACAAAAATACCTCCACCGTTGGCCGCCCTGTTAGCAGAAATGAAATTATCTTCTACCGAAGGCTCTGACTCTTCGATTAGCAGCCCCCCCCCGTTAAGTTCAGCACGGTTATTGGTAATAGAATTATCCCGGATAGCAGGGGTGGAATAGACTGCCACAACAACACCACCGCCTAATCTGGTAGCCGTATTATTATCAATACTGTTACCGACCAGTTCGGGAGCTGAGTTTGAAATAATCACGAGCCCGCTACCCATTTCGGCCCGGTTACCGGTGATCAGATTGTTTTCAATTAAAGGCGAGGATTCTTCTATGTATAATCCGCCTCCAAGAAAGCCCGAATTACCTCTAATGGTATTATTCCTGATTGTCGGGGCGGAATCAAATATAGCAATACCGGCTCCAAATTCTGCGTTATTGTCCTCAATAACACATTTTTCAATCACCGGTGAGCTACCACCGGAAATTAACACACCGCTACCCCTGGTAATGGTTAAACCGCTTAAAACAGCCCCTTCGCCTTCACCACTGCGAAAAGATACTACGGTTCCACTTCCGCCACCGTCAATTATTGTTTCCTCTACAATAGCCTCGTCATCGGGATCAACACTTTGCAGGGTTATATTTTTTCCCCTGAAATCTAGATTTTCCCTGTATACGCCAACCTGAACAACAATAACGTCTCCGTCTTCAGCAGCATCAATGGCTTCCTGGATTGTAGGATATTTATCAGGAACAGTAATACCTGAATTGCTGAAAGCAAATATAGCATAGATAACAGCAGCTATTATTGCCAGAACAACTGCACCGGTTATAATATATTTTAAACTGCTAGCGGCAGATCTTTTATCTGAATCAAGCGAGCCCCTGTTTTTTTCTTTTTGATCATTACTGCCACCGGCAGATTCTTTTACTGCCGCTCCACTGCCCGACATCTCTTTATTAATAACAGAATCCTCCCCGGACTCTTCCCCGCAGTAAGGGCATACCTGATATTGATTCCGGTCGTATGACATACCACATGTTTTACAATCTGCCATTAAAATACCCCTCTCAAACACTAAACCTTTTTTATCATATTCCTTCCAGCCTGAATCACCATGTTCAGCTACTCTGATTCAGCTGTAATTAAACATGATAATTCTGATACACTTACCTATATTAACATGTTCAAAGCCTGTAAAACAAGGGGACAAGAATATATAAGAAACCACTGAAAGGCCATCACTGGCAAACCGGTTAAGGTGATGGCCTTTTACTTACAATTAAAGCTGCATGTTTTTGCTTTTGCAATAATCAAGATCAAGGCATGCTAATTGAAATTAATTCAGGCCGGTGTTCACCGCTTCTGTAGGTGAATACAATTCTTTCTCCATCATCGATATTATCCAGATCCACTTCACCAACAGTAAAAGCCTGGTAATATTCAACCTCAATCGAGTTGGCATCAATCCGGCCCACCAGCGTTCCATGCATATAATCACCTTCGATAGGCTGCTCGACCTTTTGGATTGATTCGATTACCGCCTGCTGACCACTTTCCATATATGTAAAAGCAACCAGGGCTCCATCTTCAATGCTTTCAACATCAATATCTCCAGCAAGCGTAAATGCCCGCTGAATTTGAATTTCAACCGATTGGGGATCAATCTGACCAACATAGATTCCTTCCCCAATCACAAAGTCATCATCTTCTTCAGCCGGCTGCTCAACATTATCTACAGAAATAATCAGGGGCCTGTGTTCACTTTCTGTATAAGTAAATTCAATTATGGAACCACTTTCAATCAAATCAGGATTAAAGTTGCCGTTGATAGAAAATGCAACCGGCTTGCCATCAATTTCAATTTCCACTGAATGGCTGTCAATCTGACCGTTATAAATACCCCTACAGGTAAGCAGTTCCGGTTCCTTCACAATCTTCTCAATTGTTAGTATTAGCAGCGTTTCTTCAGCTTCAATGTAGGTAAAAACAATTTCATCCCCCACGTTTATATCTGCCAGCATCGCACTTTCATCCAAGCCGAATGAAAGGGTAGTGCCATTTACAGTTATTAATACCGTACCATTCTCCCCGCTTCCGGCCAGAACACCACTTTCTTCGATCACAGGTTGCTGTTCAATAGCAGTATCGGCAGGCTGACACCCGGGAAGTAGAACCATTAATACTATAATAAGCGGCAGTACAAGGATTAATAGCCTCATCGTTTTTCTCATCAGTAAAGTCCTCCCCCTTAAGTAGTTCAGGTACTAGGACCATTATACAACATTTTTGGTTCCCCTTAACGAAAGCCGCCGCCACCACCGCCAAAACCGCCACCACCACCGCCTGAAAAACCACCGCCGCCAAAGCCGCTGCCTGATGAAAAGCCGCCTGAAGACCTGGAACTCGAACTGGACCTTGAAGCAGCTATTGTTGAACTTGCCGTGCGCCTGGCCCCGCTGATTGTCCTGTTCAGGGAAGTGGTCATCCTGCTCATACTGTGTATGGCCGCCAGGCTGTGTGCAGCACCAAAACCAGACCAGCTGGTCTGGTTAAATGTGGGATCAATTTCTGGTTTTGGGAAAACAAGGGCAAGTTGGTCAATAACCTGTTTGGCCACTCCAAGCACCACGGCATAAACCAAATAATGCTCCCAGATAACCAGTGAAGGAACCGCTGAACGGTCCATAGATGAAAAATGGAGCAGGAATTTACGAAAAGCCCTCCATTTCATAAGCTGATCAGCACCGTATTCAGTATAGTAAGTATTTGGCGATGCAAAAAACAAAATGAAAGGCAGTATAATCAGAATAACACCGAGAAGATATAGCTCCCACCAGATCATGGCAACTAGGGCTAGTACGATCATCAGGATAAGCGGCAGACATCCCCAGTTAAAGGCAGAACTTTTCCCAAAAAATTTTTGTTCTTCTCCGGCTTTTTTTGCTGCTGAAGACCAGGAGTTGTAAAAGCTGTAAAACTGGTTTGCCCTTTTCTTAGCATATTCCTGTATTTGCTTAAAAGTAACTATCTTACTCAATTGACCAGCCTTTTCATCGTTTTCCTTATCCTCGTCAGTTGCAAAATGCTTATAAACCGTTTTAAATATAAATTCCATAATCAAGGTGTCCAGGGAGGAAAGAGGGCGCTCTGATTGCTGTTCTACCAGCTGAAAATCATCGCCACCCGGTATCTCTTCAATTTTTAAATGCCGCAACCGGGCAAGGTTAAGAATCTGGGCTGACAGGTTATCAGGCATGATCTTTTTCTTGTTCCAAAGATACCCTGCTGCAGCCGGAGAGTAATCACCGGGCAACTCACGATAATAATCGCCCCGGTAGGCGCTCTTGCGGTTCAGCGCTTTTCGCCAGAGAACCAGCAACCGCCAGCCTCCCAGGGCTAACAGCAAAATGGTTATGTAGCCCTGAAACTTATGAGCATAACGCAAAGCATTTGTAGAAGCTGCCCAGCGCTGTTCTTCTTTTAAAATATCAGGCAGGGCTTCCCTGCCGCTAAACCTGCCTGACTCCGGAACAAGTGAAACAGGAAAAGTAACCCGCCCCTCCAAAAAAGTGTTGGCTGGAAGAGGCGCCACCCACCAGGTTATCTCGGAAGGGCTGATAATGTCTATTTCACCATTACGCGGACCATGCCCCCAGGCTCTTACATCTTCTGATTCCGCTCCATTGGGAAGAGTTAAGCGGACAAAAGCGCTGCTGCTGGGGAAACCCCAGCGATCCCCGATGAACTTGTAATTAAACTCAGCCACGTCGTTATGAACCACAACAACATCACGGGCAATATATTCAAGTGTAAAAGTTCTTTTTTCATCCAGGGCATAAAAACTCCAGTCTACGGTAAAATAATCTTCACCATAAACCTGGATCGAATAGGTCCCCGGTTCTGTCGTGGGAAATTGGTCTACAATTGTGTAATAATTGTCTCCTTCACGAACATTTATTTCACTGTAAAGTTCAATTTCAAAAAAATCAATCTCCTGATACATACCCTGAAACTGGCCATTGAAATCAACAGTACGGCTCTCAACTACCCTGAGATCACCATTGGGTAATATTTCTGCTCTTATATCAACCTCCACAATTTCAAGCGAACGGGCTTCCACCAAGCCTGCCGGCAGTGAAAAGAATACTATTCCGAGAATTAAGAAATAAAATATTGTCCTACTGCAAAAATAATTGCGCCTGCCCTCCAGCATGAATACCGGCACCATCCTTCCCTGGATGCAAAGTATCTCTGTTTTTTCGACAAAGCCCCAGTTTAACCCTTCTTAATGATAAGAAAATTTTGCAAAGGAAAAGAGATGCTTTTAATCGAACCTAACTTGTGGAGGAGGAATTAATAAGTGAACAGTAAAATTAAAGTTGGAGTAAGCTCATGCCTGCTTGGTAACAAGGTACGTTATGATGGTGGTCACAAACAGGATCGTTATATAATTGATATTCTTGGTTATTATTTTGATTTTGTCCCTGTCTGCCCGGAGGTAGAGTGCGGTCTGCCTGTACCCCGTGAAGCGATGCACCTCGAAGGAGATCCGGAAGCTCCACGTCTGATAACCATAAGAAGCAAGGTAGATTATACAGATCAAATGAATAGTTTTTGTAAAAGAAAAATCCGGGAACTGGAGCAGGAAAACCTGTCTGCTTTCATCTTTAAAAGCAAATCGCCCAGCTCAGGCTTGCATCGGATAAAAATATACAACTCATCGGGCTTCTCCGGGAATACAGGCCGGGGTTTATTCGCCGATGCTTTTGTAAAAGCATTTCCCTCAGTTCCGGTCGAAGAAGAAGGACGTCTGCATGATATACCATTAAGGGAAAATTTTATTGAACGGATATTCTGCTTTTACCGCTGGAAGCTTTTTATGCAGCAGGAACCGAGCTATAAAAATTTGATTCACTTTCATGCCCGGCATAAACTGCAATTAATGGCTCACAGCACCCGACATCTATCTGTAATGGGTAAACTCGTGGCAAATGGTAAAAATATAGCTTCATTAGAGCTATATGAAAATTACCAGGACAATCTTCTTGAAGCCTTAAAACTAAAAGCAACGGTTAAAAAGAATGTAAATGTGCTGCAGCATATAATGGGATATTTTAAAAAAGTCATTTCTTCTGATGAAAAATCAGAGCTATTGGAATTGATCGATAGCTATGCTGCAGGTTATACTCCGCTGATTGTCCCTTTAACTATACTGAAACACTATATTCGCAAGTACAGTATCGATTACCTTGAAAATCAAACCTACCTGGAACCCCATCCCTCTGAATTAATGCTAAGAAATCATGTTTAAAGAACGGCAGCGGCAAGGTGACATTACCATGAGAACTGTGTTATTATTCAGTTAAGTAAAAACTGATATCATAAAACAAGGAGACAAGTTTTGGATAATCCGGTTGATAAAGAAGCAAGAACTTTTTTGCGTGCAGGGGATTTTAAAAAAATGATCCTTGGCGCAAATTTATTCTTTGAACAGCAAAAAGATAAAATAAACTCTTTAAACGTCTTCCCGGTTCCTGATGGTGACACAGGTACGAACATGAGTATGACCCTTAAGGCCGCTGTAGAAGGTACCCTGGCCTATGAAGGGCAATCGATAGGCGAACTCTCTGAAATAGTCGCCTCCCGGGCCCTACTCGGTGCCCGTGGCAATTCAGGAGTTATTCTTTCGCAAATTTTAAAAGGAATCGCTCACGGTCTGCAGCGAAAAGAAAAAATAACTTCAGCTGAACTGAGCAAAGCTTTTCAATACGGGGTAGTTTATGCCTATAAAGCCGTATCCAAACCGGTCGAAGGAACTATTCTGACCGTTTCGCGAGAGATGGCCCGCGGATTGAGATCAGCTTCACGCAGAGGCAGCAACCTGCAGGACAGCATCGAAGAAGCTATAAAAAACGGAAAAACAGCCCTGGCAAAAACTACTGAAATGCTGCCGGCTCTTAAAGAGGCTGGTGTTGTTGATGCCGGTGGCCTTGGTCTGCTTGTATTCCTTGAAGGATGTCTCTATGCCCTGAAAAAATCTATTAACGATTTGCTTACAAACAAAGGTGAAGATGATAATCAGCCGGCCTTCGGGGCCATGACAATTGATACTCCAGCATTTGCAACCAGTGAAAAGTTTAACCTTGAAAACCCATACTGCACAGAACTGATTTTAATAACCGAGAGTGATAACCTGGATAATCTGGATACCCTGAAGAGATTGCTTGAACCGCTGGGCGATTCACTGCTGGTTGTCGGAGACCGGGGCTTCATTAAAGTTCATATCCATGCCCAAGCACCGGGCCTGGTTCTGCAAACCTGCCAGAATTACGGTTCGCTGCATGACATAAAAATAGAAAACATGATCGACCAGCAAGCAGATAGAGCAAAGAATAGCCATGCCAACAATGAAAATGTTTTTATTCTGCCATCGGTTCTGCCCCATGAAAAAGGTGAAGTCGGTATCATTTCAGTTTCTTTTGGTGAGGGTTTCAGGGAAATTTTTCTCAGCCTGGGGGCCGATGAAATAGTTTACGGCGGCCAAACAATGAATCCCAACGTGGAAGAGATGTTAAAAGCTGTCGAAAAACTGCCCCAGCAGGGCGCTATAATTCTGCCAAACAATAAAAACATCATCATGGTCGCTGAACAGGTTAAAAACCTGGCCAATAAGGAAATAGAGGTACTAAAAACAAAAACCCTGCCCGAAGGGCTGGCCGCCCTCCTTGCCTACAATCCGCGCATTCCGACCGGAGAAAACCTTCAGGCGATGGAGAAAGCTAGCAAAGAGGTCAAAACCGGCCTGGTAACCTATGCCACAAGAGACACTTTTTCCGGAGGCAAAGAGATAAGGGAAGGACAGTATGTAGGTCTATACAGCGATAAGATCATGTCATCAGGCGACGACCTAAAACAGGTAGCTGCAGAACTTCTCAGGCAGATTGTCACTGAAAGTGACGACCTGGTTACAATTTTCAGTGGACAGGATGTCGTACATAGCGAAACTGCTGCCCTGATTAAATCTATAGCTGAGGAATATCCTAACATCGAAGTAGAACCCCAGTATGGGGGGCAGCCAATTTATTACTATATCTTTTCTGTTGAATGATTGACGTCTGAGCATTTCGGGCATAACCCGTATGCCTCCAGGGTATGCTCTTCAATTGTAAAGTTGGTAACCTTTTCAATTTCACCGGCAATCTGTTTAAAATTACAGCTGCCAAACTCAACAACTTTTCCACAGCGTCTGCAAACCAGGTGATGGTGATGGTCGTTAGGCCAATTCAGCTCAAAGAGTGGCTGGCTGTTTTTTAAAATTAAAATTCTGACTATACCCAGCTCAAGCAAAAGGTCAACAGTCCGGTAGACAGTTGTCATACCGATACCGGGGTTTTCGTCACAAATACGTTCATAAATACCGGCAATGCTTAGATGGTCTTTATTCCTTAGCAGACATTGAATAATTACCAAACGGGGCAAGGTTAGTTTATAACCATTCTTCCTCAATATATTTTTAATCGCTGCCAGTTGTTTCTCTTTCATTAAAACACCTGCTTTCATCGGTCCGGAGCATTCAGTGCTATTCCTTAATCAGTATGGGGCGTTTTCTATCAAACAGAAGTTTAAAAGCTATGATCAGGCCGAATAAAAGTGCAAGGATTAGGACAATAGCCGCACCGGGAGGGACAGGATAAACATAGGATATAATAAGCCCGCATAAACTTCCTCCCGTACCAAATAACAGTGATACTAAAAGCATGCTGCGGTAATTTCTGCTCAGGCGGGAGGCGATTGCACCTGGAATAACAATGAGCGCTGACACAAGAACAACACCGACCAGCTGAATAGACACCATCACAGTCAAACCCATTGCCGCCAGAAGTCCCATGTATATCAGGTTTACAGGCACTCCCCCAGCCTCAGCCATTTCTTCGTCGAAACAAATCGCAATCAGCTCTTTAAAAAAAATACCTACAAACAGGAGGACAGTAAACAATACTGCCGCCATTATTAATATATCTTTGACTGTTACCGCTAAAATATTTCCAAACAACAGGGTAAACAGCTCCGGATAATATCCTTTAAACGAGCTGATCAAGGTGATGCCCAGAGCCATCCCGCTTGCATAAAAAATACCAATAACCGTATCTTCGCCTACCTTTCCTGCTTTGCTGATATAACCGATACTCATTGAGGTCCCGACTGCAAATATTGATCCTGTTAAAACCGGGTCAACGCCGGTGACGAGTCCGATAGCAATACCTCCAAGAGCAGTATGCGAAATACCGGCACCAAGAAAAGAAAGCTTTTTGATTACGACAAAAAAAGATAGGGTAGAGCAGAGCAGACCTACAAGAACTGCCGCCAGAAGTGCTTTCTGCATAAAAGCATAGGAAATCATCTCACTCATTCAAACACTCCCTTTCATGCAAAATACTATTCAGCAAATCAAACTGGCAGCGATAAACACATTCAAAATGGGGGCTGTGGATTACTTCAGCCGGATCGCCATGTATATGCATGGTCCGGTTTATACAGAGCAGACTGTCAGAAGAAGCAGCAATGGAAACAAGATCATGTGAGACATAGGCTATTGCAAGATTCATTTTAGATTTTAGCTTATCAAGCATTTCTATAAACTGTCTTTGAGCATTAAAATCAAGTCCGGAGTTCGGCTCATCAAGCAACAGCAAACCAGGCTGACGAACCAAGGCCCTGGCCAGTAAAACTCGCTGCTGTTCTCCTCCTGAAAGATCCTGAAAAGATCTTTTCAGGTAAGTCTTCATGCTTACTGCATCAAGCGACTCAATAATTTTACTCTCGGCCTTATCAAGCCTTTTAAACAGGGTTTTATGCGACAGTAATCCGGTTGCCACAACATCACTGACCAACAAGGGAATGTTTCTTGCAAACGATTGTCTCTGTGGCATATAACCGATTCCTGCTCTTGCCGCTTTTAAATTTGGATATGAGCAGCCCATTACTTTCAGGGTGCCATTTGCCAGGGGAACCAGGCCCAACAGAGCCCTGAGCAGAGTCGTTTTACCGGCCCCGTTCGGCCCGATAATACCAACAAGTTCCCCCTGCCGCACGGAAAAACTGATTTTTTTAAGAACTTCTTTACCACTAAGCATCACAGTAATATTTCGGGCATCGATTACAGTTTTCAAACCGGCAGCCTCCCCTGATAAACCTCAGCCTCGTTATTCTTCTGAAAATCCCTTCTTGAATAGCTCGAGATTGTAACGCATCAAATCAAGATAGGTTTCCCTGCCTCCAAGGCCTTCTCCCCCAATTGGATCGAGCAGCAATACTTCAATACCGCTTTCTGCTGCTATTTGTTCAGCCAGTGCAGAAGAAAACTGGGGCTCGGCAAATATCACCTTAATCTTCTTTTCATCAACCAGTTTAACCAACTCAGCCATCCAGCCGGCCGAGGGTTCCTGACCGGGGAAATTGGCAATTACAGCAACTTCTTCCAGGTTATAGCGAAGGGCAAAATAGTGCCAGGCTGAATGGAATGTTATGAATTTCTTTACTGAATATGCTGCAAGCTCTGCTTTTATTTCCCGGTCAAGTTTATTCAGCTCTTCCCGGTACCGTTCAAGTTGTTCAAGAAAATACTGTTCATCAGCAGGTGATAGTGAGACTAGAGCATCTGTTATAGCCGGGGCAAGATAATCCCTGACCAAAACCGGATCAAGCCAGTAGTGAGGATCGGCAGGTCCGTGGTCATGGCCGTGCTCTTCACAGGAATCCTGGTCATTCTCCTTAGTTTCGCGGGTTATAAGAGGTACCTCAAGCGACAGGTCAAGAACTTTCTGTCCTGGATCTGAGCCATCGGCCATCTTAACCGCCCACTGATCCAGCTCCGCACCAATATAAACAAAAAGCTCGGCGCCACTGATTAATCTGGCCTGTTCTGCCGTCGGCTCAAAAGTATGAGGACTTGCACCGGGAGGCAGCAGATAATCAGCGCTAATCAGCTCACCACCCAGCTCGTTGATCATGTTATGAAGAGGATAAATTGTGGTAACAGCTCTTGTTTTCCCCGGATCAGCATGCTTAAAATCACTACTGTAACAGGCACTTACAACAGTAACCATGAGCAGGGCCAGAATAAATATAACAAAACGACGCACGGAACACCCCTCCTTAATGAAAATATTATTCATTATTAGATAACGCATTATAAATAATAAGCTGCAGTTGTTATTCTAATTGATATCTTTTTTCATTACTACATTCTTATTATAACAGATCACATTAAGAGAACAAAAATTTTTAGTGCAAAACCGGTTTCACGTTTACAGCAGCATGACAATAAGGTAAAATAAAAATTATTCGCTTGTGCTTTTTGTAACATGGATACTCGCATTTATTTACAGGCGCCAATTGTTGATATATATTATCTGCACAATGTTAACGAAGCTGGAGGACAAAATAATGAACGTAAAACCTGAGCAAAAACCGGCCTGTCCCAATTTTTCTTCCGGACCATGCGCTAAACGTCCCGGTTACAGCCTGGACAAGCTGGATATCTCCATACTGGGACGCTCACATCGCAGTAATATTGGGAAAGCCCGCCTGCAGAAAGCAATTGAAAAAACCAGGCAGCTGCTTGACCTGCCTGATGACTACCTGGTTGGAATCGTGCCGGCATCCGATACAGGAGCTCTAGAGATGGCCATGTGGAACCTGCTTGGAGCCCGGCCTGTGGACGTTGTCTACTTTGAATCGTTTGGCAAAGCCTGGGCTGATGACATTACCAGGCAGCTTAATCTTGAAAATGTTAACTTGTATGCTGCTGATTACGGCCACCTGCCTGATTTAAGCCAGGTAAACTTTGAACATGATCTTGTTTTCACCTGGAACGGCACTACCAGCGGAGTTAAAGTGCCGAATGGTGATTTTATCCCCATCAACCGTGGAGGGTTAACAATTTGCGATGCAACATCAGCTGTATTCGCCATGGATATCCCCTGGGACAAGCTTGATGTGGCCACTTTTTCCTGGCAAAAAGTACTGGGGGGAGAAGCCGGGCACGGCGTATTAATCTTATCACCGCGGGCAGTAGAGCGGCTTGAAACTTTTAACCCTCCCAGACCTTTACCAAAAATATTCAGGCTGACAAAAAACGGTAATTTAATTAAGGATATTTTTGAGGGATCTACAATTAACACACCTTCAATGCTTTGTAATGAAGACTATATTGATGCTCTCTGCTGGGCAGAAAGCATCGGCGGCCTGCCGGCCCTGGTCCGGCGCAGTGAGAATAATCTGCGGATAATTGAAGATTTTGTAACAACCCGGAACTGGATCTCTTTTTTAGCATCAAATCCTGAAACCAGATCCAACACCAGTGTATGCCTTACAGTAGAACTCGAACCTGACAGAATTAAAGAGCTGGTTAAATTACTGGCCGACGAAAAAGCGGCTTTTGATATAGGCTCTTACCGGGACGCTCCTCCGGGGTTGCGCTTCTGGTGCGGCGCCACGGTGGAGGCAGAAGATCTGAAACTGGCCATGCAATGGCTTGAGTGGGCGTATCAGGAAATAACGGGCACATAAAAGTGACATAAAAGGAAGGGCATTAGCCCTTCCTTAATTATTATTACCTGTATTAACTCTTGCTAGACCAGCCTGTATGTATCATTTACCATTCTCTTCTATAATCTTCACTAACAGCTCATTAACAACCTGGGGATTTGCTTTACCTTTAGTTTCCTGCATAACCTGGCCAACAAGAAAACCGATAACTTTCTTTTTACCACCCCGGTAACTTTCCACACTATCCGGATTACCTGCAATCACCTTTTTAACTAACGTTTCCAGTTCTGACTGATCGCTGATCTGCAATAATCCCTCATCTTTAACAACTTCGTGCGGAGCTTTCCCGCTTTTGAATGATTTATCGAGAACATCCTTGGCAATTTTCCCGCTGATAACCTTCTCATCGATCATTTCAAGCAGCTCTCCCATGAATTTGGGACTAAAACGACAGCCTTTAATTTCCTGGCCGGCACTGTTTAAAAGAGCGGTTAATTCACCCATTACCCAGTTACTGACTGTTTTAGGGTTATTGAAGTGTTTCAGGCAGCTTTCGAAGTAATCAGCCAGGTCCCTGGTTGCTGTAAGAACTCCTGCGTCATAAACCGGCAGCCCGAGCTCCTTCACAAAACGAAGGGCCCTTTCTTCCGCCATCTCCGGCAGGGCAGTTTTAGCTCTTTCAACTTCTTCATCTGTAAGGCAAACCGGGGTCAGTTCGGGATCAGTAAAACAGCGGTAATCCTGAGCCTGAAGTTTACCCCGCATGGCAATCGTCGTACCGCTTTCCTCATTCCAGCGCAGCGTTTGCGATAATACCTGTTCGTTATTGTCGAGAATCTTCCTCTGTCTTTTTATCTCGTGCTCCAATGACTGTTCCACAGCTTTAAATGAATTCATATTTTTTAATTCTGTTTTATTGCCCAGCACTTTACTGCCGGCAGGGCGCAGTGATATGTTCGCGTCGCAACGGAGACTGCCTTCTTCCATTTTACAGTCTGATACCCTAGCGTACTGTAGAACTGCCTTTAACTTTTCCAAGTAACGTCTTGCCTCGCCCGGTGAACAAAGATCCGGTTCGGTCACGATCTCAACCAGCGGGACTCCGGCGCGGTTATAATCGACCATCGCCCCGTCACCAGAAGGTGAATGGACGAGCTTTCCTGCATCTTCTTCCATGTGAACCCGTCCGATACGGATTCTTTTTAGATCTCCCCGATCGTCTTCAATATCGAGATGACCGTACCTTCCTATAGGTTCAAAAAACTGAGAGATCTGGTACCCTTTTGGCATATCGGGATAAAAATAATTTTTACGATCAAAATAACTGGTCAGGGCGATCTGACAATTAAGAGCCAGTGAAGCCGTTAATGCCCGCTTTACTGCCTCGCGATTTAAACGGGGAAGTGCTCCTGGGAACCCCAGGCACACTGGGCAAGTATGTTTATTTGCCTCTGATACAAAACTATTTGGACAGGAACAAAACAGTTTACTCGCTGTTTGCAGTTCAACATGGACTTCGAGGCCAATCACTATTTCGTAGGCCATTTAATCACACCTCCCCCTTTTCGCTGTTACTGCCTGTTACTTCTTCAACGATTGAAAGGTTTTCCGCCAGCGCCAGCAATTTTTCTTCTCCAAAGGGTTCTGCTATTACCTGAAAACCGCCGGGAAAAGCCAGGGAAGGTAATCCTGCCATGTTTACCGGGGCAGTCAAGCAATTCTCTTCGTATGTTTGAATAAAGTCTGCACCAGCTATCGGAGAAGCAGATTTATAAAGAGGCATAAGAAGTAGATCGCACTTATCCAGCATTTCTGCAAAAAGCCGCCGGGTGTTATTCAATACTTTGAGCGCTTTTTTATAATAACGTCCATAGTTTTCATCACTTAACAGGTATGTACCAATTATTGAACGGCGGCATGCTTCAGACCCGAAAGTAAGCCGCCGGGTTTTGAAATAATACTCCTCCAGGTCATCGCTTTCTGCCGCAGAGCCAAAACGGATACCATCAAACCGGCTCAAAGTTGATGATGTTTCGGCATATGAGATTACATAAAAAGCCCGCAGAGATTCCTGCAGGATTCCCAACTTCAAGTCTACAGTTTTAAAACCAATTTTTCTGCATAGCAGATGCATTTTTTCATAAGTATCTGCCACTTCTGCATCAAGAAAGTCTAAATACGAAGGAAAGAAACCGATTTTTAACCTTGACGGGTTATTATCGTAAACAAATTTATCACGCTGGATACGGTTGGCAGCAGTCATAACATCACGCTCATCGTATCCTGTTGATGCCTGTAATAAAACAGCTAAATCACCAAGGTGGGCAGCAGCAAAACCGGGATAATCAAATGAGCCACAACACAGATTTAAACCAAACCTAGAAACCCTTCCGGGTGTGGGGCGCAGGCCAAAAACCCCGTTTCGCGAAGCTGTTTGCCTGGTTATGCCACTGCTGTCACTTTCCAGGGATAAAATACAGCCACCTGCTGCCGCGGCAGCAGCGCCCCCTTTTGCTAAATAAAGAGGAGCTTTAAATAAAGAACCTTCTTTGTCTTTTTCAGCAACTGTATCAAGCCCCATATCTCCAACAATTGTTTTCCCGATCACAACCGCTCCGGCACCAGTTAGTTTTTCCACAGCTGCTGCGCTGAATGGCGGATGGTAATTTTGCAGGGTCCTGGAAGCAATAGCAGCAGGCATACCCTTGAAAGCATAATTATCGGCAATGACCAGTGGCACCCCTGCCAGGGGCAGATTGAAACCACCCTGAACTTTTTGGTCGACCGCGGCTGCCTGCTCCAGCGCTTTTTCGTCAGCCAGGTGGGAAAATATTTTTTTCTTGTTATCTAGTTCTTTACAGTAATCAATTATCTCTTCGACAAAGCTGGTAGCCGACACTTCCTGATTATTAATCGCCTCCGCAGCTTTAAGCGCATTTAGCTCCGTTGCCTTCACAGCAAACCTCCTTGCCGGGGTTTAATCAATTATTCTGGGAACCAGGTAGAAACCATCTTCAAACTCAACAGCTTCTTTTCTGATTTCCTCCAGATCGCTTTCCAGCGGTCGATCTTCTCTCATATTATTTTCCACGCTGCAACCGAAATAATGCAGATCAGAACCTTCTGTTTCTGCCATCTCCATCAATTCAAGCCATTTCTGAAATCGACCAAGCTGATCATGCAGCGCTACCTTTTCCTGATCGCTTAGTTCAATTTTTATAGTATTGATTGCTTTTTCAAAAGCTTCATCTTTTGGGTCCATATTTTCACCTGCCCTGCCTGTTTATTTACTCTATGGTTAATTATTCTATTCGAGTAAAACATGCTAATACCTTTCTCAATCAGTGCCCGCTATATTCCTGTTTTATAAAATACCGTTCATTATTTCAGCGTGTAGCTGCAGGGCTTCAGCATCATATAGGACAAAACGAATCAGTTTAACCCGTTTTAAAAACGGTAGCATTTCTCCAACCGTCTTAAAAGCTATTGTAGCAGCCTCTGCCATCGGGTAACCAAAGATTCCGGTTGAGATTGATGGAAAAGCTATACTGCTAATTTGATGTTGTTCGGCAAGTTTAAGGGCATTACGATAGCAATCGGCCAGCAGAATTTTTTCCGGTTTATCGATACCATATACCGGCCCAAGGCAGTGAATGACAAAGCGATTGGGAAGATTATGCCCCCCGGTAATCACTGCCTGGCCAGGCTTGAGCAGGGCCAGTTGCCTTCCTTCCTTTTCTAATCCCGGCCCGGCTGCCCTGTGGAGGGCTCCGGCCACCCCGCCACCAGGTAGCAGTTCAGCATTAGCAGCATTAACAACCGCTTCCAGGTCAACCTGGGAAGCTATATCCCCTTTTACACATTCAACACTTATACCCCTGCATTCCAATTTCATAGTGTCGCCTCCACCAGCATTATACTAATATATTAACCGAATAAGTTTAGTTTATGAAGGTTACGTCAATAAAACAGCCCCGGTTTTTTAGAAACCGGGGCCGCTTTTTGAACAGTATTTATTAAGGGTTATACACCCGCCAGGGTTGAATACTCTTCCACATCAAAACCTATCACCAGGTCCCGACCATTACTTAAAAGAGGTCTACGCATGATCCTGGGATTTTCGTTGATTAAAGTTGCTGCCTGTTTATCATCAAGCGCTTCGATCTTTAAGCCCATTTTTTTAAAAACAGTACTCCCGGGGTTTAACAGCTCCTTAACAGTTAAATCCTTAAGGGAAGCCATCCTGATCAGTTCTTCTTCCGTCAGCGGTTCCCTGATAATATCGCGATATGAAAAAGTTACCCTTCTTTCCGAAAGCCACGCTTTCGCTTTACGACAGGTTGTTCAGGTTTTAACACAATAAAAATACAGCACTTTCAATACTCCTTTAGTCTCCGATTTTCCAGGCTTCCCAAACCCGGCCAACAAGGTCCGGCCCTGGCTTAAGCGACTTCTTGCCCGGTTTCCAGCCTGAAGGAGTAGGCTCGTTTGTCTTACGAACATGTTGGAATGCCTGAAGCTGACGAATCAGCTCATCAACATTGCGCCCAACCGGGGGAGTTAAAACTTCCATAGCCTGGATAACTCCGTCGGGATCGATCAGGAAACGTCCGCGCACATTAACTCCGCCTTCTTCGTCATAGACACCGTAAAGGGTACCGATTTTCCCCCCGGTATCTGCCATCATCGGGTATGGAACGCCTCCTTCAACCATCTTCGAAAGTTCAACTTCCTGCCAGATCTTATGAGTAAACTGGCTGTCTACACTACAGGATAAAACTTCAGCATCAAGATCCTTGATTTCTTTATACCTGGCGGCAACTGACGCCAATTCTGTCGGTCAGACAAAGGTGAAATCACCGGGATAGAAACAAATAATCACCCATTTGCCCTGGTAATCCGAAAGTTTAACTTTTTTAAAAGCCCCTTCATGAAAGACGTTTGCTTCAAAGTCAGGTGCTTTTTGGCCTACTTTTACACTCATAACCGATAACCTCCTGTATAATTATATATTTGTTTATAATTATATTCTATATTTTAATAATCATTCCTGCCAAATAAATAATTTTTATAATCCCCTGGTAAAAAAGCCGGTGACCTTCAGTTAAATCAATCAAAAAAGTGTGAAGAGTTATTAAATAAACAAAGACCCGCTCTATTTAAGCAGGTCTTTTGGTTTATAATACGGGCGCATCATTAATTCAACCGGATAATCAGGATTTGTTTCCTCTATAGTCGGGAGCCAGGTTAGTCTTTTTGAGACGCAGTGAGTTCAGCACCACATTCAGGGAACTCAGGGCCATCGCACCGGCACCGATAATCGGATGCAGCAGCCCCAGAAAAGCAACAGGAATTGCAATACTGTTATAAAACCAGGCCCAAAAATAATTCTGGCGTATTTTATTAAATGTAGCCCGCGATAATTTAATAGCTGATATTACCGACCCAAGGTTACCGCTCACCAGGGTAATGTCTGCAGCTTCAATCGCCACATCAGTTCCGGTCCCGATCGCTATCCCCACATTTGACTGTTTTAAAGCGGGAGCATCATTAATCCCATCTCCAACCATGGCTATCAGCCCGTGTTCTGACTGCAGTTTTTTTACTGCATCAACCTTTCCTTCCGGAAGAACTTCTGAGATAACTTCATTTATTCCAATCCGCAACCCTATCGCTTCTGCCGTAACATGATTATCCCCGGTTATCATTGCAGTTTTAAGGCCCATATTTTTCAGCTCTTTCACTGTTTGGACCGCCTCGTCTTTCAGGGTGTCAGCGACAGCAGCTATACCGGCCAGCGCTCCGCCAACAGCAATTAACACAATACTTTTTCCCTCTTCTTCATATAATGTTATTTGGTCTTCCACACTATCGAAAGAGACCCCGGCGGATTTCATAAAACGTCGACTGCCGGCAAGAACCATTTTCCCTTCAACGAAACCGCTGATTCCCTGTCCTGTTGCTGCCTTAAACTCGCTGACAGGAAGGCTGTCTAACCCTTCCTTCCTGGACCTGTCCACTATGGCTCCAGCCAGCGGGTGCTCTGAAACAGCTTCCAGGCTTGCCGCCAGAAGAAGTACGGATTTGTGAGCAAAACCGTTAAAAGTGCTGAAATCTGTTACTGCCGGCTGACCCCTGGTCAGGGTGCCTGTTTTATCAAAAGCTATTATTTTAACATCTTTCATTGTCTGAATTGCCTCGCCGCTGCGGATTAGTATCCCCTGTTCCGCTCCCATTCCACTGCCTACCATCAAAGCTGTCGGAGTGGCAAGACCCAGAGCACAGGGGCAAGAAATTACCAGAACAGCAGTCGCTGCCATAAAAGCCAGGGTTAGCACAGGTGCTTCAATATTGGTCCAGGGCAAGTCGAAAAATCTGATTACCGCCAAATGGAAACCTGGGAAAAGAAGCCAGGATATAAATGATGCCAGGGCAATCAGAATCACGGTCGGAACAAAATAACCGGTAACCCGATCGGCAAACTCCTGGATCGGCACCTTGGAACCCTGGGCCTCTTCAACCAGCCTGATTACCTGGGCCAAAAAAGTATCTTTACCAACCCTGGTTGCCCTGACCCTGAGAAAACCTTGCCCGTTAATAGTTGCCCCAATCACTTCACTGCCTATCATCTTCTCAACAGGTATTGACTCACCTGTAGCCATCGATTCGTCGACGCTGCTGCTGCCTTCAAGAACTACCCCGTCGGTAGGTATTTTTTCACCTGGTTTAACCAGCATTTCATGTCCTGCCTGCAACTGCTCCAGTGGAACATCTATTTCCCGGCCATTAACAATGATTCGGGCTGTTTTCGCTCCCAGAGCCAGCAGTTTTTTAATTGCCTGGGAAGCCCTGCCCCTGGCCCTGGTTTCCAGGTAACGGCCAACCAGGTGCAGCGCCATAATACTGGCAGCCATTTCAACAAATGTAGTCAGCGGATAAAAAAAGTTTAATAAACTTAAGAGGTATGGCAGGGCAGAACCAAGGGTTACCAGCGTATCCATGTTCGCGCTGAAACGTTTCAGGGCTTTTACAGTTCCCCGGTGAGTTTCCCAGCCGGCAACGAATACTGCCGGAAAAGCCAAAACCACCGAAATTGCAAAATAGCCTGGCAAAGGCTGAATAAACATATTGATCATCATCAAGACCATGATCACGGAAGCAAAGACAATGGCAAGCCACATTCTGGCAGCTGCCTGCCTGACTAGCGTTTCTTCACGATCTTCAGCAGTAGTATCCTGTTTTGCTGTTTCACTATTTTCCGCGCCATTGACAACCATGTAACCTGATTCGTTGATCAGAGAAACCAGTTTCTCCCTGCTGACCAGGGAATGATCATAACTGACATATGCTTTTCCGGAAGCAAAATTTACCCTAGCCCCGTTAACACCATCCACATTCTGTAATTTTGATTCAAGGCCCACTGCACATGAGGCGCAACTCATCCCTTCCACCAGGAAAACATTTTCTTTCAGTGATGGATCATCTTCAGGTTTTCCTTTAAAACCGGCATCCTCCACTTTTTGTAATAATTGATCCATAGAAATCAGCTCAGGATCATACTGCAAATAAGCCTTGGCCATTGCCAGGTTAACCGCTACTTCAATCACACCTTCCGTATCCTTCAGAGCCTTTTCCAGGCTGTTGGAACAGGAGGCACAATGCATACCTTCTATTAATAATGAAACTTTTTTCATTATACTCACCTTCGTCCATCATCTAGTTTCAGCAATAATGGCAAGAGAGCAGTTAATATAAAAGCTGCTGCTTCTCTGCCAAATCTTCCAGGCTGATCCGGCCAAGCTGATCTTCTATCGCTTCTTTAAGACCAATCCAGGCCAGGTGTGTTGAACAATGCTCCGAACGTTCACAGACGTTCGGATCATCAGCACATTCTACCGGGGCTACAGAGCCTTCCACGCTTTTAACTATTTCAAGCAGGGTTATCTCGCGGGGAGGCCTGGTTAAGGTGTAACCACCCCGGCTTCCTTTCCTTGTTACGACAAACGCATTAACACGAAGAGGAAGCATTACCTGCTCCAGGTATTTGAGAGAGATATCTTGTCTTGAGGCTATATCTTTTAGTTTAACCGGTTCACCCCCGGGCTGCATGGCCATGTCAACCATAGCCCTTATCGCATAGCGCACTTTCGTGGAGAGCTGCATAACCGTAACCTCCTTGTATGAAACTGTGCTCTTTCAGTTTCAACTATCAAATAAGGCCGTTGAGATGTATCTTTCCGCCAGGTCGGGGCAGATAACAACGATTAGTTTATTTTTGTTTTCATCTTTTTCAGTAATTTTCAAAGACGCATGAACAGCCGCACCTGCAGAAATTCCGACCAGCAAACCTTCTTCCCTGATCATTTTACGCGCTGTCTCAACAGCCTCTTCTCCTTTGACCCTGACTATTTCGTCAATCAGGTCAACCTGCAGAACTTCGGGGATGAAACCTGCACCTAAACCCTGTATTTTATGCGCAGCCGGTGTTCCGCCTGATAAAACCGGAGATTCATCTGGTTCCACCGCAACAACCAAAAGCGAAGGTTTTCGTTTTTTCAGTTCGCGGGCTACTCCCGTTATAGTACCGCCTGTTCCGACTCCCGAAACCAATATGTCAATCCTGCCGTCTGTATCAGACCATATTTCTTCAGCTGTCGTAACTGAGTGTATTTCGGGGTTGGCCGGGTTCGCAAACTGCAGCGGCATAAAGTAATTACTGTTTTCTGTAGCCAGTTTTTCGGCTTGTTCCACCGCTCCCTTCATCCCCAGGCTGCCAGAAGTGAGAATCAGCTCGGCTCCCAGGGCCCTGAGCATAATTTTACGTTCATCGCTCATAGTTTCAGGCATAACCAGAATACACTTGTATCCCTTTACTGCACTAACCATGGCCAGCGCTATCCCTGTATTCCCACTGGTCGGCTCAATTATTACCGAGCCGGGACCTATTATGCCTTCTCTTTCTGCAGAATATAACATGTTCAGGCCAATTCTGTCTTTGACGCTCCCTCCCGGGTTTAAAAATTCAAGTTTGGCCGCCAAACGGCCTTTTCCACCGGGATTGATCCTATCTAAGAAGACCATGGGAGTCCTGCCTATCAGTCCTGTTACATCTCCGGCTATATTCATATTTAACCTCCAGACCTATCTAAGCTTATATAGTAATATTATAGGATTTATATATTAATATATTATCAAAACGTCATTTTAAAGTCAACGCGGGCTGTGAAAACGCTTCTCTATTTTTGCGCAGCAGGAAAAGGAAAAATTATGTTTAATAGAATAGATTACAATGTTATTCGCTTCTATCCGGGCTGAAGCCCGATCAACTGCAGAAGGGAGCACTACAATGGAGCATTATGAAAAACTTGGTGTTTTTTATCTGGGCAGACCCTATAACCTGGCTGAGAAAAAGCCGGAGGAAGGGCTGCTTCTGTATGATTCGAAAGATATGGTTACTCACGGCGTATGTGTCGGTATGACCGGCAGCGGGAAAACAGGACTCTGTGTAGCGCTGCTGGAAGAGGCAGCACTCGACAATATCCCTGCCATTGTAATTGACCCCAAAGGAGATTTAACCAATCTGCTGTTAACTTTTCCTGACCTTAAACCGGAAGACTTCCGACCCTGGATTAACGAGGATGACGCCCGTAAGAAAGGGCTATCACCAGACGACTACGCAGAAAAACAGGCCAATTTATGGAGCAATGGCCTGGCGTCATGGAACCAGGACGGAGAAAGAATTCGTTATCTAAAAAATTCAGCAGAATTTGTCATCTATACACCGGGGAGTACGGCCGGAATACCGGTTTCCATCCTAGATTCATTTGCCGCCCCGGCTCCGGCTATCATTGAGGATCTCGAATTGCTGCAGGACAGGGTCAGCGGAACAGCAAGCAGTATTCTTGGGCTGATCGGGATCAGCGCCGACCCAATCAACAGCAGGGAGCATATCCTCATTTCAACCATTCTGAGTCAAGCCTGGCAGGAAGGTCGCGACCTTGATCTCGCTTCCCTGATTCAACAAATTCAAAACCCGCCTTTCTCGCAGGTTGGAGTAATGAGCCTGGAGTCTTTTTACCCTTCAAAAGACCGGTTTACACTCAGTTCACAGTTAAACAACCTGCTGGCTTCACCAAGCTTCGCCGGTTGGCTCCAGGGTGAATCACTGAATATTAACAGCCTGCTTCACACCACAAAAGGAAAACCTAAAGTATCAATTTTTTCAATTGCTCATCTTGGCGAAAATGAACGGATGTTTTTTGTTTCACTACTCCTGAACCAGGTTTTAAGCTGGATTCGTTCCCAGTCTGGAACTACCAGCCTGCGTGCCCTGCTTTACATGGATGAAATATTTGGCTTCTTCCCTCCCGTTGCCAACCCGCCATCCAAAGCCCCCCTCCTTACCCTGTTAAAACAAGCACGGGCCTATGGTCTGGGGATAATGCTGACTACTCAGAACCCGGTTGACCTTGATTACAAGGGCCTGGCCAATACAGGCACCTGGTTTATCGGGCGATTGCAGACTGAGAGGGATAAAATGCGCTTAATAGACGGGCTTTCCGGCGCAGCAGCAGCCGAGGGTGTTAAGTTCAACCGCAAAGAAATGGAGCAGGTAATTTCAGGCCTTGGACAAAGAGTGTTTTTGATGAACAATGTCCATCAGGCCGCTCCTCTTGTTTTTGAAACAAGATGGTGCATGTCTTACCTGCGCGGACCTCTTACCCGTAATCAAATCAAGAACCTGATGGACCCAATGCGCAGTCGGGTAAGTGAGGCTCTATCAAATGAACCAGTCGTTCATCAGGCCCCGTCCATTCAGGCACCTCCTGCTGACGAAATTACTGCAGAACCTGTTGTAACAGCTCCCGCTGACCAAACCCCGGGAGCAGAAGTCCGGGAAGATACAAAATCAGCCCCGGATAGCAGTGTTCATATTCTGCCTCCAGGTATTAACCAGGCTTACCTTCCGGTTCGCAGCAGACTCGGGGCAGGCGAAACAATAGTATACAGGCCAATGGCCCTTGGCAGCGCCCAGATGGCCTTTGTTAATGACAGGATCAACCTGCGCAAAAGCAGAGAGCTGCTGATGGCTACAGCTATTACTGATGATGTTTTCCCTGTTGACTGGAGCCAGGCTTTGAGGCTGGAAGAACTTGATCTTTCGGAAATTGAAA
>CAZBKZ010000008.1:0-11604 GCA_964492615.1 uncultured Syntrophomonadaceae bacterium | reverse complement strand
GTTGACTGGAGCCAGGCTTTGAGGCTGGAAGAACTTGATCTTTCGGAAATTGAAACAGCGCCGGTTGAAGGAGCAGTTTATGAAAACGTGCCCGCTTCTGCGGCAGATCCTAAGAATTACACCAAATGGTCCAGGGAATATGTTGACTGGCTTTACAGAAATGAAGTACTCGAGCTAATGCAGAGCAAGCAGTTTAAGCAGGTTTCGGAGCCGGGTGAATCGGAAAGAGATTTTAGAGTTCGCTTACAGCAGAACGCCCGGGAAGAACGTGACGCAGCAATGGATAAACTGCGGCAGAAATATAATTCCCGCATTACCACCATGGAAGAACGGGTTCGCAAAGCAGAACAGGCTGTCAGCAGACATGAAGACCAGGCTAAACAACATAAAATGCAGACAGCCATATCGGTAGGCACAACCCTGCTTGGTTCTTTCCTGGGAAAATCCGCAATCAATGCTTCAACCCTGGGAAGAGCTACTACTGCAGCCAGGGGAGCAGGCAGAGCTATCAGCAAGCAGGAAGATATTAAGCGGGCAGTTGAAACACTGGAAGTCCAGCGCCAGAGGCTTGAGGAGCTGGAGGAAGAATTTAGGCGTGAAACAGATTTACTGGCTGCTGCCATGGATCCGCTCACGGAAGAACTTGAATCTTTTACAGTTAAACCGCTCAAGAAAGATATTATGCTTAAAATGTTTGCCCTGGCCTGGCTGCCCTATCGCCGAACCGCGGCAGGCCTGGCCGAGCCGGCCTGGTAAAATAATTAAAGCGCCCCCGCAGGGGCGCTTTAATTATCTCTGCCTGATTTCTATCAACTCATCATTATCATCAATCGCTTCATATACTTTTTTCTCTCCGTACTTTAGAATATCTGCCATAGCTTGAAAAGCACCTTCCCGATCCCGTTCTTTTAAAGCCGAGATAAGCTGTAAATTTAAAACAAGAGATGTTTCTGCCGCTCCCTGTAATGAATAGAAAAACTCGGTAAAAAATGAGTATATAGGTTTAAAGGACTGAAATATAAGACGGCTGATTACGTTACCGGAAATAGATACTATCTTGTAGTGAAAATCATAATCACACTCTGATAAAACAAATATCTGATCAAGGTTTTCCTTTTTCCTCTTCAGGTTTTCACCGAGATATTTTAAATCATTGTCGGTCACCCGCTGAACAGCATCAGCAGCGGCACTGGTTTCTGTCGTATACCTGAAATTTAACAACGAGTCCAGTGTCTGTCGGTCAATTACGCGGCGGACATGCAGTGTCTGAACGAGAGTATCAAGCGACCCGTTCCGGTAAAAATCTCTGATATATGTTCCGCTCTGCGGCAGGGTTTCGACATAACCGTTCTGAGCCAGCATGGCTATTGCTTCCCGGACGGCGAAGCGGCTTGCTTTATACCTGACCGCCAACTCGCGTTCCGGAGGTAATTTGCTGCCAACCGGGTATGCTTCATTGATTATATCGTTTCTTATTTTTTCAAATATTACAGCAGGAAGTCCTACACTCATTCTTTACAACCTTCTTTCCATATCTCTTACATACTTGCGCTTAGCTCACAAGCTTTATAAATAAAAAGCGCAATTAGTATTGCTTGACAATTGGTTATACCAATCATATAATTTGGTATAACCAATTATACATTAAATTGACAGAATAAAAAAGGAGGGTGATTATGCAGGGTAAAAAAGTCTTATCTTCCCGCTTCATCAGATTTTGCCTGTCTGGAATAATCATTGTTCTGATCTTAATGAGCGGTTCAACGGTGCTTGCAGATGAAGCTTTATACAGGGATTTGTCACGGGCTTCCCGTGACAGCGAGCTGACGCTCTTCAACAACCTGATCCGGGAAGGGCAAAACCTGAACTGGAGTGAAGCCGAATTAGTCGAATTTGAAGGTAACCTGAGATATTTAGAGACAGAAGGGCAAACAACAGATGACGACCTGGGCGGCTTATTCCTCGTACGCAGGCTTGATGGTGAACTGTATATTGTTTCAATGCCCCCTGCTTCTGAAATGGACCAGACCGGGGAAGCAGATTATTATGCCGGCCTGGATGGTGTTCTTGGTGATAAGCTTGTTTTCAGGGGTATGCTAATCGACGGAACTGTTGACAACACTGGGTACACGTTTATCCGTTTTACTGAAAAGCCCGAACAACTGCTGTTGGACAGGGTATTTAAAACATCTGTTGTATTCATGTTCTTTTTTGTTATGCTCGGCATGGGCCTTACCCTGACGATTAAAGACTTTGTACGCGTTTTTAAACAACCAAAAAGTATAATAATCGGGCTTATCCTGCAGTGGATCCTGATGCCTCTGCTGGCGCTGGGCATGGCTTATGCCCTCGGCTTTTATCACAGCTTTCCCTTTATTTATGCTGGACTGGTATTAATCTGCGCCTGCCCCGGCGGTGTAACATCAAACCTGATGACCTATTACGCCAAAGGAGACCTGGCCCTGTCGGTGTCTTTAACCTCCATTTCTACAGTGCTGGCTCTCTTTTTTACCCCGCTGATTCTTACCCTTTTCTGCAGCAATATACCAGATATAAATGTTCCTGCCGGCTTAATCGTCCAAACCATTATCGGCTTGGTTCTGGTTCCCCTGATCATTGGAATGTCCATCCGAAATAAATGGCCTTCTATTGCTAAAAAAGCTACGCCATTCTTTTCAGCCCTGGGGGTTTTCGCCTTATTAATGGTAATCGGTGTGGGTATATTCACCAATGCAGAGAAATTTGCCGATACCGAGAGATATAGCCTGCTTTTCTACATTATGGTGGTTTTTCTATCCATCCTTGGTATGTATCTGGCGCTGGGTGTAAGCAAGCTGCTTAAACTAGCGAACGTTCAGGCCCGTGCTATTTCTATGGAGGTCGGCCTGCGCAATTCAACCCTGGCGGTAACCATTACCCTGCTCATCCAGGACCTGATGGGCGATTTTCACAGCTCCATGTTTGTTACAACAGCCATATACGGCATAACTATGTATATAACAGGATTCTTAATGATTACTGTGTTCAAAAAACTACTGCCACTAGAAAACAATCAGGTCAAAGATCCAGAGACGCTCGCCGATGAAGTTTAGTCAGCAAAAAGATCGAACATTCGATCGCCTTTAATAATATCGAAAGGAGTGCTAAAAATGAAAGTTGAAAAAATCGAACTGTATCACATCTCTATTCCCCTGCCGAAAGCTTTTTATCCATCCTGGATACCCGGCTATCCTCAAAAATTTAATCGCAGCACTTTGATCAAGATCACAACTGATGATGGCATTGTCGGGTACAGTGCCGGCATGGCCATGGAAGAAGAACGCGAAGGGCTGGGGTCACTTCTCGGCCAGTATCTGATCGGACAGGAAGTTGAAAAACTCGACGAGGTAACCCAGCTATTACGGGAAGCATCTTACCTGGGCTGGCGAAACAACTGGATTGAAGCAGCCTTCTGGGATATCATCGGCAAAAAAGAAGGCAAACCGGTTTACGAACTACTTGGTGGAAAAGGAGGAAAAATAGAAACCTACTGTTCAACCGGTGAAATTCATGAACCTGGTAAGAGAGCCGAAGAAGTTCTGGCCATGCGGGAAATGGGTTTTAAAATTCTAAAACTACGAGTTCACGATCATGAACTCAAAGATGATATTGCCCAAATAAAAACTGTCCGCGAAGCAGTCGGAGATAAGATAAAACTTGGGGTAGATGCCAACCAGGGCTGGCCGGTAACTATAATAAATAAGCCCGCAATTTGGGATTTGGAGCGGGCAACAGAATTTGCCAGGGCCTGCGAAGAATATGACTTCGGCTGGCTGGAAGAACCCCTTGATATGTATGCCTTTGACGAAATGGCAGAGCTGAGACGCCGCACCAAGACCCCTATCGCTGGCGGCGAACTGACCCCCGGATGGCATGAGCATAAAATACTTTTCGAGAAAGAATCACTCGATATATATCAGCCAGATGCTACCTTTTCCGGCATCGACACCGCAGTGAAAGTAATGAGAGAGGCGTTAAAAAGAAATTTGAAATTCAAACCTCATACCTGGACCAACGGGGTTGGCTTTGCTATTAATCTGCAGATAGCCGCAGCCAGTCCCCATCGTGAACCGATCGAATTCCCCTATGAGCCACCAGCCTGGATACCCAAATACCGCGATGCAATCATGAAGAACCATTTTATGATCGACAGCGATGGATGTGTCACAATACCAGACAAACCAGGGCTTGGTTTTGAAATCGATGAAGAAGCGCTAAATCGCTTTGGTCGCAAATTTTTTGAAATGACCAGCAAAGGTTTGGCCATGAAAACGATCAAACAGCGTGGGCTTTTCGATGCTCTGAAATTGGCCAAAGCCAAAAAGAAAGGTTAACCCCTTATTTAAGGCAGATTTATCAGGGCCGCCCTGCTAATTCAGGGCGGCCCCGTTGTTAATTTCTAAGGTAGTCCTTAAAATATGATATTTTTCACGAAAAGAATCAATTACAGCGGATGCCGGATACACTGCTGCCTTCAGCTTTTAACCTTCTACTTCCTGCTGTTGATTGCCGCCAAACCAGACAACTCTCTGTGGAAAAGGAATCTCTATCCCTGACTCCTCCAGCTCATCTTTAAAAACCCGGAGCAGCTCCATTTTCACTGCAAACCACTCTTTTGCAGGCGACCAGATTCTAATCATGATATCCACGCTGTTATCACCAAGAGTTTCAACATATACCTGCGGCTTGGGGTTAACCAGGGCAAGAGGATGCTGGTCAATTATTTCCTTAATAATTTTTATAGCCTTCTCGGCATCATCAGCATAGCTGATACCAACAGAATATTCAAAACGGCGGACAGGGTTGCTGGTATAATTGGTTATGCTGGAAGTAAAAACAGTTTCATTGGGAATACGGATAAAATTTCCTTCCAGGGTGCGGATGGTAGTGGAGATAATATGAATATCTTCAACAACCCCCATCTGCCCGGAAATATCAATTAAATCACCAATTTTAACCGGTCTTTCACCCATCAGGAACAGGCCTGAAATCAGGTTGCCAATAATGCTCTGGCTGGCAAAACCAACGGCCAAAGCAACTATACCGCCGGCGACCATTAACCCTGAAGGCTCAATTCCAATAGTCGGCATAATCCACAGGATAGCAACTATTATCAGTCCATAGCTAACCAGCTTGGTTAAAAGGTCAAGGTTTTCCCTGCTCATTCTTTCTTTCAAAGAACGCCGCAGCTGCACAGATAATATTTTTGCCAACATCAGGGATGCCAAAAATATAATGAGAGCTATTAAAAGATTCAACCAGGTTACCGAACCGTAAACAATATTATTCAACCATTCGGTCATCCTAATAACCATCCTCCATCAGCATTTTCCCCTGCTGAGTTAAAAGGCGCGTGCTGTATCGCTCTGCCGCCGGCACAAGACCCGGCTGCAGAGGGCTGTCGATAAAGCTGGTTTCTGCATCATTATCATTAATAATTTTCATAACAGCATTTAAAGTTATCATGTTGCCGTTATAATAAATTTTCATGCCGTAAGCGCTTAGTACCGTTTTGTTTACTTCCACCCACCCTGAATTGGGGTTCTGTATTTCAAGCTGCAAAACCCCGGTCTCCAAGGGGTTTAACCTTGGAAGCACGCTGAAAAGCTCACTTGCCCAATACTTACAGATTACTCCGTCTTTAACAGTACCGTAAAGCGTATGTTTCATTTTGGAAGTTGTAAAAATATCAATTACATTCTCACCGGACCCCCGCCTGCCTACAGAAACTGCTATCTCTACAGGAAAGCTTAAAAATACACTGCGGGTTGAATTCGGCTCCACCAGGATCGGCGCAGCAAAGTCTATCAGCAGATGAGAACTTAACGCAAGCGGTTTATTTACAGGCTCCACCGGGCTGAGGTAAAGCTTTCCCTTTTTACTTAAAACAAGCTTTTCAATAGCTTCACCCGCACCCTTTCTTGAATACAAAAAGCCCTTTTCTCTTTCTTCCATCATTAGGACAATACCGTCCAGGTTAATTTCTGCCGGGCAGCTGTGAGGACCCCATGGAAAAAGTTTGGCATTTTCCGCTGGTTCATATACCCATCTTTCCTTAACAGCTATATCAATCACCCCTTTCAGGGCTGCAAATATACCTGCAGCAAGACTATGAACGGCAGTGTGACTGTATATTTGTTTCTGCCCTTGTGCATAATAATTCTATTTGCAAACCTCCAATACCTTTTACTGCTGATGAGTTAAAGTGGAAGGTTATATTTAAGGCCGTGGGCTTTGCCGGCCAGCCAGAGTACAAGTAACCTTGGCAGACTTACAGGAGTCATATTCACCGGGTTTACCTTCAGTCGTTTCAGGGCTATATTCAGGATATTGTCACAGCGGCCGCAGGTATCAAGAACTTCTACTTCACTATAAATATTTTTAATTCTTGGCAGGGCATCGCGGCAGGCACACTTACCCAGAACTACAATAGGTTCCTGCATTTGCCCCAGTTGTTCGTCTGAAAATTTCTTTCCGGTAACGAAAGTAAGATAACGCCCCTCAAGCATTTCCGGAGATGAACCGTCATTTACAACCAGTTCGAGAACTTGCTCGGCATGACCGAGGCACCCTTCAGTACAAACTCCGTCGATCCCTTTAACAAAAGTAATGCTAGTTGGAAAATGAGTCTGAAATTCCCAGGGTACGCGATCTTCGAACACCGGCATTTCACCATCTATCGCAATCTGATCCAGCACAGCCACTCCAAGGCCTTCATCTCCGGCCAGGGCCAGATGCCTGACTTCATCGGAAGAATAACCAAGAACTGTTGCGGCAACAGCATCAACTGCAACGGTATCCGGGCCGCCAAAAATCAGGTTGCGATCATGCAGCAAACTATCTACATATCTTCCGGCTGGCATCGGTCCGCTTTCTAATACTTTTTGGGCATCAACTATGGTAATGTCAGGTTTTATATAGCTGTAGATATCCACAATATGCTGGTGTAAAAGATGATTATGTCGCCGGGCCCGGTCTTCTGCATAAACCAGTCCCATCTGGTTCTTCAACCCGCAGGTCATCTGGGCCTGGCAGTGGGATTTCAGCACCGGCAGGTTGATGTAACAGCTATTCTCCCGCTCATCAATCAGGTGCTGCTTCAGGATTGCCGGGAAATTATAGCTTTCCTGCATGCCTGGCTTAAAATTTATCTTGACCGGTTTCTGTTCGTCAAGGTAGAGTGCCTTGGCACCTATTATTTTTGCCAGTTTGTCAAGACCGGTGGCATGAAAACATAGTCGCGTAAAATTACCCTGTGAACAGTTATCCATGATGAATATTTTTTTCCCCGGGTCAATACTTCGCGCATAGTTTACCACGGCAGTGATCAGCTCAGGAGAAGTATAAAGAAAGGGATGAAAATATACAGCATTAACCTTGATAAATATGTTGTTGCTTTTAGATATTTTTCTCCTGGCCTCCGGAAAAGCTTCTATAATCTCACTAACTGCTTTTTCGATTGATGTGGCTCGAATATCCCTGACTGCTACCATGGTAACCTTCTTATCTTTTCCGGTTATTCCCTTATAATTCTTAGCCTGACTAACCATCTGAAGACCTCCTGTGTGTGTGGTTTTAACTTCTCCATTAATAAATAATTGAACATTTTGTTTATTAGTTTATTTAAACTTTATCCAGCAAAAGCCGTCCTGTCAAGATTAGTTACAATGAGTCCTAATATTACTGAAATTTTTTAATATACTATTGACAGTTCAAATGAATAAACATATTATGTACTAAACATATAAACGCATTGTTTAATAATTCACCGAAGGGGTTCCAATGGCAGCAGAAGAAAAGTTAAATGAAGTTCTGAATGCCTCCTTAAAATGCTTTGGTCGTTATGGTTATAAGAAAACAACCATGGAGGATATCGCTTCAGAAATAGGGTTAACTAAGGGTGCCTTGTATACCTATGCCAGCAGCAAAGAAGACCTTTACCATCAAGCGGTTGCCTCAGCCCTTTCACGCTGGCAGAACAGGGTTAGAGAAGCGGTTGAAAAAGATAATTCCCCCCTTGACATGTTTGAAACAATGAGCTTTAAAGCTTTTCAATACCTGACAGAAGATCAGGCATTACGTCAGGTTTTAATTGATAACCCAGATATATTCCCCATGTTTGGCGAACAGGACCCATTTGCTGAGATAAACGAAAAATCTAGAGATATTCTGCGCTCGATTATTGAGCAGGGAATAGCCGAAAATATATTCAGGCCACTAAATATTGATGCTGTAACCTGGCTTCTGTTTTCAATCTATAAAATGTTCATTATCGATACCTATATCGTATCGGGGCAAGAGAAAACGGAAAAGTTGTTCCGTGATTCCGTAGATTTGGTGTTAAAAGGCCTGCTCCGTTAGGACAGGCAATAAAATAGGAGGTGCTTTATATGACAGGCAAGTTAACCTATCTGGGCCCGGAGTGGAAAGAAGCTGTCGAAAAGCTCTTGAAAAGCGAACTTTCCCCTGAAAGAATGAACCGGGTTACCTCTTCTATGTCAAACATCTACACTAATTGCCCGGATGGAAAAAAACGCTTTATGTTTTTCAAGTACGTTGACGGAACCCTTGACGATTTCAAGGTAGGTGAAGGAGATGCCCCGGAAGCTGAATTTGCCATAACCGGTGATTACGAAACTTTTGCGAAAATATCCCGGGCCGAGATGGGCGCCCAGGTCGCCCTGATGAGCGGCAAACTAAAGTTGAAAGGCAACATGATTAAGGCATTAAAGCTCGCTTCTATTGTAGACCGTCTCAACAAGGTTATTTCCAGGGTAGAAGCAGATTATTAAAGAAGGAGGTATATGAAAAGTGAATCTGAAGGACCCATACTATATTGATTTTCCCGAGCGCATCAAAAACATTCAGAGGGAAATGGCCAAAGAGGGACTTGACGCTTACCTTGGTTCTCGCTTGAGAACTCTTTCCTGGACGCTTGATGCTTTCTGCCCCTGGCGAAGTTATATTGTAATTCCAAAGGAAGGAATGCCTGTTGCTTTTACCTTTGTCATCGATGCTGCCAGGGTAGCCGACGACACCTGGCTTGAAGAAGATTATGTCCGTGGTTATGCCCCAATGGGAGGGCAGGATCAAATCACCCAGATCGCCGACTTTATAATTGAAGACCTGAATGCCGGAAATGGGAGAATAGGTTATGAAACGGGCCTTTCCAACTACCTCCCCGAGGGTAACCTTACCCAGTATGAATATGAAAGCTTCAAAACAGCACTTCCCGATGCTGATTTAGTTAACGCCCATTATATCATCGACAGACTTTCCCTTGTCAAGGATGAGGGAACAATAAACCGGTTCAGGGAAGCATCACGCCAAGTTGACGCAGGCCACAAAGCCGTATACGAAGCGCTGGCCGATGGTGGTTTTAAAACCCTTACAGAAACTGAAATAGCCGGCATTGCAGCTTTGGCCATGCGTAAAGAAGGCAGTGAATGGGAGTGGTCATTTACCGGTGGCAACGAAATTGCCAGCGGTTACAGGACTGGTTATACAGGGGGAGCCTGCACTCCGCCAACCCGAAGGAAGCTGCAGGCCGGAGAACCCCTGATGGTTGACCTGCATGCCATGTTCAAACTCGGCCTGGGCGATCATTCAGTTAATTATCTTCTCGCCCCGGCCACCGATCGACAACGGTGGCATGCAAATAACTTTGTTGATATTGTCAGGTTAACACTGGAAACCTACAAAGCCGGCATCACCCCTTCCGGACTTGCTGCAGAAATGCTTTCCTACGCGGATGAGAAAGGATTTGCCGATTACATGGTTCCCGGATTTGAGCACGGCATCGGTATGATGGGCGACGAATGGCGAATTGGCAAACACGACGGACCAATCCCTTACTGGACCGATCCTTTCCACGAATACCAGGAAAATGAAATGTTAATTTGCGCCATGCAATATGCCTGTTCCGATGACGGTATCGGCTTCCGTTACGAAGCTCCTATTGTAATTAAAAAAGACGGTATAGAACTAATGCCCAAACACCCGCTTGAGATAATAGAAATTACATAGAACCAACTAACCTCCGAAGGACACTGTTATTATCACAGTGTCCTTCTTGTTCTCATAAGTTTATCAAGGCTCGAAGTCATCCAGCAATTCTTCCAACGTAACCGATTTGCGAACCGGATTCCTTTGTATACGTTTGATTTTTTTCGTATGGTACATTCTTGCATCAGCCCGTGATATAAGCTGATCAAGATTAACACCGTCTTCCGGGAAAATTGCATAACCGGTGCTGCCGGTTACTGAAACTTTTTTTCCTTCTATCTTAAATGCCTTTACAAAAAGTGTCTCAAGCTCTTTTATATATTCTTCAGGTGTCTTTAGAGGGTATTCGTTAATAACCAGTATAAATTCATCGCCCCCTATCCTGCAGATATCCATTTTGTCCTGGTAGTGTTTTTGGAACCTCTCGGCCAGGGAAACCAGCAGGGCGTCGCCAGCTTTATGCCCGTAATTATCGTTAATCTCTTTGAAACTATCAAGATCAAGATATAGAAACAGAACTTGTTTGCCCTGCTCCTCCGCATCCTTCAGCTTTTCATCCAAACTCTCATATAAATATTTACGATTATAAAGACCGGTCAGATGGTCCTGGTGTAAAAGCTGGTGCAGCTCTTTTTCCCACTTTTTCCTGTCAGATATATCCTGGTAGAGAACATAAGCACCAAGGCGGTCATGATCGAGGACAACAGGGTATGCGGTCAGGTGAACATCTATTTCCCGTCCATCTTTAGCTACTCTGACAGTTTCAGCCCTGATAGTTTTTCCTTTTCCCATTACTTCCCTGGAATATCTGTGTATTTCACCACTATCCCTGTCTTTTAGTAACAGGTCTCCCAACTGCGAGCCCTTAATTTCATAAGGTTTATAACCAAACAATTCTTCAAAGGCGCGGTTTATTTGAACAACCCGGTCTTCATAATTGAGGAGGACTATTGCGTTTGGCGAAAAATCAAAAAGCTGGCTGAAGTAAGCCCTTTCCCTTCTCAGATCTTTCAGGGCTTTAATCTCTGAGCTCTTGTCTCTATACATGGCAAATATCCCGGAAAACTGCCCTTCCAGATAAATGGGGCTGTAATACACTTCCACCTCCAGTTCCCTGCCTTCATTATCATTCCTGACAGTGGATATTTTTACAGTTTCCCCATTTCTTATTCTCTCAAAGTATTCATCTTTTTCTTTCTGCTTGTTTTCCGGCACGATCATTTGCTCGATTGGTTTGCCTGCCAAAGCATTTCTGCTGTAACCAAATAGCTTTTCAAAAGCCAAGTTAACCCGGATCACTCTTTCCTGCCGGTCTAAGAAAGCGATCGGAAATGGAGAGTTTCTGATGATTTGACGAACCAGTTCACTTTGATTATCTAAAGCTTCTTTCAGGCTTAACAAATGATCAAAACTCCCTTGATAAGAGTATTTTAAAAAGGAGCGTCCCATCATTTTTATTGATAAAGTTTTTTATTCTACCACCTGGCAGGTCAGCCGCGACGCGAATGTGTTTGGCAAGTAGGAATTACATAGTTCGGCAGCTAAAAAATACATAGGTAG
>CAZBKZ010000007.1:0-85559 GCA_964492615.1 uncultured Syntrophomonadaceae bacterium | reverse complement strand
CAAAGGACTTTACACACAACATATTGTATTTTATAATGAATCAACTGCAATATATTGAGGTGAAGCGGCTGATGAAATGCCCTTACTGCGGCGATCCGGATACCCGCGTTCTCGATTCAAGATCCACCCAGGATTCCTCAGCAATCAGGAGAAGAAGACAATGTATAACCTGTGAAAGGCGCTTTACAACCATGGAGAAACTTGAAGAAGAACCGCTGGTGGTAATAAAGCGGGATGGACGCAGGGAACTTTTCGACCGGTCAAAAATATTAAAAGGGTTAATTCTGGCCGGGCAGAAAAGAAATATCACCCTGCAGACCTGGGAAGAACTGGTTGACAGCCTTGAACAGGAATTGCGCAGTCATTATGTAAAAGAAGTTCCTGCTGATCGAATAGGCGACATAGTACTGGGCAGGCTGCGTAACATGGATGAAGTGGCTTATGTTCGTTTTGCTTCTGTTTTCCGGCAGTTTCCCGATGTCGAAGCTTTTAAGGCAGAACTGGAGAAAATAATCAAGGATACGGAAGAAGAAGGTGGAGAAGAGGGGTAAAAAGCGTTTATAATTTAAAGATAAGGTCAACTGGTAATCGTAAAGGGAGGCAGCAACTTGGTCAAAGAAAATAACACACCAGACAATAACAAGCTAAATGACTCTAAACATTTCAGGGAAATACGCAAACGTGATGGTAGAATTGTCCCTTTTGATCCCGAAAAGATTACTGATGCTATCTTTAAAGCGGCAAAAGCGGTTGGCGGCAGTGACCGGGGTATAGCTGTAAACCTCACCGATCAGGTAACCAGGAGCCTGCAGCAAAAGGTGCAAAACAATCTTATTCCATCGGTGGAAGAGGTGCAGGATGAAGTTGAAGTAACATTGATTGAAAACGGCCATGCCCGTACGGCCAAAGCTTATATACTATATCGCGACCGGCGGACGCGCATCCGCGATGGAAAAACTGAACTGATGGATGTTGTTAAAGATATCCTGGTTGAAACCAGCCGTGAAAATACCAGAGTTAACAGCTCTCCCTCTGATAAAATGCTGCAAATAGCCAAGGCGGCAAGTAAGCAGTATTACCTTAGCAACCTGCTGCCCGATGAATATGCCCGTGCTCATGAAGAAGGGGCCATTCATATCCACGATCTTGAATATTACAGCAAAACTCTTAACTGCCTGCAGATTGATCTTTTCCGCCTGCTCAGAGAAGGATTTAATACCGGTTATGGTTATATACGACCTCCCAAACGCATTGGTTCGGCCGCAGCCCAGGCGGCAATAATCCTGCAGAGCAACCAGAATGATATGTTCGGCGGTCAAAGCTTTTCTCATTTCGATCGGAGTATGGGCGAGGTAATCCGCAGCTTCAAAACGTCTCCTGATTACGAAGAAATTTACCAGGCAATGGAAGGTTTGATCTATAATTTAAACACCATGCATTCCCGTGCCGGCGGGAGCCTGCCCTTTAGTTCGCTTAACCTTGGCAGTGACACGACCGAAGAAGGACGTGCTGTTACGCGGGCAGTTCTTGAAGCTTTCAGACGCGGGCTTGGTAACGGCGAAACACCGGTATTCCCCAACCTTGTTTTCCGGATCAGGAAAGAAGTTAATTTTAATGCTGAGGATCCCAACTATGATTTATACCGTTTGGCCCTGCAGGTTGCTTCGCGCCGGATGAATCCAACGTTCAGCTTCATGGACAGTTCTTTTAACAGGCCTTTTGGGGATGAAGTATCTTACATGGGTTGTCGTACCAGAGTAATAGCTAACCGTCACGGTTCTGATGTTTCAGCCGGAAGAGGTAACATAGCCACACTAACCATTAACCTGCCGCGTTTGGCCCTGGAAAGCAAGGGTCAGCAGGAACTATTTTTTGTTCAGTTGGACCGCCTGCTGCGTATCGCTTCCCGCCAGCTGCTGCATCGTTTTGAAGTGCTTTCCCAGCTTCGAGCCAGGGATCTTCCATTTCTGATGGGACAAAAACTATACCTGGGTTCGGAAAAGCTGGCTCCCTCTGACACTATCAGGGATGTCATAAAACATGGCACCCTGGGCCTGGGATTCATTGGCCTCGCTGAAACCCTTAATATGCTGATTGGCAAACATCATGGGGAGGACGGAGAGGCACTGGAACTTGGCCAGAAAATTGTCGGGCACATCTACAGGCGAATTGATAATTATGGTGATGAATATGATCTGAATTTTGTTTTGATGGCAACACCGGCCGAAAGTTGCGCCGGACGTTTTGTCTCTATCGATCGTGAAAGGTATGGCTTAATACCCGGGGTAACTGATAAAGACTATTACAGCAACTCTTTCCATATTCCGGCCTATTATGCTATCTCGTATCCTGAAAAGGTAAAAGCGGAAGGACAATTTCACCGGTACTGTAACGGTGGCCATATCAGCTATATAGAACTTGAAGCCCCTCCCATGTATGACCATGAAGCACTTGACAAAATAATTCATTCTATGGCAGATTCCGACTGTGGTTACGGCGGTATAAATTTTCCTCTTGATGAATGTCGGACTTGTTTTCAAAGTGGTGCTTTTGATCAACCCTGTCCTCGGTGTGGCAGCAGTGAAATCAGACATATCCGTCGCATAACCGGTTACCTTTCAGACAATGAAAATCAGAGCAAGGCCAGGCTGAACGAAATGAAGGACAGAAGGGCCCACTTTGCTCCGGGCAATGAAAACTAGAGGCCTTTTTAATAAAACATTATGGAGTGAATGGCTATAGACCTTCTTCGAAAAAATAACCTGCTCTACCTGCAATCTCCAATGTTGGACGCGCTGGGGGCAGTTAGGCATGCTTTTTCAACCCGGTGCGGCGGCTGCAGCAGTGGTGCGGTGTCATCTCTGAATATGGCTTTTCATACCGAAGACTGTGAAGCAAACGTGTTGGAAAACAGGCGCAGGTTTTTTTGTCTTTTTAATCATGAATTCCGTGACATAGTATCAGCTGTTCAGGTCCACGGGGCCGAACTTGTAACTGTTGATGCCAGAAACAGGGGAGAGGGGGCCGTTCCCGGAACATCCCTGACCCATTATGATGCGCTGATTACCATTGAACCCGATCTGGCTCTTGCTGCATATGCTGCCGACTGCATGCTAATATTTTTTGCCGCGCTTGATTTTCCGCTGGTAGCAGTTGCCCATGCCGGGCGGGAAGGAACCTGCAGCGGAATAGCAAAAAAAGTGTTCCGCCACATCAGTGAATCTTATAATGTCTCACCGCAGCGGATAGCCGCTGCTTTCAGCCCGTCAATATGTAAAAACTGTTATACTGTAGATGATGCCGCTGCTGCCCGGTTTGCTGACGCAGGCTGGTTTGGCAGCCGATATCTTGAGCCGTGTGAAGAAGGCAGGTGGAAAATTGACCTGGCGGAAATCAATGCTGCCCAGCTGCTGAAAGCCGGAATTGATCAAAGACACCTTAGCCGTTCAACACTCTGCACTTCTTGTCGTGACGACCTGTTTTATTCATATCGCCGCGATAAGGGTAAAACAGGCAGGATGCTTGGTTTTATAAAGATAGAAAAACAGGGGGAAAAGCGGTTTGAGCAATAAAAGAAAAAAAGCGGCCAGGCAGAAGTTTCAGGTGCTTCAGGGTGAAGGCAAACGCTTTAGTTTCAGTAATTTCAGGCAGGCCCTGGTTTTCTATGTTTTGCTTCTCCTTGCTCTTGTCGTTATTGTGCAGTTGGGTTATCACTGGCTTGGAGAACAGTTCTTGTCATGGCGGCTGAAGGTTATTGAAGCTGAAATCGGCACAATGCGCAAAGAAGTTTTTACCGGAGGTTTAGTTACCCGTCATGAAAAGGTAATAACTGCCTCTTCCGATGTAGTGATTATTAGCCTCACTCCCGAAGGCGAAAGAGTTGCTGCGGGGGAAGAATTGATACGGCTGGGTGTATTATCCCGTGTCGATTCGTTCTCAATGCAGGAAACAGAAAGCAATAACCAGCAAGATGAGAATAATTTTTGGGGCCAGTTCAGCGACTACTGGGATACCCTGGTGGGCAGCGAGGAAGATACAGAGGACGGTTCCGGCCCTGAAATAGAAGGAGATGAATCTGGAAATATTGATCAGCAGGATCGTGATCCTGATCATTCAGCAGATCTAAATGCGAATTTATCCTACCGGGATACGATCCTCATCTATGCCGATCAGCCCGGTTTTGTTTCGCATTACAGTGATGGTTTGGAAGAACATGTTGGCACTTTTTATCCTGATGAGCTTCAGTACCAATGGGATTCAGAGCAAAGCAGTGATGAAAATGAAGAAGATTTTGAAACAGTCTTCCCTGGTAAAGTCAGGTTTGAAGGTGAAATGGTTCCTGCCGGGGAACCTTTAATAAAAATTATTGATAACTGGCAGTGGTATTTCAGCGCAATTGTGCCCCTCCATGAAGGCCGGCCCCTGACCCAGTATGGTACTACAAGTATTGAATTTGATTTTGCCCCGGGTGAACCTGTTGAGGGCGAACTATATCATTCTGAAACGGATGAAGAAAATCAGCAGGTGCGCCTGACTTATGCTGTTAGTAAGCAGCTCCCGGGGTTTGACAGGGCCAGGCTGACCGGTGCGCACATTATCTACAGGCAGCACAGGGGGATCATTGTGCCGCTCGGGGCTGTTTTCGAAAAAGAAGGGGAAACCGGCATTTTCATCAACCAGGGAGGTAGAGTTGTTTTTAAACAGGTTTCGATCGTTGAACGGCAGGATGATAATGTTATGCTGGAAGGCATCGAACCGCATACCCTTGTTATAACCCGCCCCGACCTGGTTGAAGAAGGTCAGCGTTTCAGGTAGTATTATTAAAGTAGCAGTTTTGATGAAAAATGTTCACGGGGGAGGCATCAGCTGTTGTTAGCCGATAATTATAAGAAGGTTATAAATGAGATTACAAATGCCGCCCGCAGGGTGGGCCGTAACCCTGATGCCATTAAGCTGGTTGCTGTTACCAAAACTGTCGGAATCAGCGAGGTTGAGCATGCAGCAGCGCTGGGTATAAGGGATTTTGGCGAAAACCGGGTTCAGGATGCCCAGGAAAAAATCGAACGTTTCCCCACTTATAACTGGCACTTCATCGGGCACCTGCAATCAAATAAGGTTAAACAAGTTCTTCCGGCTTACAGGATGATTCATTCTCTGGACCGTGTTTCACTGGCTGAGGAATTGCAGAAACAGGCAGATAAACTAGATATAACTGTGGATGTTTTGGTTCAGGTTAATGTTTCCGGGGAACTTAGTAAATTTGGACTTCCTCCGGGCAAACTTGCAGCTTTTTTAATGAAACTCTATGCTTATGATCGGCTGATAGTAAAAGGCCTGATGACCATGGCACCCTTGGTTGACGATCCTGAAGATGCCAGAAAGTATTTTATGCATTTGCGTCAGCTGCGTGATAACAATGCCCGGTCCGGCAGGGAACTGGAAGAATTATCAATGGGTATGACTAATGATTTTATCATAGCTGTGGAAGAAGGCGCTACTATGATCCGCATAGGCAGCGCGCTATTCAATTGAAAGGCTGGTGATTTAAATTAACCAGATGGTAGCTGAAGGTCTGTTGTTCTTTATTCAGATTTACTATTTTGTTCTTTTTGCCAGAATTATCCTGTCGTGGTTTATGGTTGGTGCCGGGGGCAACCAGGCTTTGCAATCGATTTACCGGATTGTCTACAACCTTACTGAGCCCCTGCTGGCTCCAATCCGAAAAATTATACCCGGAGTCAGGGTAGGCATGGGCTATCTTGACCTGTCGCCAATTATACTGCTGATCCTGATCAGAATTCTCCAGCAGATAATATACAGATCATTACTCTTTTAAGGGAAGTGAGAACTATAAATATATCGGCGCCACTTTCTGAAACAGAAAAGCAATGGCTTCAACATTTTGAACGGAAACTTGATCAAATGGAAGGTAAAGGCTCTTTCCACACTTCTTTTCTTGACCCAAGGCAGTTGGAACTGGCCGAGTCAGCTCTTAGAAATAATGCTTTCTTTTCCTATACCGTTTACGGCGGTTATGAAAAGGCAGAAAGAAATGTAATGAATATATTCCCCGCACAGCACCAGGGTGATCTGCCTCCTGTTGAAGCTGTAATGGTTTCCTGGTCCGGGAAGGAAGAACTCAGTCATCGTGATTTGCTCGGGGCGGTTATGTCGCTGGGATTACGCCGGGATCAGGTCGGCGATATAATCCTTTCCGGAGACAACCAGGCTGCAGTTATAGTCAGCGATTCAAAAGGCAGTTATATATGTTCGAATTTGACCCGGGCCGGCCATGTTGCTCTTGACTGCAGGGTTATCACACCAGATGAACTGCCTCTATCCGGGGATGAAGGCAGGGAAATCAAGGGAACTGTTGCCAGCTTGAGAATCGATTCAGTTATTTCGCTCGGGTTTGGTGTTTCACGCTCGCGGGTAGTCCTTCTGATCAAGGGAGGTCTGGTCAGGGTTAACTGGCGCCCGGTCAGCTCTCCATCTTTTCAGCTAAATGAAGGTGATCAGGTTTCCCTGCGTGGAAGGGGGCGTCTGGTTGTTGACACTGTGGAAGGTGAAACGCGGAAAGGAAGAATACGTCTGAAATTAAAGAAATACAGTTGATGGGGCAGGAAAAACAGTGGTATTGTCGAAGATTCCCATTAATTAAGAGTAACAGGGAGGGTAATTAATGACCATTACACCAATGGACATACAGGATAAGGAATTTGAACGTGCTTTCCGTGGTTACGATATTGAGGATGTTGATGAATTCCTGGATCAGATTGCTAAGGATCTCGAAGAACTGATCAGGGATAATATGGAGCTGAAAGAAGAAGTAGAGCAGCTCAAAGATAAAAATAAAAACTATCACCAGATGGAAGAAACAATGCAGAGCGCCATAGTGGTTGCCCAGAGAGCAGCAGATGAATTAAAACAAAAGGCAGCCCGGGAGGCGGATGCAGTTAAAAATGAAGCAGAGCGTGAAGCAAGGCAAATTATTGACAATGCCAAGAATCGCTCAGCCAGAATACTAATTGAACACGAATCTATGGTTAAGCAGGCAAAGACTTTCAAAGAACGCTTCCGCTCATTTATAGAAGGCCAACTGACAGCAATTGATAACGAAGAATTATTTGACGAACCTCTTGATGAATCTGTTGATGAACCGTTTGAAGAAACGGTAAATAAAGGCAATGTTCTCGAATTTGAACCGGCGGTTAAGTATGAACCAGAGCCTGAAGAAGAGATAAAAGAACAACCCCGGGCAGACGAAGAGGAAGAATTTGAGCCTGAGCCGGATCTCAATGATGATATTGACCTGGATTACGGATTAGAGCGCGATCTTGATAAAGATCCAAACTTTTAGTGGAAAAACCTGCCAGGCCAGGATGATCCGGTGCTTAATGACTGCACATGTTTTGTTATATTCTTTGCCTGTTAGCCCGGTTGATTTTCCTGTTCCGACATGCTAAAATCAATCACAAGCGCTGTGAACGGGACATTAAAATGGCAAAACTGCTTAACCAGAGAGCCGGTTTAAGGTGAGAGTCCGGCAAAGCCGTTCCATTTGAAATCACCCGGGAGCTCCCCCTCGAAACTTTATATAAGGCAGTAGAAGCGGGCGGTTGCCTCCGTTATCGGCAAAGAATAAGTAGCCGTGTTAATTGCGGTAATTAGGGTGGTACCGTGGGAGATAATCCCGCCCCTTGGGGGCGGGTTTTTTTAGTTAGATTTCCAGTAATGAGAGGAGAAAGAAAATGGATTACAGAGATACTCTAAACCTGCCTCAAACAGATTTCCCCATGCGGGCTAATCTGCCTAACCGTGAGCCGGAATGGCTTGAAAAATGGGAGAAGATGGATATTAATGGCTTGGTTCTTGATAACCGCCGCGCCGCGCCCCTTTACATTCTTCATGACGGTCCGCCCTATGCAAATGGCGATATTCATATGGGCACAGCTCTTAACAAGGTTTTAAAAGATATTATTAACAAGTATAAAACCATGAAGGGTTTTCTCTGTCCCTATGTGCCCGGGTGGGATACTCATGGTTTGCCTATAGAACACCAGATCATAAAAACCAAAAAAGTAAATCGTAAAGAAATATCCGAGCTTGAATTCAGGCGCATGTGCCATGAATATGCCATGCAGTATGTCAATATCCAGAGAGAACAGTTTAAAAGGCTGGGTGTGCGTGGAGACTGGGATAACCCTTATTTGACTCTTGTTCCCGAGTTCGAAGGACGGCAGATCAGGGTATTCGGCAAAATGGCCGAAAAAGGTTATATCTATAAGGGAATGCGTCCCGTTTACTGGTGCGCCAGCTGTGAAACCGCTCTTGCCGAAGCAGAGATCGAATATGGAAACAAGGTTTCCCGCTCGATTTATGTTAAGTTTCCGCTTGCCGACGATAAGGGAAAACTTGGTGGAATTGAGAACACCTATTGCCTGATATGGACAACAACAGCCTGGACTATACCGGCAAACCTGGCCATAGCGGTGCATGCAGATTTTGATTACGTCCTCGTTGATTCAGGCTCTGAAAAATACCTGCTTGCAGAAGCGCTGGTTGAAGGCGTTGCCCGCGCGGCAGGAAGTGAAAAACCCTGGAAAGTGCTGGACACTTACAAAGGTTCCGACCTTGTTGGTATAACCTGCCGTCATCCGCTCTATGATCGGGACTCCATAATAATTTCAGGCGATCACGTTACCCTGGAACAGGGAACGGGTTGTGTCCACACTGCCCCCGGTCACGGGCAGGAAGACTTTATAGTCGGTCAGGAGCATAATTTGCCTGTTTTAAGCCCTCTGGACGATAAAGGTTACTTTACCTCTGAAGCCGGTCAGTATGTCGGCATGCACTATGAAGAAGGTGGAAAAGCTGTTATTGATGATCTTCGTTCGCAAGGAGCGCTGCTGCAGGAGTCGTCGCTGGAACACCAGTATCCGAACTGCTGGCGATGCAAACAGCCCGTTTTATACCGTGCAACCGAGCAGTGGTTTGCTTCTATAGACGGTTTCCGGAAAGAAGCCCTCGAAGCAATTAAAAAAGTTACCTGGACTCCGCCCTGGGGGGAAGAGCGTATTTCCAATATGATCGCTGAACGCCAGGACTGGTGTATTTCACGACAGAGAGTTTGGGGTGTTCCGATTCCGATATTTTACTGCCTCTCCTGTAATGAACCGCTTATTAACGAAGAAACAATTGAAGCGGTAAGCGATTTGTTTTCCCGCGAAGGGTCAGATGCCTGGTTTGCATATGAGGCCTCGGAAATATTACCCGCGAACACAAAGTGTCCATCCTGTGGGCATGATCAGTTCCGCAAAGAAAAGGATACCATGGATGTCTGGTTCGATTCTGGTTCGAGCCATGCCGCTGTGCTTGAACTGCGGCCTGAACTGCGCTGGCCTGCCGACCTATATTTGGAAGGGAGCGACCAGTACCGCGGCTGGTTCCATTCTTCCCTGCTGACTGCAGTTGCTACAAAGAATGAACCTCCTTACAAGGCGGTACTTAGTCATGGCTGGGTTGTCGACGGTGAAGGCAAGAAAATGTCAAAATCGATGGGTAACGTTATAGCCCCGGAGAAAATCATCAAGCAGAACGGGGCAGATATCTTGCGCTTATGGGTCTCTTCGGCTGATTTTACCAGTGATATCCACTTATCCCAGGATATTCTCAGGCAGTTGATAGAAGTATACAGAAAAATTCGCAATACGGTCCGTTTCATGCTCGGGGGTTGCTCCGATTTTAATCCCGATAGCCAGTCTGTTTTCTATGATGATATGGAAGAACTGGATCGTTGGGCACTCTATCGGTTAAACCTGCTTGTAGATAAAGTGACCCGGGCCTATGAAAAATATGAATACCATCAGGTCTTTCACGCCCTGCACAATTTTTGCGTGGTTGACATGAGTAATCTCTATCTCGATATAATAAAAGACAGGCTTTACTGTTCACTGCCCGATGATCAGGCCCGCAGATCGGCCCAGACAACCCTGATGATCATCATGGAACGCCTGGTTCTGCTGATGGCGCCCATTCTGACCTTCACCGCAGAGGAAATCTGGAGTTACCTTCCAGGCAGGCATGCCGAAAGCGTCCAGCTTGCCGATTGGCCGGAATCGGAAGAAAAGTGGAACAACAAGCTTCTCGAAAAACGATGGCGCAGTTTACTTGAAGTCAGGGAAGAAGCCACCTGGGTTCTGGAACAGGCCCGCAAGGATAAGGTAATTGGCGGTTCTCTCGAAGCGTCGGTTAAATTATGGGCAGAAGGTGAACTCCACCAGCTTTTGAAAGAATATGAAAGCTTTTTGCCAACCCTGTTTATTGTTTCGTCTGTTGAGCTAGCTGAAGGTACTGCTGGGGCACCTGAAGAATCACGAACTGGTCAGCGAGCCCCGGTGAAGATCCTGGTTAAAAAATCGGAGGGGCATAAATGTCCCCGCTGCTGGATCTTTACCGATTCGACAGAAGAACTATGTCCCCGCTGTAGTGAAGTGGTAAAAGCCTTGTAGAGCCGGGGAAGCGGAGGCTTTGACCAGCCGTTGCAGATCAGCCTTAACCCTGATTTTTAAAAAGAAATTGAAGCATCCTGGTAAATTCAGGAGGAAGGTGGGCGGAAAATTCCATTCTGGTCCCTGTTACAGGGTGCTTAAAGATAATTTTTCGGGCGTGAAGGGCTTGGGGCGATACCAGCTCAGGCGGTAATTCGCTTGAGCTGCCCGGCCCATAAAGCGAATCTCCGACAATCGGGTGGCCGAGGTAGGCCATGTGAACCCTGATCTGGTGTGTTCGCCCTGTTTCGAGTTTCACTTTTAGCAGGCTGAAATTACCGTAATACCGGATAAGCCTGTAGCGGCTGATTGCTTCCCTGCCTTTTTCAGTGACAGCCATTTTTTTTCGTTTCACAGGATGTCGGCCAACAGGGGCAATAATTTTCCCGGCAGCCGGTTCAACCCGTCCGTGGACCAGGGCAATATATTCACGATGCAAAGTTCTTTTCTTCAACTGGGCCGACAAAGCGCTGTGAGCTCGATCGTTTTTGGCCGCGATTAGCAAACCGGAAGTATCCTTGTCAAGACGGTGGACAATTCCGGGCCTGATCACCCCGCCAATCCCCGATAAATCCTTGCAGTGACTCAACAGGGCGTTAACCAGGGTTCCTCCGCTATGACCCGGGGCGGGGTGCACCACCATTCCCCGTGCTTTATTTACAATTAGGATATTTTCATCTTCATATACTACGCTGATCGGTATTGATTCCGCACGGGCCTCCATCTTTTCGGGCGCCGGCATGACTACCCTGATCAGGTCGCCGCAGTGAAGGCGGTAATTTTTATCAGCACCGTTTTGTTCGTTAACGCTGATATTTCCCTCCTCCAGCAGGCGATGAATCCTGCTGCGCGAAACATTATCCAGCTCTTCTGCCAGGTATCGGTCAATTCGTTCACCCTCATGCCGAATATCAACCTTGATATCAATTGTTTCCAAACTCTTTTTATCCATAATCATCGGAACTTTCGGCCGCTGCGTAATTTTTTCTTTTTAGTGATACGCGGCAGTTTAAAGACAGGTCGATAATCTTCGGGCAGGAGGTAGTAATATGCAAACAGCAATCCTGCTGTGACCAGGATTAAGCAGAGGCTTACCAGTTGGGCAGCGCTGAGCCCAAGCCAGGCCGGCTGGCCAAAGCGGAAAAAGTCTGTAAGAAAACGGAGTAAACTGTAAAGGGCAATCATGGCAAATAAAATGAAGCCGATAAAAGGCCTTTTTAAACGTGCTTTTTTTAGAGCAAAAAATATCAGCAGGGCTCCCAGGGCGGCATATATCTGCACCGGGTGGCGCAGTGCTGTTTCACCGATGCGGGCAGGAAGAGCCCAGGGCACGGAGGTTTCTATCCCATAACAGCAGCCATTTAGAAAACAGCCAATTCTGCCGATAGCGTAGCCCAGCATCAGGTAGGGCGCGAGAAGATCACCCAGTTTTAGGAAACTAATTTTTCTTTTCCTGCTCCATAAATATAGAGTGAGGATTCCTGCAATGAGTCCGCCAAAAAAGGAAAGACCCTCGAACCTTGAAAAGAGAGAAACCGGGAATCCTTCGCTGAAAAATATCCAGTTGAAAGCGATGTACAGGAGACGGGCACCGAGTAAGCCAAAGAAGATTGTAAAAACAACTGCTTCCAGGAGTAAATCCTGGTTGATATTAGCACCGGGCGCTTCCCGGTACAATAAAAAGACAGAAATAATAACGGCCAGAACAAGCATAACCCCGAAGGAGTGTATGGTCAGGTTTCCGACCTGCAGCAGGTCCGGGTACATTTATCTAACTCCTTTCGTTTCTCAGTTCGGGATCTCTCCAGAAAGCAAAAATGAACAAGACTATCCCAATTACCAGGGCCGAATCAGCCACGTTAAAAACAGGGGGCCATATTTTAAAATCAATAAAATCGACCACGTAGCCGTTGCGAATGATCCTGTCGATCAGATTACCGATTGCTCCGCCAAGCTGCAGGGCAAGCGCCACTTTTAACAGATTGCGGCCGTCACCAAGGGTGCGGTGGTAGTATATTATAAAACAGATTACCAGTAAGGTTATGATCACAAAGAACAGGGTTTGGTAGGGGAGCATACCGAAAGCGGCCCCCGGGTTAAGAACATAGGTGATATGGAGAAAATCCCTGATCAGCGCTATTGATTGTCCTGTTTGCATGAAAACCGTTACAAAATACTTGGAAATCTGGTCTAGAATAACTACACAGGTAGCAATAATAAAAAGGCGCAATAGGATACCTCCGCTTGTTTGATATTACTTATATTATTCTATCACAGGGTTGATTCCTGTTACATAAATGTTTTATCGGGCTGTTTCGGCTCTTTTTCGGCGGGCGAACCTTTATTTAATATACCCGACTGCTTTAATCTATTTCCTGTTCAGGAAAGCTTAAAAAAATTTTTTAACTTTTCATTGCCGGGGTTAACGGTTATAGTTTCATAGTTTTCATAGAAAACCAGTCCCGGATTACCGCCGGGCCTGCGCCGCACATGGCGGATTTCAGTATAATCAACATCAACTGCCCTGTTTTCACGACCCTTACTGAAATAAGCGGCCAGAAAAGCAGCCTCCCGGCAATCATCAGGGGAAGGTGGGAAGGTGGTTTCCTTTAATACTACATGGCTGCCCGGGATAAGCCGGACATGGAACCATGTATCGCGCCGGACGGCAGCCTGAAAAGTGATATAGTCATTTTGACGGTTGTTCCTGCCAACCAGGATAGTTAAACCGGAAGAAGTTTTATAAGAAAGAGGGCTGGGAGAGCTTTCCCTGCGTCGCTGGCTTTTCTTTTTTTCTTTAATATATCCCGCATCAACCAGTTCTTCCCTGATCTCGGTCAGCGAATCTCCGCTGCTGCTTTCAATACTATATAGTAATTCGCGGCAGTATTCAATTTCATTCCTGGTCCGGGCAAGTTGTTTTAAAACCTTATCTCTGCCGTTTTTTGCCTTACGGTAACGGTTAAAAAAATACCGGGCATTAGTTGCAGCATTTTTAGCAGGGTTGAGCGGAACAACTATTCTTTCCTCCGGGTTGTATAAGTCAGGCAGTGATGCAGTTTCAGCGCCTTTTGGAACTTGATCGCCATAAGCCAGCAGAGTCTCTCCGTAGAGACGGTACTGTGGAGCCTTCTCTGAGGTTGAAAGCTCTTTTCTTTGGCGTTTCTCTCTTAAAGCAAGTGATTTTAAGCGTTTTTCAACGCCCGTTTTTAAACGGTCACGGACTGTTTTTTCCCTGTCCCGCTGTATTTTTTCACCATAAAATTGGTTAAGCAGGGTATTAACAGAATCAAACGTAACCGGTTTCTCCTCACCCAGGTGAGCCAGGGGCATGACAGCATAGATTTGCTGTGAGGGGTAATATGAGGGCTGCAGGAGATTCTTTTCCGCCTTACCGAACAGGGAGCGCAGTTCAATGTGCAGATGTTTGTAACCTGTTTTATTAACAGCGGTGGTGTTCCATCCGGCACGGTAAAGCAGTTCGCGTGCAGTAAGGGGGCTTACTCCTTCAACCGAACCGAAAAGAGCCTGTTCCGGGTTTTTTCCGGCAGAGATTAAATCATCCATGGATAAGCCAAGTTCTTCTTCGGAAACAGTATGTGGATTTAACTTATCCTGCGTGGGAACAGGCACATATTTTTCACCCGGCAAAACAGATCTTTTGTGATTTTTATCAGGGCCTACCGTTTTTATAGCGCCGAGAATCTTGTTATCACCATCAACTAAAATAAGGTTGCTGCGCCTGTTCATGATCTCAGCGATTAACCTAACCGGTGGCAAGCCATCCGGAGGACTGAAAGCTATCTCCATAATTCTCTCCAGGGGCGGGTTGCTGAAAGAAATAGCCCTGCCGCCTGTAAGATATTTTCTCAATAGCATGCAGAAAGGAGAGGGCTGGTCAGACTGTTTTTTCCCTCTGTGCTGTTTCCCGGCCAGGTGAACCCGGGCGTAATTCGACTCAATGGAAAATAACAGCGTATCGCGGCCATTGTGCGAATAGAATTCTATTGCAATTTCACCCCGTGCAGGTTCGGTTATACGTTGTGCAGAAGCGCCTGAAAGCCTTTCGTTAAGCTCGCGGGTAACCCTTTGCATGATCAGGGTATCAAAAGACATATGTAAAACCTCCGTGATCTTTCTTCCGCAATTGAGTATAATTGCTTTGTTACCACTTGGCAACCTCCAGTCTGTTGAAGAATGGAGTGCAGTTCAGGCTTTATTTGCACCTTGAGATTGCCCTGGTTTGATGTTAATATTAACGCAGTACTTAATCTATTAATAAAAGGATAAATGCCATGATAAAAAGTATGACCGGTTATGGGCGCGCTACCTGCTCAAAAGATGGTTTTACATTTTCAGTAGAAATGCGCTCGGTCAACCACCGTTATGCCGATTTTTCAATTCGGCTGCCCCGGGAGCTCTATTCGCTGGAAGACCGTGTGAGACGATTATTGCAGGAAAAGATCAACAGGGGCAGGGTGGATGTTAACCTGATAATAGATGAAATACCTTCGGGGCTGCGCCAGGTTAAGGTTAACTATGATCTTGCCGAAGATTACTACTCTTCTTTGAACCAGTTGGCTTCACGTCTAGATTTGAATGAAGAAATCAAGCTTAAACACCTGCTGCAAATGCCTGAACTCTTTAAGCCTGCGGGGATCACTTTGACTGAAGACCAGGTTTGGCCGATCGCGGGAGAAGCTCTGGCAGAAGCTCTCGGTTATCTGCTTGAGCAGCGTTGCCGGGAGGGAGAAAATCTTTGCCGCGATTTGTTGGAAAGATGTGGTAAAATGGAAGAGATGGTTTCTGAAGCCGCTGCCCGGGCTGAGGATGCAAAAGACGAATGCCGCAACCGGATGGAACAAAAGTTTGAAGAACTTCTGGCCGGCCAGTTTGAAGAGACCAGGTTGTTGATGGAAAGTGCTATACTGGTCGAGAGGATGGGTGTTGATGAAGAGCTGGTTCGCCTGAAAAGCCATATAGATGCTTTTAGATCTAATATAAATGGCGATCTGCCGGTCGGGCGAAAACTTGATTTCATCGCTCAGGAAATGTTTCGCGAAGTAAATACAATTGGATCAAAAGCCGGAGATTACCAGTTGACTAATCTTGTTGTTGATATGAAAGCCGAACTGGAGAAAATAAGAGAACAGATTCAGAACCTCGAATAAGGAAAGGGGTTATGCCATGACAACCAGGCTAGTTAATATTGGATTTGGTAATATTGTATCTTCAGGACGGATAATAGCGATAGTCAGCCCTGAGTCAGCCCCGATAAAAAGGGTAATCAGTGAAGCCCGCGATCGGGGGCTGCTGATTGATGCAACTTATGGACGGCGCACCAGGGCTGTTATATTTGCTGACAGCGGTCACATAATTTTATCCGCAGTTCAGCCGGAAACAGTAAAGCACCGGCTGCAGGCAAAAGATGCCGCCGATGAAAACAACAGCGAAGAATAGGTCTGGGGGAGTGTCAATGGCTAAAGGGTTATTGTTAGTAATATCAGGACCTTCAGGAGTTGGAAAGGGAACAGTATGCAAGCGCCTGGTCGAAATCAGGAAAGATCTGACCTTGTCGATTTCTACTACAACACGACCTCCGCGTGATAATGAGGAGGAAGGGCGCGAGTATAATTTTACCGAACTGCCCCGGTTCAAGGAAATGATCAGGGAAGGCGCATTTCTTGAATGGGCCAGGGTACACAACCATTATTACGGGACCCTGTTGAAAACTGTTAACGAAGTTACATCGCGCGGTGATGATTTGATCCTTGAAATTGATGTGCAGGGCGCCGCACAGGTTAGAAAAAAAATGCCGGGCGCAGTGCTGGTTTTCTTAGCGCCTCCTTCAATGGAAGCTCTCGAAAGTAGAATAAAAGGCAGGGGAACTGAAGATGCAGCCAGGATCAGGCAGCGGCTTTTGGCAGCCAGTGAAGAAATAAAGGCTTACAATCTTTATGATTACCTGGTGATTAACGATACCGTTGAAAATGCTGTCGGCTTAGTCAGTTCCATCCTCGATGTTGAAAAATGCCGGGTTAACCGTGGTTTGAAACCACCTGGTCTGGAGGTGAATAATGATGATCTATCCTTCAATTGATGAATTGCTGGGCAAAGTAGATAGCAAGTATACCCTGGTTATTGCAGCGGCCAAAAGAGGCCGTCAGTTGAGAAGCGGCAGTAAGAAGAGTATTGAAGCTGATTACAGCAAGGAAGTTACAACCGCCCTGCACGAGATAGAAGAAGGCAATATTGAGTATGAACGTATTCGTGATGGCATTAAATAGGGAGAAATAGGTTATGAAAAGAGTTATTCTTGGCGTATCAGGAGGTATTGCAGCTTATAAAGCGGCCGAACTGGCCAGGTTGTTTATCAAACAGGGCACTGATGTCAGGGTGGTTATGACCCCGGCTGCCGTTGAATTTATAACTCCTTTAACCTTTCAAACCCTTACCGGGAATCCGGTTTATAAAAACATGTTTGACGGTAATGTGGGAGCGGCTATCCCTCATATTGATCTTCTCGATCAGGTTGAACTGCTTGTTGTCGCTCCGGCTACTGCCAATACAATTGGGAAAATGGCCTCAGGATTGGCTGATAACCTTTTAACAACCCTTTACCTGGCAGCTACTTGCCCCACAGTTATTGTTCCCTCCATGAATGTAAACATGTATGGGCACCGGGCCGTTCAGGAAAACGTGCGTATTTTAAAAGAACAGGAATGTCATATCCTGGATCCTGATTCCGGAGAGCTGGCTTGTGGCGTTTATGGCCGCGGACGTATGCCGGAACCTGTCGATATACTGGCTTTTTGCCGCTCAGTTTTGGTGGAAAAAGATTTTCAGGGTGTTAAAGCAATTGTTACCGCAGGGCCTACCAGGGAACATCTTGATCCGGTCCGTTTTCTAACAAACCCTTCTACAGGCTTAATGGGTTACACCCTGGCCCGGGCACTGCACGAACGAGGAGCTGAAGTAGTTCTTGTCAGCGGTCCTACCTATCTTGACCCTCCCATGGGTGTAAAGACTGTTTCTGTCACCACGGCCGAAGAAATGCGCAATGCCGTACTCGGTTATTACAACAGCGCCGATCTTGTTATTAAAGCAGCAGCTGTTTCCGACTACCGTCCAGCCGAGATAGAAGAACAAAAAGTAAAGAAAGACCGGGGTAGCATGAAGCTCGATATGGTTTTGAACCGTGATATACTGCTCGAGCTCGGACGAAATAAGGGCAGTCGAACCCTGGTCGGGTTTGCTGCTGAAACAGAGCATACCATTGAACACGCGCATGAAAAGTTAATAAAGAAAAACCTGGATATGATTATAGCCAATGATTTAAGCGATCCAGGAGCCGGTTTTGCAGTTAAAACAAACCGGGTATCGATCATCGATCGTGAAGGCTCGGTAGAAGTATTGCCCCTGATGGAAAAAGAAGAGCTGTCTCACCTGATCCTGGATCGGGTTGCCGGTTTGCTTAACAAAAGATGATCATGGTGTTATTAACCCGAGTAAACGCGGGGTAATAATAATTTCGATCAATGCTGCCACAAAAAGTAATATTGTTACCAGGGGCAGCACTGAAATAACCTCTTTCCAGATATAACGATAGCTCTGCAGGCGAGTTTTACCCGGCAGGGGTGAAGCTATGCAGTGGTAACCGAATTTAAGGCCCAGCGCTCCGCACAGGAAAAATGCAAAAAGTTCAAATATACCATGCGGTAGTATACCCAGTATAATTGCAGGGAGCAGGGGAACCCCTTCCATTGATGTAACCGATAAAAGCATTCCGATAACCGCTCCGTTCAGACCGATGGTAAAGAGGGGAGATATTCCTGCTATTACCCCCAGGACGAGCATTTGCGCCATTGAGATAAAGTTGTTGATGAAAATGAATAGGGCGCTGACAAAGGGATTCATCGTAAGCAGGACCTCAAGCAGTGCGGCCACCTCTTCAAGCTGGTGCTCCAGGGTGCTGCCTAGTTCTGCCGGGGCCAAAGGAGTCTGGATATAAAACAGTACAGCGCTGGTTGTAAATATTACCATGGCAATATAAATCCAAGAACGGTTTTCACTGAGTACATTTTTAACCCTGGTTAAAATCATCTGCAAACCTGCTTTCTGCCGATTGCTTGTTCCTATAATACCAAAAGAGAAACATGGGGTAAATATATGCTAAGATATGCAGAAATCATTATAGATCTGGTCAGCAATGCCATCGATCGTCCTTTCCATTACTCAATCCCGGATGAACTGGCAGGTCGGCTGCAGCCCGGTATGAAGGTTAACATCCCTCTCGGTAACCGCCGTACCGAAGGATATATCCTGCGTTTGATGAAAGAAACTCAAATTGTAAAGCTGCGCGATATAATTTCAATCAGCGATCCGGAACCGGTTTTAACAGCTGAGCAGATTGCCATGGTCAGCTGGCTGGCCAATCGTTGCTACTGCCGCAGGATCGATGCCCTTAACGCCATGGTTCCGGCATCATTCCGCCAGGGTAAAAAACCTTCCGGACCGCAGCTGATCAGGGCTGTAGAACCGGTTTCCATCGCTGAACTAAAAAAAACCCCTGCCCAGAAAAAAGCTATGGAATTATTGCTCGAGCAGGGGCCACTGTCCCGTAAAAAACTGGAATCCCTGGATGTTACAGCTTCAACAATCCGAAACCTGGATAAACGGGGACTTATTGAATATTTCACTCCTGAGCCGCAACATAAAAATAAGAAACCGGCTGCCGGAGCCACAACACCTCACCGGCTTAGCCGGGAGCAGGCCGAATGCTTTAGCCGGATCAGCGCAAAGCTTAACGAAGGCCAGGCAAGCCGCATCCTGCTGCATGGAGTAACTGCCAGCGGGAAAACGGAGATATATATGCACAGTATCGATGCCTGCCTTGAAGAGAATAGAACAGCATTGGTCCTTGTTCCTGAGATAGCTCTCACCCCGCAGATGATCGAACATTTTGAAGGGCGTTTTCCCGGTGAAGTAGCCGTTCTTCACAGCCGGCTTACTCCGGCAGAGAAAAGTCGTTTCTGGTTCAGGATTAAAAAAGGTGAAGCCCGCGTAGTCCTTGGGGCCAGGTCTGCTGTTTTTGCTCCCCTCAACCGAATCGGTCTGATTGTGATTGATGAAGAACATGAAACCACTTATAAGCAGGAAGAAGCGCCTCGCTATCATGCCCGTGACGTAGCCTGGTGGAGAGCTCGCTATCACCGGGCTGTTTTACTTCTTGGCAGCGCAACACCTTCACTGGAAAGCTATTACAGGGCTGTAGAGGGAGAAGACCTGCTCCTGGACATGCCCTCAAGAGTAACTCCCACTCAGCTTCCTCCGGTTACTATAGTAGATATGCGCAGTGAGCTGAAAGATAATCACCGTCACATATTCAGCCGCCTCCTGCTGCAGGAACTGGAAGGAGTTGTCAGCAGGGATGAACAGGCCCTTCTTTTCATTAACCGCCGTGGCTTTTCAGGGTTTGTCCTGTGCCGGGAATGCGGCTACGTGGTTCGCTGCCCTTCTTGTGACGTGTCCCTGACCCTGCACCTGGACCGTGAGCGAATGTGTTGCCATTACTGCGGTTACGAGGCGGAAGTACCCCAGAGCTGCCCCGATTGCGGGGGTATTAAAATACGTTATTTCAGTGCCGGAACGCAGAGAGTGGAGGATGAAGTTAAAAAGCTCTACCCCCAGCTTTCGCTGATTCGCATGGATAGCGATACAACCAGCAGCAGGCAGGCGCACAGCCGGTATTACAAACAGTTCAGAGAACGTTCGGCTACTATTCTAATCGGAACCCAGATGATTGCCAAGGGTTTTGATTTTCCAGATGTTACTCTGGTTGGAGTGGTTGCCGCTGATACTGCCCTTAACCTTCCTGATTTTCGTGCCCCGGAACGCACCTTTCAGCTGCTGACTCAGGTAGCTGGACGGACTGCGCGAGGAGAGCGCGGGGGCAGGGTAATTGTCCAGACTTATCACCCCGGGCATTATAGCATTTTGGCTGCCGCGGAGCACGATTATCATACTTTTTATGAGGCGGAAATTGAGAACAGGCGCCAGCTTGAATACCCTCCCTTTTCAGATTTGATACGTTTACTCTTCAGCGGCAGTGATGAAAAAAAAGTTTTTGAAGCTGCAAGCTGGATGACCTCTCTGTTAGAGCCTGTTGTTGAAGGTGCCGAAATCCTCGGCCCGGCCCCGGCCTCCCTTTACAGAATAAAAGAAATGTTCAGGGTGCAGACAGTAATCAAGGGCAAAGCCCTGACCCGGATCTCTCCCGGTTTAAAAAAAGTTATCCGGGAATACCACAGTGTCAAACCGGCCTGGCCTGTGCGCATGACAGTAGATTTTAACCCTCTTGTAGTGCTATAATTTAACAGTAGTGAAAAGGCCTGCACGACCCTTTCACCATAATAAACGAACGAAAAACGGCGAAAGCGAGGTGTTGGCCGGGTTTCAACCCGGTAATTATATGTCTTTACGAAACATACTAAAAGATAATCACCCTGTGCTCCGCAAGCGGGCGGCTGAAGTAGGGAAAATCAACAGCGGCGTTATACGCCTGCTTGACGACATGCGTGAAACGATGCAGGAGGCGAACGGTGTAGGCCTTGCCGCTAACCAGGTTGGGGTTTCAAAGCGCATCCTTATTGCTCTTGATGGTGATGAAACCATTTATGAATTGATTAATCCGCGCTGTGAAACTTCTGACGGCGAAGAGCTTGGAGTAGAGGGCTGCCTTAGCGTTCCGCAAACATACGGTGAAGTGCCCCGGGCAACCAGAGTTGTTGTTACCGCCCTCGATCGAGAGGGGAAGCCTTTTCGCCTTACCGCTGAAGGGTTTTTGGCCAGGGTTTTACAGCATGAAATAGATCACCTTGAAGGTGTATTATTTACCGATAAGGCAGTTCGCCTGCTAGACCCGGATGATTTGCAGGAAGGGGAACAGTCTTGAAGAAACTGAGAATTGTTTTCATGGGTACCCCCGAATTTGCCATTCCATCGCTTGACCTGCTGCAGATGACCCCGCACAAAATAGTGGGGTTGGTTACACAGCCGGACCGTATCATGGGCCGCGGCCGCAAGCTGCAGTGTGTTCCAGCCAAGGAATGGGCCCTGCGGAACCAGGTCGAGGTGCAGCAGCCTGAGTCATTGGATGAACCGCTATTTCTGGAATGGCTGCACGGTAAGTTTCCCGACCTGATCATAACCGTTGCCTACGGAAGGTTGCTGACTCAAACCATTCTTGAACAGCCGCCGCTTGGCTGTATCAATCTACATGCATCTTTTCTCCCCGCCTACAGGGGAGCGGCTCCCATCCACCGGGCAATTATCGATGGAGCTTCTTACAGCGGAATTACAATCATTGATTTGATCCGTGAACTTGATGCCGGAGATATTATAATGCAGGAGAAGGAAGAGATTTCATTTTACGATACAACAGGCATGCTTCACGACCGCCTGGCAGGCCGGGGTTCAACACTCCTGGTTAAAACGGTGAATGCCCTTGCTGCGGGGACAGCCTCTAAAACAGCGCAAGACCCTAACCTGGTTACTTACGCCCCTCCGCTTACTGCCCTTGATGAAAAGATCGATTGGAGCTGTAGCGCTCTGAATATTTATAACCGTATTCGCGGATTAAACCCCTGGCCGGGAGCCTATACCGTATTGCGCGGAAAAAGGATTAAAGTCTGGAAAGCAGCCCTTCCCGATATAGCGCCGTCAGCTGATGGTAAAGAACCGGGCACTATTCTGTCTGTCGGAGACAGCTCGCTGACAGTTTTAACCGGTGAAGGACCGATTACTATTATTGACTTGCAGCCGGCAGGAAAGAAGACCATGGACGCCGGTTCTTTTTGCTGCGGTTACCGGGTTGAACCCGGTGAGCTGCTGGGCGGGAAAGAATAATCGTGGTCAGCGGAAAACAACACATTGTCCGGGCTCGTGAAGCAGCGCTGAAAGCCCTGGTCCGCCATGAAGAAGACCAGGCTTTCCTCAACCTGATTTTGCCCGGAATTACCGGCAGCCTGCCAGTGAAAGAGAAAGCCCTTGCTGTTCAGCTGGCTTCAGGCACTATCCAGCGGCTCAATACACTGGACTGGGTGCTTAACCTGTTTTCCAAAACAAAAATTGAAAAACTTACCCCCTGGATTCGCAATTTATTACGCTTAAGCGCTTACCAGCTGCTTTACCTCGATCGGGTCCCCGCTTATGCCGCCATCGATGAAGCAGTGCGGCTGTCCCGCAGGTACGGTCATAAAGGAGTGGCAGGCCTGGTTAATGCCGTGCTGCGTCGCCTGGAAAAGGAAAAAGATTTGTTGCCCTGGCCGGAAGCTAAACAAAACCCGGTTGCTTTTTTATCGCTGCGCTACAGCCTTCCCCCCTGGCTGGCAGCTAAAACAGTTAAAAGATTTGGTTTTGAACGGGCCGAAACATGGGCCCGGGCTGTTAATCTCAAACCTGCGCTCTCAGTCAGGCCGAATATACTGCGCACTTCCCCCGAAGAAGTAATTGATTTATTAAGAAAAGAAGGATGCTCTCCTGAGCCAAGCCCTCTTGTCCCGGGTATGATCAGAATTGTATCAAGTGGCTATTCTCCGCCTCAATCAAATGTTTTCCAACAGGGCCTTATTACGGTGCAGGGTGAGAGCTCAGCCCTGGTTGCCCCCCTGCTTGGTGTGGAGCCTGGCGCTGTAGTAACTGATCTTTGCTCATCTCCCGGCGGTAAAACCACACATATTGCTGAATTAATGAGTAATGAAGGGCTGGTATACGCAGTTGAGATACATTCTGCCCGTCTCAGGCTGGTTGAAAAAGCGGCTGTCCGCCTCGGCATTGACATAATCAGGGCGATCAAAGGAGATGGCAGACTGGCTGCTTCGTTAAACCTGGGCAGCACCGGTGCAGTGCTGGTAGATGCACCCTGTTCTGGACTGGGTGTAATCGGACGTCTGCCGGAGATTAAATGGCGACGCCTTCCTGGCAAGATACCTGCTTTCCAGAAAGAACAGCTTGCCCTTCTTTATGCAGCTGCTTCCATACTGCCCCCGGGAGGAAGGCTGCTTTATTCTGTCTGTAGCACGGAACCCGAGGAAACAAGCGATGTGGTTTCGCTTTTTAACCAGGGGCACGGCGAATTCATAGAAGAACCGGTTGTTGACCGGCTTCCGGAAGGGCTGCGGGAGAAAACCGCTCCCGGTCCGGCACACCATATCTGGCCTGACCTGCACGGTCTTGACGGGTTTTTCATCGCCCTCTGGCGCAGGCGGTAGAAATATCCGAGGCCGTAATCTTATTTGCTGGCAAATCTTGCCTATCGGCCTGTGCTTTGCTATACTTAAACAAGCTGATTTTATATGATGGATGGAGGTTTGACATTTGCAGGTAGCCGGACTGACGAACCAGGGTCTTGAACGTTCACGTAACGAGGATAATTGTTACGCTAAAGCCGATGGGGATTTAGCCTTGCTGGTGGTTGCCGATGGTATGGGTGGGCACCGCGCCGGTAATGTGGCCAGTGCCATTGCTGTAGAAACCGCAGAAGAAACATGGCAGGAAATGGGTAAATCTGCATCTCTTCCAGTCGGTCAAGCCCGCAGCCTGGTTGAGGATCTGCTCGTCCGCGCTAACCGTAAAATCCTGGCTGAATCAGAAAAATATCCGGATAAACGCGGTATGGGAACCACCCTGACTGCAGGGCTTCTCTGTGGAAATCGCCTGACGATCGGCCATGTGGGAGACAGCCGGGCTTATAAGATTTATGAAAGTAAAATATTTTTACTTACTAAAGATCATTCCCTGATTGAAAAACTGGTTGACACAGGCCAGGTTAGCCCGGAAGAGGCGGTAAATCACCCCCAGCGCCACGTTCTTACCAGGGCTCTCGGAGTTGGCAGTGAGCTGGAGATCGATATAACTGAACAGGAAGTAGAAACGGGTTCTGTCCTTTTACTCTGCTCAGATGGTTTAACAAACATGGTGCGTGATGAAGAAATACTTTCTTTTTATAATGATAATCCCGATCCTGATCAATTCGGCAGTGGTTTGATAGAACTGGCCAATGCCAGGGGAGGGTACGATAATATAACCGTGGTTATAGCCTCGGGTATTGGAGGTTCACTCTCTTAATGGTCGGAAAAACCCTGGCAGGACGTTATGAACTGATAGAAAAAATTGCCGAAGGCGGCATGGCCCGCGTTTATCGCGGGCGAGATATACTGCTCAAGCGTACAATTGCAGTTAAGATACTGAAAGACCAGATGACCGGCGACGCTGCTTTTGTTCGTCGTTTTGAACGTGAAGCTCAATCAGCTGCGGCTTTATCGCATCCGCATATTGTTAATATCTATGATGTGGGAGAAGAAGAAGGCACCTACTTTATGGTTATGGAATACGTGGATGGCAAGAACCTGAAAGAGTACATCAGGGAAAAGGGCAAGCTTTCGGCTCCCGAGGCGATAAAGATTACCCGTCAGATAGCTGAAGCGCTGGAACAGGCCCACCAGGCAGGTGTTGTTCATCGCGATATAAAGCCGCAGAATATCCTTTTTTCGCGGGAAGGTAAGGTTAAAGTAACTGATTTCGGCATTGCCATAGCCGGTGATGGGGTTACGGTAACGGTTGGTGATCAAATTATTGGCTCTGTCCAATATATATCACCGGAGCAGGCTAGGGGTGAACTGGCCGGAAAGCAATCCGACCTTTATTCGCTGGGGATAGTTCTTTACGAGATGGTTACCGGAAAAGTGCCCTTCGCAGCAGAAAGCCCTGTAGCCTTGGCCATGAAGCATATACAGGAACAAATTGTGCCTCCACGCCGTCTGGTCGACTCAATTCCAGAAGCTCTTGAGCAGATTATCCTGAAACTGGTTCAGAAAGACATTGCCGAACGTTATAGCACAGCCGGTGAGCTGCTCGAAGATCTTTTTTATACCGAAAACAGGGGTACGCCGAGAGTCGCTCCCAAGCGGAGACATACCAGTGTTGAGAGCGATAACGAGGTGGTTCTTAAACCGCGGGCTGCAAAAGAAGCGGTGCCGAAAAAACATGTATTCACTACCTTTAAAAGAAAATGGCTTAAGCCGATTTTATTCTTTATACTCCTTGCTGCCTTGCTGGTTGGCGGCGGGGTAGTAATTAGCAACTACTTTTTTGTTCCTGAAATAAGTGTGCCCGAAGTGAGGGACCTTAGCCAGAACGATGCCACCGCTGCCCTGCGTGAAGCGGGGCTGGTACCCAACTCAGATGTTTATTATATTTATGATGACGAAATACAGGTGGGCAACGTGGTCAAGACTGATCCACCTGAAGGCCGCGTTGTCCGTCAGGATCGGGTAATTGACCTTTATGTCAGTAAGGGCCCTGAGTTTATCGTTACTCCCGACCTAATCGATCGGACCGAGATGGAGGCGAGGGCAATTCTGGCCGATCTCGGCCTGATCATGAGCCCGGTTAAAGAGTATAACGATGACGTACCCGAAGGGCTTGTTTACCGGCAGGTGCCGAGCGAGTCTTTCCCCATATCGCCGGGTGATGAGGTTGTGGTTTATGTCAGCCAGGGGCGTGGGCCTTTTAAACTGGCTAACCTGGTTGGTTACTCAGAAGATGGAGCAATTAAGTACCTGAAAGAAAACGAGCTGGTGCCGATCGTCCGTTATCGTTTCTCTGTCGGTTCGGCAGGCCATGTAATCGAACAGGCGCCGGAGCCCGGTACTGAAGTTTTACCCGGGCAATTTATCGACCTGGTCGTCGGCGAATAGGGAGGTTTTATTTGCTGGAAGGAAGAGTGGTCAGGGCGGCGGGAGGGTTTTTTACCGTCCTTGCTGAAGATGGTTTGAAATACCTCTGTAAGGCCAGGGGTAATTTGAAGCGCGGTCAAGCTGCGCTGCTGGTTGGCGACAGGGTTTCTTTCAGGCCAGAAAAAAACTCTTCTTCTCTTTCCGACCCTCAGGGAATTATTGAGCAAAAGCTTCCACGCAGGAACTTTATAGACCGCCCGCCCGTCGTCAATGTGGACCAGCTGGTAATAATCACTTCACAAAAAGAACCGTCCGGTGACTGGCAGCTGGTTAGCCGCCTCTCTGTGATGGCCGAAAGAGAAAACCTGCAGACAGTGATCTGTGTCAATAAAATTGATCTTCTTACTCAGGATGAAATGAAAGCTATGGAAACTCTGACCTGGTTGTATCCCTACCCGTTGCTTTATGCCAGCGCCAAATTAGAAACCGGTATTGATAAACTCAAAGCAGTTCTGCGCGGCACTTGCTCGGTATTTGCCGGCCCATCCGGGGTAGGCAAATCATCCCTGTTAAATGCTGTTCAACCGGGTCTGAAGCTGCAGACAGGCGAAGTCAGTGAAAAAATCATGCGGGGCAGGCATACTACCCGTCATGCAGAACTACTTGCCCTTGAAGGCGGAGGTTCCGTTGTAGATACCCCCGGTTTTACCCGGCTGGACTTTCAACGCATCAAACCTGCCGAGCTGAAGGCTTACTTCCCGGAATTTGAGACCCTGCAGGGGCGCTGCGCTTTTCGTGACTGCCGGCATTTAACAGAACCAAATTGTGCTGTTAAAGATGCAGTAGGACAATCTGTGAACCCCATGCGTTATGAACATTACAGTTATTTTGCCGCTGAAATTGGCAAAGGTGAGGAGGATTACCGATGACAGTTAAAGTAGCGCCATCTTTACTATCTGCAGATTTCAGCAGGCTGCGCGATGAAGTGACCCGCATCGGGGAAAATGGTGCCGACTGGGTACACCTTGATGTCATGGATGGCCATTTTGTGCCGTCCATAACCATCGGGCCGGTTGTTGTCAAATCTTTGCGTCCGCACACCGCTCTTTTCATGGATGCCCATTTGATGGTCAGCGATCCGGAAAGCATGGTTGATGCTTTTGTAAAGGCCGGGGTTGACCTTCTTACTATTCAGGTTGAAGCAACAAAGCACCTCGACCGGACCCTGCGTATGATTAGAGATGCCGGTATAAAAGTAGGAGTAGCTCTTAACCCGGCAACGCCGGTTTCTTCCCTGGAATATGTCTGGCCCCTGCTTGACCTGGTCCTGGTGATGACTGTTAATCCCGGTGCTGGTGGGCAGGCTTTCATCCCGGAAATGCTGCCCAAGATCCGTTACTGTGCTGAACAGGTTCAGTCACGGGGACTGGCGGTGGAAATTGAGGTAGACGGCGGGGTTAACCGCGAAACCGCCCCGGAGATCATCCGGGCCGGTGCGACAGTGCTGGTAGCCGGTTCAGCAGTTTTCAGCGCACCCGATGGGATGCAACTGATCTCCGACTTTAAAAAAATGTAAATCCGCACAAGCTTACTATATTTGAAATATGTAGAAAATGTGTTATAATTCTCTTAACCGTTATCTTCAGGGTCTGGTGAGAAGACTGTTTTTAAAAGGTCTCCAATTCCGAACCGGCGGTGATGCTCAAAACTGAGCTGAGCCCGCGAGCCTAAAAATAGGTTGATCCGGTGTGAATCCGGAGCCGACAGTATAGTCTGGAAGGAAGAAGAAGCGGCGCGGAATATATATTAATATCCTGCCGAAAACCCTGAAGCGCATATGTGCCCGGGGTTTTATTATTTTACGACGAGGTGAAAGATAAAAATGGATGCCGACGATCGTTTCATGTGGATGGCCCTTGACCTGGCCCGCCAGGGTCGTGGCAGGACAAGCCCCAACCCCATGGTTGGCGCCGTCGTGGTCCAGGGTTCAGAAGTAGTTGGCAGCGGTTATCACAGGGCTGCCGGCAGCCCTCATGCAGAAATTATTGCCCTGAAAAAGGCCGGTGAACAGGCCCGGGGAGCCACTCTTTATGTAAATTTGGAGCCTTGCAATCATCATGGAAAAACCGGCCCATGCACCGAGTCGATCATCAAGGCCGGTATTGTCAGGGTAGTGGCTGCAATGCAGGATCCTAATCCCCTGGTATCGGGGCGCGGCTTTGCCCGCCTGATTGAAGCGGGGATAAAGATTAAAGAGGGAGTGCTTGAAGATAAAGCCCGTCAGCTTAACGAGGCCTTCATTAAGTATATTATAACCGGCATGCCCTATGTAAGTGTTAAGGTGGCGATGAGCCTGGATGGTAAGATCGGTACGGTGACCGGAAATTCACAGTGGATAACCGGTGACAAGGCGCGCCAGTTTGTTCACCGACTCCGCGATCACTGTGATGCCATAATGGTCGGTATTGAAACAGTGTTGAAAGATAACCCGCGCCTCACTACAAGACTTGAAGGCGGGAGCGGCATGGATCCCCTGCGGGTAATAGTCGACAGCACCTGCAGGTTTCCCCTTGATGCCCAAATGCTGGAGAACAGTTCGCCGGCGAAGACAGTTATTGCTGTTACTGAGCATGCCTCAAGAGAGAAGTGCCGTGCTCTAGAAGCAAAAGGTGTTGAAATAATGATTCTACCTTCAAGAGATAAAAGGGTAGACCTGAAAGCCCTGATGATAAAACTTGCTGAGAGGAACCTGGTCAATGTTCTGGTTGAAGGCGGCGGAACCCTTAATTACAGCCTTCTTGAGCAATCGTTAATCGACAAACTGTTTGTTTTCATCGCTCCTTTAATTATTGGCGGCAGGGAAAGCCCCACCGCTTTTGCCGGCAGTGGAATTGAAATGCTCAGCAGGGCCTGGTCGGTCGAGAACGTTGAGTTAAAGCAGTTTGATCGCGATATGCTGGTAATCGGTTACCCGAAAAAACAGTGATTCTCTGTTGAACTGCCGGGCAGTTGCAAAAAAAACGGAGCCGTAAATACGGTTCCTCCGGGAAGGTTGCGATAATTTGTTTACCGGTTTAATTGAAGAAATAGGAGTTATCCGTCGTGTGAGCGCCTCGTCCGAAGGTGTAAATATAACAATCGAGGCAAAAAAAGTGCTCTCCGGCGTTAATATGGGTGATAGCATTGCTGTAAGTGGACCCTGCCTTACCGTTGTCGGGTTCGACAGCAGCAATTTTACGGCGTTTGCCATGCCCGAGACCCTAAAAAAAACAACTCTCGGCACCATGGCCGCCGGGGACCGGGTAAATCTTGAAAGAGCGATGACCCTTGGTGGACGCCTGGGAGGACACCTGGTTAGCGGCCATATTGATACGATGGTTACCCTTACTGCCCGTAAGCCGGAAGGAAGCGCGATTTTACTAACCTTCAACTGTCCGGCCGGGTTAATGCCGTATATCGTACCCAAGGGCTCTGTCGCCCTCGACGGTGTCAGCCTCACAGTTATCGATACCGGGCAGGGTAACTTTTCAGTTGGTTTAATACCTCATACCTCAGGCGAAACAACCCTCGGCAGCAAAGAAGTTGGTGCCGGGGTTAACCTCGAAGTCGATTTGATTGGCAAGTATGTGGAAAATATGTTGAAATACCGCTTTGATTCTTCCGGTTCACCCGGAAAAAAGAGCGACAATATAACCATGACCCTGTTACAGGAAAAAGGATACCTTTAAAGGGTAGAAGGAGTGAAGTTGATAATGGCTTTTAACACAATTGAAGAAGCTCTGGATGATTTAAAAAAAGGAAAAATGGTGGTTGTTGTCGATGACGAAGATCGTGAAAACGAAGGTGATCTGGTCATGGCCGCCTCGCAGGCAACCCCTGAATCTATAAATTTCATGATCCGTCATGCCCGCGGACTGGTTTGTGCCCCCCTTACTTCCAAGCGCGTCGGGGAGCTTGATCTCCCTCCCATGGTAACACAGAACACTGACAAGCATTGTACCGCTTTTACAGTTTCTGTTGATGTCGGATCCTGCAGCACCGGCATTTCGGCTCATGAGAGGGCAAAAACTATCAGGGCCCTGATCGATCCGCAGACAAAACCGTCTGACCTGCGCCGCCCCGGACACATTTTCCCCCTTGAAGCAATGGAGGGAGGCGTGCTGCGCCGGGCAGGCCATACCGAGGCAGCGGTTGACCTGGCTTCAATGGCGGGGTTTGAACCGGCCGGGGTGATCTGTGAAATTATTAATGAAGACGGCAGCATGGCCCGCCTGCCCCAGCTGATCGAGTTTTGCAGAGAGCATGACCTGAAACTGATTAGCATTGCCGACCTGATTAACTACCGCATGAAAAAAGAGAAACTGGTCTGGCGTGGAGCTACTGCCGTTATGCCGACCATCTTCGGTAACTTTAAACTGATCGCTTATGAGAACAATATTGATACCCAGACACATTTGGCTATGATCATGGGAGATATCGATCCCGAGCAGCCGACCCTGGTCCGTGTCCATTCAGAATGCCTGACCGGTGATGTATTCGCTTCACTGCGTTGCGATTGCGGTAACCAGCTGCATACAGCTATGAAGCAGATCGCTGAAGCGGGAACCGGCGTACTGCTTTACATGCGCCAGGAAGGCCGGGGTATTGGCCTGTTAAACAAAATACGCGCCTATGAGTTGCAGGATGCCGGCAGAGATACAGTTCAGGCCAACGAGGAGCTTGGTTTTCCGGCCGATCTGCGTGATTACGGGGTAGGTGCCCAGATAATGGTTGACCTTGGTCTGAAAAAAATCAGATTACTGACCAATAATCCCCGTAAAATAAAGGGCCTTGAAGGATACGACATCAACATTGTCGAAAGGGTTCCTCTGGAAGTGGAACCATGCCAGTATAATTGCAATTACCTTTCGACCAAGAAAGAAAAGCTGGGCCATTACTTAAAGCTTGAACGGAACAGCGATAACGACTACAAGATAAATTAATAGCAAGGAGAGATTAAATTGAAAACGATTGAAGGAAAGCTTGTTGCCCGTGATTACCGTTTTGCCCTTGTTGTCAGCCGTTTTAACGAGTTTATATCCGGCCATCTTTTAAGCGGGGCAATTGACTGCCTGAAAAGGCATGAAGCGCGCGAAGATTCGATTGAAATCATCTGGGTGCCGGGAGCTTTTGAAATTCCCCTGGCTGCCAAAAAAGCGGTTCTCAGCAAGCGTTATGATGCTGTTGTCTGCCTCGGCGCAGTTATCCGTGGCTCAACACCGCACTTTGATTATGTTGCCTCGGAAGTGGCCAAGGGTATTGCCCATGTCAGTCTCGATTCGGGTGTTCCGGTTATTTTCGGCGTTATTACCAGCGATACCCTGGAACAGGCTATAGAAAGGGCAGGCACCAAGTCCGGTAACAAGGGCTGGCAGGCTGCCGCCTCTGCCATTGAAATGGCAGACCTGAACAGCCAGTTTAAATTTCCCGTATAAAGCAAAGGAGACGGTTAATTGACACCAGAATCAGGGCAAAAATTCCTAGTTATAGACGGCAACAGCTTGCTCTACAGGGCATTTTATGCCCTGCCGCCCCTGCAGAATCGCCGCGGTGAGCATACAAACGCGGTCTACGGTTTTACCAATATGCTTTTCAAACTGCTCGACACTGAAAAGCCGGACTATATAGCTGTTGCCTTTGACCCTGCAAAACCTTCTTTCCGGGTTAAGATTGACGAATCATACAAGGCCCAGCGTGAAAAAATGCCTTCAGAACTGGCCGAGCAGGTTGGTAGAACCCGCGATATTCTTGAGGCCATGCATATACCGGTTTTTATTGTTGACGATTATGAAGCCGATGATGTTATCGGTTCTCTGGCTGATTATTTTACCACCAGGGGGCTGCAGGTTACTGTAGTATCGGGTGACGCCGACCTGCTTCAGCTGGTAGGTGACCAGATTACAGTGATGCTTACAAAAAAAGGTATTAGCCAGATGGAGCGCTATGACAAGGCTCTACTGAAGGAAACCTACGGTTTAACACCCGATCAATTTATCGATTACAAGGCTTTAAAAGGAGATCCTTCCGATAACATTCCCGGTGTTCCAGGCATCGGCGACAAAACTGCACGCATCCTGCTCAGTGAATATGGAGATATTGAGAGTATCTACAATAACCTTGACAACATTAAAGGCCGGGCGGCACAAAACTTGGCCGCACACCGCGAGCAGCTTGAAACCGGTAAAAACCTGGTTACCCTGCGTCGCGATGTAAACTTGGAATGCAATGAAGATGAATGTCGTTATCGCCAGCCCGATCACGAAAAACTGCTGGGCATTTTTAACGAGCTCGATTTTAATAACCTGGCCAGGCGAATAAAAGCAGCGACGAGTGGAAAAGCAGATAACCGGTTGGAAAAACCCGAAGCTGTAGAGCTGAAATCTCTGAAAGATTTGCAGCAGCAGCTTGAACAGGTTAAAAAAGAGGAAACCCTGGCCCTGCGTTTTGAGCAGGAAGAAGGCAGGCCTCCCTGGCAACAGTCCCTTACGGCTGTTGCTTTCGCCAGTAACGATCAAAAAGCATATTACTATATCATTTCTGATGTTGAACACGACAACCTTAAAGCCCTGGAATGGGTCAAAAAGCTGGGAGAGCGTAAAGTAAGGCTGCTCATTCATGATGCCAAGCAGTTATGCCACCTGTTTTTAGGCCAGGGAGCCGGGCTGCCCGCAGTTAAATTCGATACGCTGCTGGGCGCTTACCTGGTTGACCCTGCCGCCGGGCGTTATAACCTTCCCGATCTGTTACAGCGCTACCTGGGCCTGGAGATACCAATGCAAAGCGCTGCTGAAAAAAGAAAAACCACTCTTTCAGACCGCGCGCCATGGTTGGCCGAAGAAGCCAGGCAGCTGTTTCTTCTCTCTGAAAACCTTTCAGGGCAGCTGCGGGATCAGGGGCTGGAACAACTGCTTTTCGACCTGGAACTGCCTTTGAGCATGGTTCTCGCTTCAATGGAGAGGCGCGGCATGAAAGTTGATGCTGTTTACCTGCGAGAGCTGTCAGCTGATATATGCAGCCGCCTGGAGCAGCTCGAGCAGGAAATACACCAGCTGGCCGGAGAAGAATTTAATATTAATTCACCGCAACAGCTTGCCGCTGTTTTATTCGATAAACTGGGTCTGCCCGTTATCCGTAAAACCAAGACCGGCCGTTCCACCGATGCCCGGGTTTTGGAAGAACTTGCCCCGAAGCATGATATAGCTGCCCTGCTCCTGCACTACCGGCAGCTATCCAAGCTGGAGGGAACTTACCTTTCAGGTATGATTGAACTGATCGACCCGCAGGAACAGAAACTGTACACCCGCCTCAATCAGTCTGCCACTGCCACCGGACGTCTAAGCAGCAGCGATCCCAACCTGCAGAACATTCCGATCCGTCTGGAAGAGGGGCGCAGGATCAGGAAAGCTTTCATCCCCTCTGGCGAAAACCGTATATTCTTTGCCGCCGACTATTCCCAGGTTGAGCTGCGTGTTCTGGCCCATCTTTCTCAAGACCCAATCCTCATTGAAGCTTTTCAAACAGGGCAGGATATCCACCGGCGTACTGCCGCCGAGGTGAACGCAGTTTCCGTGGATCAAGTGACTCCGCTGATGCGCGAAAAAGCCAAGGCGGTTAACTTCGGTATAATTTATGGCTCCAGCGATTACGGCCTGGCCCAGGGTCTGAAGATACCCCGTGCCGAAGCGCGAACTTATATAGACAGCTATTTTGAGCGCTACAGCGGCGTAAAGGCTTACATGGAAGCAATTATTAAACAGGCCCGTGAACAGGGTTTCGTTACGACCCTGCTCAACCGTCGCCGTTACCTGCCCGAAATTCATTCATCCAACCACAATACCCGCAGCTTTGCCGAACGGATGGCCCTGAACACCCCAATCCAGGGTACTGCCGCCGATATAATCAAGCTGGCCATGCTCAGGATTAGCAATATTATCGATCAGGGCGGTTTTCAGGCAGCAATGCTGCTGCAGATTCACGATGAACTGCTTTTTGAAATTGACGAATCCGAACTGAACTTTTTTGCTCCGATGATTAAAAAGGAAATGGAACAGGCTTTCGAGCTTTCCGTTCCTCTGCAGGTCGACCTGAAATGGGGCGCCAACTGGGAGGAACTAAAAAAACTTTAGCCGGGGAGATAGATAAATTGCCGGAACTGCCCGAAGTTGAAACAATACGAAGTGAACTGGAAAAGCTGATTCCGGGGAAAGTATTTTCCTGTCCGGTGATCCACTTTCCAGGAACCATAGAAAATCCGGCACCGGAAGATTTTATAGTGGCCCTGGAAGGCAAAAAAGTAGAAAAGGTTACCCGCAGGGGGAAGTACCTGTTTATCAACCTAGATCAAGGCATTCTCGTTGTCCACCTGCGGATGACCGGAAACCTGATTTACTCGTCTGACGGTTGCTTTACAGGGGAAAGGTTCCTCCGCCTGTCACTGCCCTTTAAAGATGGTTCAGCCCTGCATTATGCTGATATGCGTCGTTTTGGTCGCCTCTGGTATGTGAGCAGTGAAAAAGAACTTGAAGAGATTGTACTAAAAAATGTCGGTCCTGATATTTACAACGAGCTAGATTGTGAAGAGTTTGAAAAATTGCTGACTAAAAGAGAAAAACGGGGTCTGAAAGCACTTCTGCTGGACCAGGCTTTTGCTGCCGGTATGGGCAATATTTATACCGATGAATGCCTATTCCGCTGTGGTTTTAACCCGAACAGACAGGTTTATACCCTCAGTAAAGATGAAAGAAAAAATCTCTACCGGTCGATCAGAGCTGTCCTTGAAGACGGCATCGCTTACGGGGGCACATCATTTCGTGATTACCGCAATGCTGCCGGGGCCCTGGGCGATTTTCAAAACAAACTTGCAGTATACAACCGCGCCGGTGAAAAATGCACTCGTTGCGGAGCAGAAATCATCAAAACAGTTGTAGCCGGCAGGGGAACCTATTACTGTCCCTGCTGTCAGCCTGAACCAGGGCAGGAAAGGAAGAAATAACCAGATGCGTATAATTGGTTTAACCGGGGGTATCGCCTCAGGGAAAAGCACAGTAGCCAAAATGCTGGAAGCGAAGGGAGCTCACCTGCTCGATGCCGACCGTCTGGCCAGGGAAGCGGTTGAACCGGATCAACCCGCCTGGCGGGAAATAGTTAAATGGCTCGGTGAAACAATTCTACTTCCCGACCGCAGCATCGATCGCCTTAAGCTGGGCAATATTGTTTTTAACGACCGCCGTATGCTCGACAAACTGAATAAAATCGTTCACCCCTGGGTTGGCCGGCGATTTTTAACTCTGGCCGAAGAAATCAGGGAAAAAGATCCGGAGGGCATCCTCATTTATGATATTCCGCTATTGATCGAGGCCGGTATGCAGAAAATGGTCGACCTTGTTTTACTGGTTTACGTGCCCCGCCAGGTCCAGGTTGAACGCCTGATGATGCGTGATCAGCTCAGCAGGGCTGATGCCGAAAAGCGGATTAAGGCCCAGATGTCTATCGAAGAAAAGAAAAAGGATGCCGCGGTGATCATTGACAACAGCGGCCCCCTGGCCCAGACCGCTGCCCAGGTGGATCAATTCTGGGACAAATTGTTTGCAGGCAGCTATTAAAGGAAGTGAAAGCAGTTTGCGTTTAGCAGCCCTCACTTTAAGTGGAATAAATCTGTCATCCCCCGCTGAATATTGTCTTAGCCTGAAAAAAACTCTCCTTGAAACTGAAGCAGACCTGGCCGTACTCCCGGCCTATAGTTCGCTGCTGCTCGCTTTTTCATCCGGCCGGTATGATGAATCGCCTGCTTTCTGCGATCTGCTGAATGAAATGCCGCCTCGGCTGGAACAGTGGAATGAAGAATTTCTCAGTCTCCATTCAGAACTTGCCGCAGAACTAGGCCTGTACTTGGTTCCCGGAACTTACCTGGAAGTATGTAACCAAAATATTTATCACTGCGCTTGCTGTTTTAACCCCGAAGGCAGGGTTATTGCTGTGCAGCGACAGACCCACCTCAACCGGGAGGAGAGAGAATTAGGTTTTTCGAGGGGTGAGGAACTGAAGCTTTTTAAGGTGGGAGAGCTTAAGGTAGGTCTCTTAATCGGCTGCGATGCCCGTCACCCTGAAACGGGGCGCCTGCTGGCCCTGCAGGGAGCCGATCTTGTGCTGCACTGCGGCGCTCTTGATGCCGGGGTTAACTGCTGGTCCCAGGCGGCCGGTATCTGGGCCCAGGTTCAGCAGAACCAGTTCTGGGCTGTTGAAGCCCCTCTCTGCGCCAGTATGGCTGGCCGTATTTTTGCCGCGGCACCCATAATACACGGACCCTGTGAAATTACCCAGGATAAGAGCGGTTACCTTTGCCGCCGCTACCCGGGAGATCCATACGCTGCTGGGAATATTAATGAAGCTGCGCGGCAGGCCCTGAAAAAGCGCTATCCCCTGCTCGGGCTGCTCAATCCCCATGCTTATGGCGCTTTAGAACACTCTTAAAGAGGAAAGACTGGGAGAAAACATGTTACTCGACCGTTTAAAAGAAAAACTATTTCAGCGTTACCTGGTCTGGCTGTTTCGCCCGGCCCGCCTCAGACGTTTTCTGAAGGGTGAACTGCCATGTAACATTGCGCCCATGGTTGCGGATAAAAGAAAAATCAGGGTTGCAGCCCTGCAGGTAAAACTGGAGCTTTATAAAAACCCTCTTCACTATGCCGCCCGTGCGCACGAAAGAGTTAAGGAAGCGCACCGGCTGGGAGCACAGATCGTGGTCTTTCCCGAGTATAACAGCCTGCCGCTCTTTGGCCTGCTTCCGGGAGTAGATCAAATGGATAATGGGCTGAACACGCCAAACTCCTCTGCTGAGAAGCCTGCAATCAGTCCGGCTGACATTTTTAACTTTATGACCCCTGCTGTAATGCCCTTCATCGATACTTTATTTTCCAGGCTGGCTTCCGCATACGGAATTTATATTATGGCCGGCAGCTATCCCCTTGCTGATGGAAAGGATCTGGTAAATCGTTCTTTCCTTTACGGCCCCGGAGGAAAACTGCTTGGCAGCCAGGATAAGGTTCACCTGCTGCCGATGGAAGTGGAATGGAAAATGAAGAAGGGGAACTGCTTCAGGCATTTTAATACCGGATTTGGCACCCTGGCCATGCCGGTCTGCATGGACGCAACCTATTTTGAAACATTTCGTCTTCTTGAGGCTGACGGTGTGGATATTGCTCTCCTGCCGATAGCTAACCTGGAAGAATATAACTACTGGCTGGCTCTGCGCGGTATCTGGCCCCGGGTGCAGGAAAGCGCTCTCTACGGAGTTAAGAGCGCCCTGGTTGGCAATGCCGCCGGATTCACCTTTACCGGAAAGGCAGGTATCTTTGCCCCCCTGGAGCTAACCTCTGACCACAGCGGTGTTTTAGCCGAAACAGAGAACCCCTGCGGGGATGCAATTGCAGTGGCTGACCTGAACCTGGAAGCTCTGCAGGATTTGCGCAGCGAACATCCCTGGCGCGACAAAAACCCTGCTATCCTGAAGACCCTTAACGAAGCTTACCGTCTGCTTTAATCTTTCTGCAGGTCAACAATTTCTCCGCCGGTCACCTGTTTCAGCTGCTCCAGGGTAATCGGCAGGAATGAGTGACTCGAACCGGCTGCACTGTATACTTTGTCGAAACGTTTCATCGAGTTGTCCAGGAAGATTGGAATCTCCGGGTCGATATCAAAAGGACAGACTCCACCGACACGGTAGCCCGTTTTTTCTTCAACCTCATCCGGCCTGGCGATGCGGATCTTGCCGCCTCCCAGCAGATGTTTAACCTTTTTACTGTCTATGGTTATATCGCCGGCAGCGACAAACAGGCCGTAACATTCTTTCGCCTTGAAGAGAATGGTTTTAGCGATCTGCCCCACTTCTACTCCGAGCGCTTCAGCCGCCTCAACCGCTGTTTTAGTAGTTTGTTCATGTTCCCGGGGTAAAAGCCCGAGGTTGTGCTTATCCAGATATTTTTTTGCCCTCTCCAGGGCCGGACTGTCAGACATTATTTACACCTCGCTGTTTTGATTTACCTTATCCCGCTGGTAAGACATAACCTCTTCTTCCGGATAGCGGGCAAATACCAGAACACCAATAAGGATAAATAGAGCTGATACCGGACCGGTCAGCTGAATGCCGAGCGGTGCGGTTATCGTGCTGCCGAAAAGCTGAAGCAGAGCTCCTGTAATCAGGGTTGACAAACCCATTGCCAGCTTAAGAATAAAGCCCTGGGCCCCAAAATACATTGCCTCCCGCTTCTGTCCGGATAGTTTAACCTCCAGGTCCGAAACAGCCGCCACAATAGCATCAGGCACGATAAAAATTACCGCCAGCGGCAGGCCGGTCAGGGCTAAAAGAAGATAGGCGAACACTTCCGGGCTTAAGCCGGGAAGCGGTTGGCCAAGGAAGAAATAGAGGGGCAGAAGAGCCATGAAAGCGATTAGGGCAAACATCATCATTACTTTTAAACCGATTTTCTTGGAAAGTATATTCACCACGGGGAAGAACAGCAGGGCCACCACAAAAGCAATTCCAAAATAGATCGAGGTGTCGTCCTCTGTACCCCGCAGCAGAATTGTCACATAGAGGGGAATATTTAAGGTTACAATGTTAAACCCGAGCCAGAAGGTGACATTGCCGATCAGGTAAATCAAAAATGCTCGATTTTTAAAAGTTGTGGTTATAGCTTCGATCAGGCCGAGGGTTGCCGGTTCAGCTTCTGCATATTTTTTCTCCCTGATTAACAAAGGTACGCAGAGCAAAACCAGGCCAACAGCAGCCATGGACCAGACCATGCCATGAAAACCGAGCTTGCCGATCAGTATGCCAGCTCCTATCAGGGCTGCTCCCACCCCCAGCAGGCTGAAAACTGCCCTGAAGGTGGAGAGATCGATCCTGTCCCGGTTGCTGCGGGCCAACTCGGGCAGCAGAGCCAGGTGGGGGCAAACATAAGCTGTGAACAGGACAAAATAAAGCCCCAGCATTACGGCAACATAAAGGCTGTTTAAGGGAGATATGGCAGCTACAGGCGGGTAGAAGAGCAGGATAAAGACAGCAGCATAAGCAAAACTGCTGAACAGCATAAAAGGAATTCTTCGCCCCAGGCGGCCCCGGTGGTTATCCGACCAGCGGGCTATAAGCGGATCGGCCACGGCATCAACAACCCTGCCGAAAAACATGATCATACCGAAGAGGAAAGGAGGCATTAGGGCATCCACCCCCTCCAGCGGACTGGTTATGTAAAAGTAAAATAGCCAGGTGATCAGCACCCTGTCGATCAAACTGTATCCACCGGCTCCGGCGCCATAGGCAATTTTACCCCACAGGGGCAGCTGTTTTACTTTGTTCATTCTTCATCAGCTCCTTCAGGCATCGGCGGTAGCTCATCTGCCTGTTCATCAGTGGAGCACAAGGATGATTCCTGCTGCTTGTTAAGCAGGGAGTAAGCTAAAAAGCCCGCCCCCGAGGCGAAAGCTGCCCCGGTTGAAACCAGGCCGGTATCAGGATAAACAGTTTCGCAGAAAAAGCCATTATCCATTTCAGCGCGGCCCAGAAAATCCAGCGCCCCGGCATTGCAGGACAGCAGGTCATTGCAGGCGCCCATCGGCCAGGATCTGGCTGAATGAATAGACCCGGCTTCCTCGAAATTTGCCCCGGTGTTAAAGTAACGGTTGTTTTTTGACCTTACCCAGCGCACGGTGTTACGGTAAACTGAGTCATCTTTCGAGCAAAAACCATAATGCGCCAGCAGCTGCAGGCTGCCGGGCGGGTTGTCGTAAATGAAAAAGCGTCCCCTGCCGTCAACTGACCAGGCAAACATGGTTCCCACAGGGCCCTTGACAGTGCAGTGTTCGTATATCGCGTAAGTCAACTCCCGGGCCAGGATGGTAAAGTCTCCCTTGTAGTGCCAGCGGCCGTCGCTCTGCAGATCTCCGAGAAAGCTGAAAGCTCTCTGCAGCAGAGCGTTGTTGTAGGTAAGGAAAGGGAAAAAGACGGGATCATCAGAAGGATCAAGAAAGGTGCTGTAAAGGCCGACCTCCGGGTCGAATCTATCCAGGGCCTTTTCCGCCAAAAAGGTTAAACCATCATAAATAATTTCCTCGTTGAGAATACTGTAATCCTTTGTAGCTTCCAAATAATGAGAAAGGGACAGAATATATGCGGCAAGCTGGTCCAGCTCGAAACCGGGGTAGAGTAAAGTGCCGTTTATATAGTGGGCATGGTCACCTGCATTATCAATATGTCTTTCGAATATTGTCATCAGCAGTTCGCGTCCCCGGGCCTGGTCTGTCATTAGAATTGCCGGGAAACTCCAGAGCAAAGTGTCGCGACTCCAAAAAGCGGCACTGACGTAATAACGGGGACTTCTCGAGGTTAAGGCAACAAGATTTTCGCTTTCCAGGCAGCGGCCGACTGCATAAAAGTAAGAAAAGAAAAGGTTTCTGTGGAACAGGGATGAAAACTGATCTTCCATCTCTTTAACCCGGTGTTGTTCCAGCCATTCCACAGCCTGTTTCTTTAATACTTCCGCGCCCTGGCGGCGTAAATCTATATTGGTGGTTCCAGCTCCGTCACCTTCAAGGTTCACGGCGGCATACAGGCATATCTCATAACTCTCTCCCGGGGCCAGGCTGGATTGAGAGCTGAAGCTGTAAGAGCAGCTACCCTGATCATGTTCCCAGCTTCCATCCCGGTCGACAGCAAGGGCCAGGGCGGCCAGGGGCAGACCTGCCGTTCCTTCAAGAACCAGGCTTCTTGTCCATTGATCAAGATTAACCCTGCGTTTGCCGTCCACCTCGCGACGCTTGAAAACAATATAATTAAAACTCTCCCAGCTTCCTTTCCATCCCGCTTCAATCTCAATAGTAGCATCGCTGCAATTTTCCAGTTGCAGGCAATATAGAAAACCTCTGCATTCGGGAGGTGTTATAATTTCTCCCTTGATAATGCATTTTTCACTGTTGCCGGCTTTAAAAGAAGGTATCCAGTCCAGCTCGTAATGCCAGGAGGTATTTTCCTCCAGGTTTATTTCTTGCCCGTTAATTTTTACTGTAGGCAAGATCAGGCGGTTGCTTTCCCCGCCGCGAAACTCAAGCAGGCCCCGGTAGTCCAGGCGCAGCACATTCACGGAATCTATTCCCCCGGCCCGGTCAACCTCGGGTATTGAAATATATTCATTTCCGGACAGGGTTAACTTTTTATAATCCCTGATCTCATCAGGGATGGTCAGCAGCTTCCTGTATTCTTCTTTCCTGTCCATGATTACACCTCCAGCAAGTTTTTCTTGCAGGCTGTCCGGTCTCAGCCAGCTGATTAACAATATCAGCATATCACTTCGCCTAAATAAAGAAAAACCCTCCAACTGATTGGGCAAAACAGGATCAGGTTGAAGGATTTCTATTGCTAATTAAGCAGAATTATAGTAAATTTAAATGAAAAATCTCATACAGGCAGTAAATAAAGCACATTTTGACAAGGGGGTTGATGATGAATGAAAAAGTTTGAACACAAATGTGTTTTTATATGGGGGTTCGGCGAAACCACAACTAGTCAGTTAAATGAACTGGGCCGTGAAGGCTGGGAACTGGTAGCTGTAAGCTGGTGTTGGCATTACCTTAAAAGAGAGCTTAAATAGCAGAAACACAATCTTTTAATCGATTAATCTTGACTGCACTACACCAAACCCTTATAATCTTAATGAACAATTTAAGCATGTCGGGGTGGCGGAATTGGCAGACGCGCACGGTTGAGGGCCGTGTGGTAATAACCATGGGGGTTCAAGTCCCCCTCCCGACACCAATAGTTTGCACTAAGTCAGGGTAGTAAGTAACCCTGACTTCTTGCTTTTTAGGGTCAAGGATCATACTTTTAACGAAGGTTCTTATGAGTTTTTTCTTAACTGAGATAGCGGCATGTCCGAAAGTTTGACAATTCTCATGCTATTTCTTACCTTTTTTTTTTAACCTATATAGCGATAGTATACTAATTCAATGAAAAAGGCGGCCCCGTTTCCGGGAACCGCTTTTTGAAATAAGTAAGGCGGTGCAAATACTTGTTGAAAGAGCTTGCGATTTTTTAAGATCAGGTTCTAAACTTGACAATTACCGCAGTGATGGCCTTAAGCAGGGCTTCTGCAGCGGCAAACTGATCTGCTGTCAGCAGGCCGCGGTAGTTGTTAAGCATCTCCCTGGCCGCATTGTAAGCGGCCACCAGAGCGGCAAGATCAATGGCCTGTCCGTTATCGGCAGCAAGCTTGAACTCCAGAGCCATTATCGCTGCATTTGCAATGGCCAGTTCAACTTCGGCCACAGCAATTTCTGCAGCGTTCATGCTGCCATAGTTAGCTTCATAGCTCTGCTTAGCCTGGTTGTAGGCTGCGATAGCTTTAACCAGGTCTGTCGCGCTGCCGCCGGTGACGAAGGCTGGGGTAATAATTGCATTAGCCGTTGGCCCGGGGATGTTGGTCAGGTTACCAGCTGGTAAGGTGGGCAATGGGACAGGGAAAGAGAAAATATTGGAACCTCCGTCAACAGAGACCGGTTCACTGTTACCACCGCTGTTGTTGCTGGGCGGGGTGCCCATGTACCAGATGTTATTTGTCCAGTTGACCTGCCAGCCCAGCACCGGGTAGGAACCGTCAACACCGGCGATGTTCCATTCGAGAGTGTTTTGATGAAAGCTGATAGTTTGCAGTTCGCCTGTGCTTTTGCCTTCCACACTGTCATCATCTTCAGAACCGCTACCAATCCCGGAACCCGCGAAAGAATCAGTGTTCCAGTAGCTGTTGGTGATAGTGCCACTAAGTTTATGTCCGACCAAACCGCCAACCATGGCTCCGGCTCCGGTTCCGGTTACGAGGCCGGTGGCGTAGCTGTTGCTGACCGTGCCGGTTCCTGTTTCAAGGGTGTTGCGTCCGACCAAACCGCCGACCATAGCTCCGGTTCCGGTTCCGTTTACAGCCCCGGTGGCGTAGCTATTGCTGATAGTGCCATGGGAGTTATGTCCGACCAAACCGCCGACCATAGCATTATTACCGCTCCCGGTTACAAGGCCGGTGGCGTAGCTGTTGGTGACTATTCCATAATTCAACCCGACCAGTCCGCCGACATTTGTTCCGGTTCCGGTTACAGAGCCAGTAGCGTAGCAGGTGGTGATTGCGCCCATGCCGACATGCCCAACCAGCCCGCCGACCGTATTATTGCCCACAACATTACCCGTGGCGTAGCTGTTAGTCATATTGCCTAAGTCACTTCCGACCAGTCCGCCAACTTGTTCATTGCCGGTTACAGAGCCAGTAGCGTAGCAGTCGGTGATTGTGCCCATGTAGTTAAGCCCGACCAGTCCACCAACTTTTGCCTTGCCGGTTACAGTAACATCCAACAGGCTGATATTATTTAAAGTGGCTCCTCCGCTAATATGACCGAAAAGACCGATGTTATCTTCATCAGGCCGATTAATGGTGAGGTTGCTGATTGTATAACCATTTCCGTCGTAGCTGCCGGTGAAACTATTACCAGTGGTCCCAATTGGCTCCCAGTTGGAATAGCTGCTCAGATCGATATGCGCTGTTTGGATGAAGTTGCCGGCAAGGTCAGCTCGAACGGCTCCATTAAGCATAGCGGCTGTTGATATTTGCGTCGGGCTGTTCTTGTGCAGAATCCACACCAGCGGATCACTGTGCCCTTCAGCCATGTTATTGCGGTTTGTAACATTGCCGAAGCCGTCAATACAATCACCGGCACTGTTATCAGTCCAGGCTTTAGTGGCAAATGTATATCCTGTTGGTGTTTCCGGCGTTGTGGCAGTGAAGGTAACGGAAACCGTCTCGCCGTAGCCCAGGTAGCTGCTTTCATCTGCGGCCCAGAGCTTTAAGACCAGGTCAACGACACTGCCAAACCAGTTTTTATCCTCTGGCGTGGTAATTGAGCCATCTACCAGGTCCATGTTGGAAAAATTCTCTGGCAGGGTCAGTTCTACTGAACCAAGTGGGGTGTGGTGGCCAACTTCGGTAAACTGCATTGTGAAGGCTGTTTCATCTTTGCCTGTTGCCACTATTAAGTCTGAGGTTACTTCTGCGATGTAGGAGTTACCGGAACTGTTTTGCCCAGCAGAATTTTGCTCTCTGTCAAGGTTGGGTGCAATAGAGTCTTCTGAACTTGTAGTATCGCTGTCAAGCGGGGGCGTTTCTTCTAAAAAAGTGGTTTCCGGGCTGTCAGTATCAAAAGTGTCACCCGGGTCAGAAGCTGCCGGGCTGCAATCAGTTTCGGTTGTAGAAGGTTCAGGGTTATCAATATTAAAAGTGTCGTTTTGGTCAGCATCAACGGGGCTGTCAAAACCGCCGGCTGTGGAAGTTTCACCATAGCTCTCTATTTCACTCTGCGTGCTGCTGTCACCTGCTTCCGGAACAGCATCGCCTTCAGCAAAAACCACAGCTGGCATTAGGAGCAGGGCAAGGAGGAACAAAATCAAAAAATGCGTTCTCGACAGCACCAATTTGACCGTCAACGCATGCTTTGTCATTTGTTATTGTCACCTCCGTTCGCGACAGAATAAGAAATAAAACCTTAAGTCGCGGAGCCGGTTTCACCATTTGCTCCCCCGGTTCGAGGTGACCACTTTGAGGACCGGGATCAATGTAATCTCCGTCAACTGGGCAGACTGCCTCCCAGCCGTAAATAAATACTAAATAGATTTTAACAAAAAGAAGTAATGATCTCAATAGTGTTGCAATTATTAGCCTTTATACTTTTCATATAAAAAAATGCAGCACAAAAATCATTGGTAGTGGAAAAATATTACTTGATATCTTCGTTGTTCATAGGATTATGGAGCATTTCTATAAATTATAAATAAATCCCGCTTTTGTTGCACTTTTTATTTACAAATATAGAGGTATTAAGCAAGCTATAGAGTTTAGGAAAAAATATTGGATTGTGTAATTTATGTGCAAAAAGTGAAAAATGACTAATAAAGCCAACAGTAATTGTGCTATATTAATTAGCAATCATAGTTCTTATTTTTCGGATGCCTTCTGCTGCATCAGATGCATATGCATCAGCGTTTATTTCTTCGGCGAAACGAGCTGAAACCGGTCCTCCGCCGATAATTACTTTGGTTTTATTACGTAAGTTTTCTTCGTCCAGCGCTATAATTATTTCTCCCATGCTGAGCATAGTGGTAGTCAGTAAAGCTGAAATTCCGAGAATATCAGGCTCATGTTTTTTAACAGCAGCAACAAAGGATTCAGTACTGACATCTGTACCGATATCAATAACTTCAAAGCCGGAACTTTTAAGTAAAAATCCAACCAGATTCTTTCCAATATCGTGGACATCCCCGGAAACAGTGCCCAGAATTACCTTTCCCGCCTGCCCTAAGGTCGCCTGGCCCAGTTGCGGCTTGATTATAGCTATTCCATTGTTAAAAGTATCGCCTGCAATAATCAGTTCTGGTAAAAAAAACTCTCCATTCTCAAATTTGTCTCCACACTGCTCCAACCCTTTCATCATGGCTTGGAGTATGTCAAAAGGTTTTTCCCCTGCATCCAGGCCAGCCTGGATCAGTTCCTCTATATCATAAGTATTTCCATCGCGAACAGCCTCGGTAATTGATTTAAGCATTTTAATACCTCCCGTATTTCTTAACCAGATAAAAGACTTTATGGATCTTATCCAGGTCGGTGTCCGGCGTAATTGCGCTGAGAGAGATTGTAATCGATGTTCGCATTTTTGTTGCCAGGGTGCATATCCGCTTGATCAGCGCCTCGATTTCATCTTCATATGCGTCCCGCAGGAATTTGCCATGAACGATATACATAAAACATTTTTTATGTATTTTTGCCAGTTCAAATACCGGTTTGTCATATTCAGGCAGTGTTACACCTTCCGGAGTGGTTGGAAAGATGTAATTTGACCATGATATCTGGTGGTTTATACCTGCAGGTTCTGTTTCAAGGATTTTTTTCATTTCCATCGGAGAAGCACAGGGAGCAAGAATGCCCAGTTTTTTGTTTTGGTAGAGCCAAACCTTTTCAATATAGGGCAGAACATACCTGACATAATCATTGCGGCTTAAAATCGGGCTGGCTGCATACTGGTCTACCAAAGATGCTCCGAACAAAGGGAGGCCGTGTTTTTTAGCCAGCTCAAAATGCCTGATTACCAGACGGGTAGTCAGATTCATAATAGCCGGGTAAATCTCGGGATTGCCGCGCTTTCTTATCTTTTCTTTCCTTACCGGATCATCAGTCTCCATGTAATCTTTGTGAATGCGCATATCGAATGGAAGCTTGTCGTCTCCCCTTAGCAGCATGGCCAGATCCCAGGGGCCATCAAGTGCGAGAGGAGAAAATTGTTCGGGATGGCGCTTTTGAATCTCCAGGGTAACATCAAAAAACATCTTCAAATAGCCCGAAACTTCTTCAGGTGGTTTAATATTCACGATATCTTCCATGCTTTTTATCGGGTAAGCAACAGGGTAGGGAACCCTTTTCTTAGAAATCTTATATTCAGTACCCAGGTCAGCTGCTCCCATACCCATTGTTCCCATCCATACCGGCACAAAAACCAGGTCACAATCAAACTGCGCGCAGACCTGATCGGCAAGAGCAATATTGGCTTCCAAGCTTTCCACTGTTGATTTCCAGTTGTATTGCGGATTCAGCATGTAGGGCTCAATGTTTGTTGCAGCCAGCATTGTAGGAATGCGATCCGGCAGACCGGCTTGTGCCAACATGAATCGTTCAAGTCCGCTGAGCTTACCAAACTGTAGCTTTTTTTTAGCCAGGGCTTTCACCATAGTTAATATCAGGTTAGGCATGCCATACCCCTTTCCACTGTTTTTATTAATTTTACCTTAACCAGCTATGACGTTTGTTGTCTGGACAACAACAAAAAGCGGCTTTTTTAGCCGCTTCAAATTATTATATTTAGTAAAGGCGTTTTTGATTCCCGGCTGAAGTATTAATTGCCGGGGTTACTGCACCAGCCCCAAGCTAATTCGACACCCCCCCTGCCATCGGGGGCATGTCCATCTGCCCCTATTTCTCTGGCAAGCCTGGAAGTAGCAGAAGCACCCCCAATCATTATTTTAACCCCGTTGCGTAATGCCATATTATTTAATTTATCAATAACTTTTTTCATTTCGCACTGGGTAGAGGTAAGAAAAGCAGACATGGCCAGGATGCCCGGTCTGTATTTTTTTACTGCTTCAACAAACTGCCTGGCAGGCACATCTACTCCAAGGTCAACAACCTCGAATCCACGTGCCCTGAACAGCATAGAAACCACGGTTTTACCAATATCATGTATATCACCCTGGACTGTTCCCAACACAATTCTTTCGAGGTGGTTGAGTTTAAGGCCTTCCTTTTGAATCGCTGTTTCGATAACCGGTAAAGCATCTTTCATGTGCATGGAAGACCAGATGATATCATTGATGTCCAATTGTCTCTGTGTATACTTGCGGTCTATCCTTTTCATTCCATTTAACAGCGAGTTTAAAACAATGACCGGATCTATTCCTTCCTTGACCGCTTCTGAAGCCAGGTCGGCGGCTTCACCCATTTCACCTGTTAGAATTGCTTCACTCAACTGATCGAGAAGGTCCATATGTTCAATAGGGATCAGGATAATCCGTCTACCTTCATTCCTGATATAGCCAAGTTTTCTCAGTTCCTGCAGGCATAGTGTGATTGTAGTGCGGTTTGCATTGATCATTTCCCCAATATCTTCATGGGTGATATTAACTCCAATTTCAACGCCTTCCTCAGTTTTTAAACCGTGTTCTCCCGCCAGGGATATCAGACTGTGCATTAAGCGCTGTTGCACATCGAGAAAACTTAATTCCTGTGCTTTGCATAGATGCACTTTCGCTTCTTTAGCCAATTCGCGCATAACAATAGCAGAAAAATTTGGGTTACCATTTATGAGGTTTTGAAACTGTTTAACTGTAAAAGTGAACAACCGGGTTTGTTCAGTACATATTTCTGCAGTTGTTTCATGAATTCCATCGAGGAAGTAATCTGTAGCGCCAATTAAATGACCGGTTCCTAAAATCCCGTGGGAGTAAATCCGTCCCGTGCCGGAGATGGAAGATATTTTTACTGCTCCTTTATCTATTACATATAAATTTTCTACCGGGTCACCCTGCCAGTATAGAACTTTTCCCCGCTTGTAAGAGCATACAGGCGGGGTCTGATTTTCGAGTGCCAGTCCAACTAGGTCCAGGTCGCTGGTATACATAACGGAACGCCTCTACATTCTTTCGTTGGCCGGGATTATATAATGTTAACTGTTTTCTATTTTATACTGTATTTGCGCGTTGTCCTGCCACCTACAATAATTCAAACAAATATTATCGATCTCCTCTAAAAATCTGGATATTAAAAAATTTTCCGGCAGATGAACAGCTTAATTGAACATGAAGATTCATTCAGAGGGTTCCCTAATTTTGCACCTTCTACTTAACCGGTGCTGCCGGAGCGGGGTAAACTGTTGCACCAGACTGTTCTAAAGAGGGCACTTTTCTTGATCCATTTAACCAGGCTGAAGCCTGTTTCCATGAAAAAACCCAGGGTAAGGGCAAAAAGAACTGTTCCAATGCCGAGTGGACCGCCGAGCAGGTAGCCGATAACGGCAACAGCAATTTCCATTATGGTGCGGATCACTCCCGTCTTCAGGCGGGTTATCCTGGTCAGGGCCAGCATAAGACTGTCGCGGGGGCCTGCTCCCAAGTTGGGGCTGATGTAAAAGGCAACACCCAGGCCGAACAAGATAACCCCGGCCAGGTAGAGCAGAATGGAAGTCCAGATCTGATCCGGATAGGGCAGGTAATCCAGGGTAATTACCATGTCGATAAACAGGCCGAGGAAAATCATGTTCAGCAGTGTCCCGATATGGATGCGCACTTTAAAAAAGTAGCTGACTGCCAGCACTGTAAAACCGGTTAACTGGTGGATACGGCCGATAGTCAACCCTGTCTGGTTGGCCATTCCTATGTGGAATACATCCCAGGGGCTTACTCCCAGGCTGGCATTGATCGTGCATACAGCCCCGTTGGCCACCAAAAACAGACCTCCGAAAAAAACCAGGTAACGGATAATTATTCTGCGAACATTAAGCGCTTCAAAATTTAGCTTCATGACAACTCCGGTTCAAGCCGATTTCTGCTGCAATTCCATTATAATATCACAAATATGGTAAGATAGACTACAAAAGGAAAAATGCAAGCGAGTGGAGGATTGGTCGGATTGCATGAATATTGGATTGCCGACGGGCACAACGACAGTATAATCAATTACCAGGCAGGAAAAAGCGATCTGCGCAAGCCTGATGGTTGCAGTCACTGGAGTATAGCCGGGGCAGAAAAAGCCGGCCTGGGGTTGCAGATAATGGCCATGTACATAGAGAGCGAGCATAAGCCCACCCAGGCAACATGGAGAGGTCTGCAGCTGATTGAATCAGCCCTGAACTTTATCGAGGTCAACAGGAGAAGGCTTTTTCTAATTAGTAAAAAGGGCGATTTGCGCAGGCTCGGCGGCAGCAAAACCGGTGTTCTAGTCAGTGTAGAAGGAGGAGAAATTCTCGGAGAAAGCCTTTTTATGCTTGATCTGATTTACCGGCTGGGGGTAAGGGCTCTCGGCTTAACCTGGAACCAGCGTAATGCTATCGCTGATGGAGTGGGGGAAAAATACAGTAAAAACGGCCTGTCGCTTTTTGGCCGCAGGGTTATTGATAGAATGAATAATCTCGGTATGCTGATTGACCTTTCTCACCTTAACGAAGCCGGTTTCTGGGATGTTCTGCAGTTTTCAGAAAGACCGGTGGTTGCTTCACATTCATGCGCCCGTGCCCTGTGCGATCATCCCCGCAATTTAAGCGACATACAGCTGCGTGCCCTGGCTGAAGCAGGCGGTATGGTGGGCATAAACTTTTGCCCTGATTTTCTCAGGCAAACGGGGCAGACAACAACAGATGATGTTATAAGGCATATCTGCCATATTGCCGAGGTATCCGGTGTTGAAAGTGTCGGTTTTGGTTCTGATTTTGACGGCATAACCAGCACCCCGGAAGGGCTGGAGAATGTGGAAAAGTTTAGCTGCCTGCGTGAAATGCTGGAGAAATGCGGTTTCAGCAGGGAAGAGATGATCAAGATTTGCCACGGTAATTTTGTCAGGGTTTTGGAAGAAGTTCTCTAAAAGAGATCAGCTACTTAATATTCATAACATCCGGAAACGGTTAAATTACTTGATGCGGTGAGGCCGTTACAGAAATATTTTAAAACATCACTAATTCTCAAAAGATCTACATATGGAATGTTAGAACTGTGATAAGATGTACCTGTTTTTCAGTTACGAGATGAAAAACAGGCTTTTGGTTTGGCATTTCAACATCCACACTTCATGCTGCTTACTTGTCGTCATTTATATAATTCACAAACAATCCAGATTGCCTAAAGAAAAAATATTGATAAAAGATGGTGCCATTATTCCGCTATTACGGTGGGCGATCTAACTGCACATAAGAAAGCTTTAGTGGGATTATCGCTTGAATGCAATATTCTTTGGCAGTGAAAGGCCAGCTTATAAACTCTGTTATTTCAAAATATGTTTCAATCGTTTTCAAGCGCAATTTGTGCTTGTTTCAGGTATTGAATTATTGTCAGCCTCTTTGCACAGGATTTTTCACAACTCCCACACTCATTGCACAGCTCAATTCTATGATTTTCATCAGCGTAGATCTTTCGGGCTGTCCTATAATCATTATATATGGCAGCATCATTGTATATCTCGAATATTCGTGGAACGTCGATGCCTTGAGGGCAAGGCATACAAGGACGGCATGAGGGGCAGGGAACAATTATTTTAGATTTAAAATAATCTTTGATTTTCTCATATGCTATCAGTTCTTTGATTGTTAAACTGTTCGGATTAAACGTGTTAGCTGCGGAAATATGTTCTTCGGCCTCGGTTATATTGGACATTTCACCTAGAACAACTGAAACTTCTGGATGATTCCAAACCCATTGCAGAGCCCAGGTAGTGGGCGAATGGTATGCAGGAAAAGAACTGATCAGTTTTAAAACTTCAGAAGGTAAGCTATTACTCAGTCTTTTTTTGTGTAGCGGTTCACTGATAACAACAGCCAAATCTTTACTGCTAGCATATGCAATTCCGCTACTTCCAGGATCATGATTTTCGTCCACATAACTATATTGAAACTGACTAATTGCCCAATGGTCGTAGGCAGCAATTATCTCTTTAAGAATTTGAAAGTGATCATGAAAAGAAAAGCCTATTTTGTCAATGCGTCCATCTGACCGTGCTTTTTCAACCCACTCCAAAACATTAAGCTTATTTAAAACAGGCCAATTATCGCGGTTCAACATGCCCAGCAGGCAAAAATCTGCTTTTTCAATTTTTAACCATTCTAACTGCATATTTAGATATAGCTCAAAATCATTGGCTGTTTTTATCGAGTAAGAGGGAATGGTTAAGGCAATTTTTACTGAATCTCTCGGAAAGTCACTAATTACTTGACTGATGATACCGGACATGTACTTTTTTTCTCCCAGATGGTAGGGATAACCGATATCAAGATAGTTAACCCCTTTATCAAGACAATACTGGAGTAATTCGATTACCTGATGAGATGTGGTTTTTAGTTTTTGCTTAGGTACAGGAAGGGAGTCTGCGCTAAAACCCAGAGCTGATGCCACCCATTCCATATTGTTGAATTTATTATATTTCATCATGTTTACTCCTTTACATCTTTTACCAATGTTCTTATCTTCAAATATATTTTAATAACTACATAAGGTTAACCAGGAAGAGAGAGATTTGAGGAAAGGCAATTAAAAATGCCAGATTCACAAAATCTGCTACAACAAAAGGAAAAACACTTCGGTATATAGTTCCAACAGGTATGTTAATAGTCTTGGCAAGAATAAAAATATTAAGGCCCATGGGGGGAGTAATGGCGCCTACTTCCATTAATCTCACCATAATAACACCAAACCAAAATGGATCAAAACCTAAAATCATCACAATTGGGTATATCACAGGTAAAGTTAAGACGATCGCTGCAATAATATCTACAAAACATCCTATTACAAGGTAAAGTAGAACAATACCGGCCATGATCATAATAGGAGAGACATCAAGGCCGGCTACGAAATCACCCATAGCGACCGGTAACTTGCTTACAGTGATAAAGCGGTTAAAGATCATCGAGCCGGCAATCATAATCATGATCATAGCAGTTGTTTGTGCGGTTTCGCGAAAAGTTCTCATTAAACCTTTGATCGTTATTCTGCGAGTGGCTAGGGCAATGACAATAGCTCCAAAAGCGCCTATAGCACCTGCTTCAGTTGGAGTGAAAAATCCTCCATATATGCCACCAATAACCAATATAAAAAGGACTGCTATTGACCAGACGCCCCTGAGTGAAACTATTTTTTCTTTTAAAACTACTTTTGGTCCCGGTGGTCCATAATGTGGTTTAAAGCGGCACACAATAAAGATAGTTATTATATAAAAAAGTATTTCACTTAAGCCAGGCAGTATACCCGCCATGAATAGTTTGCCAATAGAATTTTCAGTGAAGAGTCCGTATATAATAAAACCTATACTAGGAGGAATAAGTATACCAACGGTGCCTCCAGCCGAAATACAGCCTGCAGCCAGACGCTCATTGTATTTATATTTTATCATTTCAGGATAAGCAACTTTTCCCATTGTAGCAGTGCTGGCCATGCTTGAACCGGTTACTGCAGCAAAACCACCACAGGCTATTACAGTGGCCATGGCTAACCCGCCACGTACATGACCAATCCAGTTACGGGCAGCCTGATACATATCGCCGGCAATCCCGGTAACAGATACGACCATGCCCATTAATATAAAAAGCGGCATTGCTGATATCGCATATGTAGCGGCATGACTAAATGGTTCAGTGCCGATCATTAAAAGAGATCTATCCCAATTAGTTAGGAGGGCATAGCCAACCATACCAATTACAGCAAGTATAATGCCAATCCATAATCGCATGAATAACATTATTACAAGAATTATTATTCCAATAACGCCGATCATTTCAGGTGACATTAGTGCTCCCTCCGCTCAAATGTTTTTAATAATAGGATAAATACAGCAAGAGTCATTAAGAAGAAACCTACTGCGGCGATGATCATGAATGGGTATTTTGGAAGGTCCAGGCTATCAGTTACAACATTAATCTGTTTAATAAAGAAACTCTGCTGCAGAGTATGCCAACCAATTAAAAAAGTAATCACAATTGCTAACAGGTAATTTAAAATATCAAAAACTTTTTGTTTTCCTTCAGACAGCGAACTAATCAGGATATCTACTGCAACATGACCACCCTGCAAAGCGCACCAAGCTATACCGAGAAAGCCTATAACAGGCATCATCATTTCGGTAAGTTCAACAATTCCAAGAATAGTTTCGTTAAAAAAAGTGCGGATTAATACATCGCTGACGGTAATGAGCATCAGGAGGATTAACACTACTGTTGCTATAATCGCTGATGTTTCACTTATCCAGTAGATAAGTTTTTCAGCTTTTCTCAAATTTATCACCCCTTAATCCTGAATGATTGGAGAGAGATGTAATATGGGTATGTGCTATTTCTATAGACTGCAAGCGCAGATGTATCATTGCTGCGCTTGCAGTCCCAAGCCTTTAATAAATGATTTTTAACTGTTATTTATTAAATAAATCATATTATTTTGTATAATAAAATATTCATTTTACCTGTGTTTTTCAATTAATTCGCCAAAATAATCCCAGATTTCAGCGGCGGGCCAACCTGCAGCTGTTGCGTCCTCGATCCATTTATCTACTGTTGGCTGTGCAACTTCTTCCCAGGGTATGAGATCTTCACCGGTAACCTCGATGAATTCATGACCTTGCTCACGGGACCATGCCATAGCATCCTGGCCTTCAGCATGTTTGCCTAGTTCAATATCAGCCCATTCATATACTTCAACAATTATATCCTGTATATCAGAGGGCAGGCTGTTCCAGGTGTCAAGGTTGATAACCCAGCCGATTGCACTGGCTTTCAGGCCGGTTTGAGGACCTCCGAAACTGGTATGGTAATTAAATAGCTCTTTTAAGCCAAAGGTTACTATTGCATTCCAGTGGGTAATTTGTCCGTCAGCGAGACCTCTTTCAAGGTTCATGTACATATCTGGTGGAGCTGCATTAATGGAGGCACCGCCAGAAACATCAACAATTGTGTCTCCACTGGCCATTATCTTAGTTCCCCTCAGATCATCAGGAACTCTGACTGGCTTAGTAACAGTATGTAACCAGTATGGGGGCATAGCTCGCAAGCTGATCCACCGTGTGTTGTTCTGCTCCATTTCCTCCTGAAATTCCGGACGTGTTACTAAAAGCTCCTTAAATGCCTTTGTTGCTTCTACCTGATCAGGAATACCTATGTATGGTTGATCAAATATCTGGTTAAGTTTTCCCGTTGCCATAGATGAAATTGCTGTGGCAATGTCTGCCCTTCCAGAGGCAACGCCGGGGAACACATCTGCGTATTCCAGTAACGAACCGGAGAAATAACATTCCATTACTACTCTGCCACCTGTTTCTTCTTCAATGCGATCAGCTGCTTCTTGATAGATTACACCCAGCGCGGTAGTAGGCTGCTCCCATGTTGCAAAAACAAGATTAATGGGTTCATCTGCTGTTGGTCCTTCAGCAATCTCCTCAGGGCCTTCACTTTCAGCTTCTGATTCGGAAGGTGTTGAAGTGTCTCCTGAACAACCGCTGATAAATAACAAGCCCATAATTAAGATTAAAGCAATATACATTAAAGTGCTTTTTTTCATAACTTTACCTCCGATGGTATGAATTTGTAAACGTGAAAAACCATAATAAGCAATCTCACGATATTAAGCCTCCACCCAGGGCGAGTCATGGTCTCCGCTCAGGCAGCAAACGAAGAAACCATATGGCTTGTCAACCCATCTTGTTATAAGCGGAAGGTGTGGGAATCCTTGTGGGCAAATCGCCACAGTGGGAGTGTTAAAGATATGACGTTCATAATCTTTCCCCATGCCAAGTTCCAGCTCTGCTCCAAGGTAATCGATGTTTTCGGGATCAAGTCCAACATAGACCAGGATCTCCTCTTCGGGGTGGGTGTGAGCTTCACCTCCTCTATGCCATTTACCGCACTGGGTATAAAAACCCCAGCTGAAGTTGATTTCAAGGCCTTCAAGATCCTTACCAAAGACCCAGACTACTTCATCGCCATTACCAGGGCCTACTCCGCCTGTAGAAGCATGCATTACTCCTTTCTCGTCTGCAATATCAGCCATTGAAGATCCTGGTTCAGGATGCGAAATGAATTTTTTGACCAAATGGCTATATTTATTACTATTTGTTTTAGGTTTAGTGGCGTTTTCATAAAGTATTTCTGCTTTATATTCGGGTCCTAAACCTATACTATAATGTATTATTGGTTTTTCAACTTTGTTGATTTTTACTGGTCCGTGAGGAAGACCTTTTGGGATGACTATCACTGTAGGCTCGTTAAAAATGTGTTCTTCCCGTTCTTCTCCGAGTTCTATCGATACCTCAGCACCTAAATACAGTATATTAGTGTGATCTGTTCCTACAAATACCAGACATTCGTCATGGGGGTGAACAACTGATCCCTCTGTAGGGTGTAATGTGGTCGGTTTTTTATAAAAACCGTATGAAAAATGGCCTTGAAAACCTTCTAGATCTTTTCCTTCCATCCAAAAGCGGGGCTCCGTTGGGTATAATCCTTCAGGAGGGCTTTTAACAACCAAGGGTTTAATCAAATGGGAATACTCTTTATCCATGCTTTTAGATCCTCCTTGTATCATGACTTACTATAAAACTATTGTTAATTTTGATTCAGCACATCCCTCAATTGAGGTATTTTCAGATTATTGAAAGAACAGTAATCATTTTTAAATATCTTAAACAACAAATAACCTTATGCTTAATTTACACTTCCGCTTATACTATGACTTCAATGTAAGGCCGGATTGCACGTTCTTAGGGTTATGTTGAAAAATATACTACTTTATTCAGTAATCAGGAATAAACCGGGATTGCTTAAACAGATTCAACTTTTCTACTATATTCTCCGGCAAAGAAGAAATCATGGAACAATATTGGCTTCAGGGGATTCTTTATTTCTTTAAAGTAAAGTGGTCCATGTAACATGCCGGCTGGCACAAAAAAAGTGGTGGCTTTTGTAAATGTAATGGTTTCAAGTGCTTTCCCTGGAAGCCCAATAGTCAGTTCTACTTCACCACCCAGCTCATTCATGTTTGTAAGGTCACCACCAATAAACATTAAATACTGATCAAAGTCATGAGAGTGAGTATCTTTTACCATAGCCATAGGTTTACTAATTGGCCACCAGCTTAAGGCGCACCCGTGATTTCCGTAGTCTGTAAGTGTTTTCATAGCCATTACCGGGTATTCTACATCGTCTTCATGTGGATGTCCGTGAAGCTGAATATCTCTGAGGATATAGTCCTCATAAAGTGATTTACTCATATAGTAACCCTCCAATCATAATAAAAGCTGTTTATTCCTTGATATCTACCCAAGGCGAATCATGTTCGCCACTCAGGCAGCAGACTATAAATCCATAAGGATTATCTACCCATCTTGCTACGACTGGGTTGTGAGGAAAGCCCTGAGGGCAGATAACGACGGTAGGGCTATTGATGATGTGCCTCTCAAATTCGTATCCCAGGGCAATTTCCAATTCTGCCCCGAAATCATTAAGATCATCAGGGTTCAAACCGGGAAAAACTAAAATTTCTTCTTCAGGATGTGTATGTGCTGTACCACCTCGATGCCAGATACCGCACTGAGAATAAAAACCCCATGTGAAATTAACTTCGAGCCCTTCAAGGTCTTCTCCGTAAACCCACATTATCTGATCAGCGTTTCCTGGTCCCAATTGACCTACTTGAGGATTCCTTGGGTTTCCTTCAGGATCCAATGTTTCTAAAGGTTTGATTGTTTTGATCAGATGGCTGTATTTATTGCTGTTAGTCTTGGCAGCAATAGTTTTATTGTTAATTATTTCTGCTTTATATTCGGGGGCGAGGCCAATGCTGTAATGTACGATTGGTCGATCTATACTTTTAACTGTAACAGGGCCATGAGGCATTCCTTTAGGTATTACAACAACGGACGGTTTACAAAAAGTATATTCCTCTTGTTCATCTCCGAGCGTGATTGATATTTCTGCGCCCAGGTAAAGTAAATCGTCATTTTTAGTGCCTACAAAAACAAGGCATTCATCAAACGGATGAACAATAGAGCCTTCTACAGGGTGAAAAGTAGATGGATTTTTAATAAATCCATATGAAAAGTGGGCATTAAAACCTTCAAGATCTTTTCCTTCCATCCAAACTCGGGTTTCCGTGTAGAGGTTTTCCGGGGGGGGTTGAACTAAAAGTGGCTTAACCAGGTGAGAGTATTTATCTTGCATTTTTATTACGCCTCCTAGTGGTATCATTTGTTAACAGATTATGCCTGATACTTATCTGATACATCCCTCAATTGAGGTATTTTCAGATTGTTAGGAGGTTTGGGTATATTTAGATTAAACCGCGCGCGCGACCAATATTTACTGCTTCAAGGCGGCTGTGTGCATTTAGCTTCATGTATATATTTTTTACATGTGAACGAACAGTGCTATAGGAAATGTAAAGGTGGTCCGCAATTTCAGGGTAGGATAACTGGGTGGGTAAAAGCTTAAGGATCTCGTATTCTCTTGGGCTGAGTGGATCCAGTTGAGTGTTGGTGTTAATGCAATCAGCTCTGGAAGATAGATCTGTTTCAATATAATTTAAGATGTTCTTACCATAATTGCTAAGCTTATTCATTCGGTTCAACTTGCTCATCCTGTACTGCAGCAATGGGCCTGCATTGATAAAAGTCCGCAAGTATTCTTTTTGGAAACCAAGTTCCAGAGCTTCACAAACGCATTCTTCTGCTTTTTGTTCATTTCCCATCTGTTCCCAGTATGCAGCTTCATTAATAAGGCAATTTAGATATGATGTCCAGCGGTTATTTTTCGCCAGTCTGAACTTAAGCTTCTTAATGATAGGTTCGGCCTTGCCGGGGTTGCCGGTTTGAAGATACAGGCGAGAGAGGAATAGTAATTCCCTTATGTCTTCGTTAGTTAATTTTGTGGTTGAATTATTGTTTATACTTGGCGGTTGAAGAACCTGGATCGCTTCATCGTTTTTCTCATCCAGTATATATAAAACAGATTGAGCAAGGCGAAAAGTTGTTTCAATCCATGAAGGAAGAAAGGTGTTATTCTTTAAAGAAAGAAGTTTATTTAATATGGTTTTGATCTTATCGTAATCTCTAATAGATATATAAGTGTTAAGCAGTTTTTTGTAGCTTATGCACAGAGAGAGACTGTTGTTTCTTTGTTCTGCTAATTTTATACTTTTCACTCCATAGGTAAGCGCCGATTTAATATCGTTTTCTTCACAGGAAATTTCACCCATGACAACGTAAAAACTACCAGAGTATAATAACTGGTAGAGGCCACAGCTTTCTATTTCTTTCAATTTTTCAAGACAGAGTGTTTTTGCTTCCTTGAACCTGCCTTGTGACCGAAGGGTATCGGCAAGATGAAATGCTGCCTGATAGTCAATATTTCTACTTCTATTTAAGATTGATTCACGATATGCGAAACGGAAGTATTTTTCTGCTTCTTGCAGGTCACCTGAAAGATAATAATTCCGGGCAAGAACACATATGGCGTTGTTCTGCCATACAGGATTAGAACGACTGAAATGTTCAATAGCCGAAGATGCATGTCTTTTGATGATCTCTGATTTCTGAATAATGTTGCCGTAAGAAGCCCTGATTGTTTCAAGCATACCCAGTTCTTTGCTTGAAAAGCTATTCGCGCTTTCGGAAAAAACTGTTTTTAGTAGTTTTGTATCTATTTTCCCATAATCCATTCGTAACAAAGCCCAAAATAATCGTAAATGAGCATTTTTCTCCATTACCGGCTCCGGGATTTGCGACATGCGTTCCATTAAGAGGGCATGTTCACCGGCTATCCATAGCTCTTCAACATAACCCTCCGCAAGTTTATTAATTAATTCAGGATTTTGAGATGAAACAGCATGATCAAAAGCCTCATGACGAAGTCTTTTTTTATAGTGCCAGTTGGCTGCTCTGGTATGCAACTCACACATTTTATCCTGGTTATTTATAGGAAGCCTTCTCTGTAAAAAATAAGAAAATTGATTTTGGTACCTGAACCATTCCCCATCGTGATCAAGTGGTACTATGAAAAGATTGTCTCGTCTGAGCGCCTCAATTAATTCGTAGCTCTCTTCTATTCCGGTAACATATTCACATAAAGAAACAGTAAATCGACTTAAAATGGAAGTTTGAAGAAGGAATGACTGCATTTTTTCAGAAAGCTGTGAATAAACCTCTTCCATTAAGTAATCGACAATCAAATGGTTTCCTTCATTCAACTGAAGGTTATTTGATTTTTTATTATTGCGTAAAGATAATGCTGTTAGTTGAAGACCTGTTATCCAACCTTCAGTTTTCCTATGCAACATGGCAATAGTTTCCTGGTCAAGGTCATTCTGTAGATGTTTATTGAGAAATACTTCGCTTTCAGTATAATCAAAGTTTAAATCTTCTGTTCGGATCTCTATTAACTGATCTTTTACTCTCAGTGAAGATAGGTTCAAGGGAGGGTCATTACGAGTTAAAATGACTATATGGATGTGAGAAGGAAGGTAGCGCAATAAAAAATTTATTCCTTCATGTATTATCTGGGAGTATATAGTCTGGTAATCATCAAGAACAATAATAAGGGGAGTATTGTCATCGTTGTCTATGAGTAAACTGACAATATAAGCCATGGTTTCGGTAAGGTGCATGTTGTGCAATTCCGAGAAACTGTTAAGTCTGTCACTAAAACCGCAGTATCCAGCTTCCTGTAGCGAAAAAAGTAAATAACGGATAAAACGAACTGGATCGTTGTCGTGTTTATCAATGGTATACCAGGCAACGTTACAGTCAGCTTTATTGCTTATCAGCTTGTGGATCCACATACTAACCAGGCTGGTTTTACCACTGCCAGCGGAAGCCGAAATCAGAGTAAGCTTCTTGTCCGGCCATTGGTTTAACCTGGAAATAAGGTTATGTCTTTCCAGGAATGTTGCATCCTTGACAGGGGGGGAAATCTTTGTCTTCACAATATCCAAGTTCATCCCGCCTTGGTGATATTCAAATATGATATGGATGCAATGCAGGTACCCGAATAATAAATATTATTAATTAGTATTATAAGCTCTCAGGTTGATCATTGTCAAAAGGCAGGTTAAAGCTACTGAGCTAATTCCTAGCAGGAATTGATACTTTACAGGAGAGGGTAGGGACAAGTAATCATTATATAAAAGCACACTTCCTCGAGGCTGGATGAATCAATTACAATTTATTTTTCTATTGGCTCGGGTGGTTAGAATAACTATTTTTAGGCGTTTTTTACAGAATAAATAGAAGCCTATTATAGATATAGGATTATGTTATACTATTAGACAATATTTGATTTCCACGATAATCGAAAAAAATTCTGCGTACCATTCCGAAACCGAAAAAGGAGTGACATTATGAAATCAACTAAAAAGATTTATGCTATAAGTCCTGTATCAGGTGATAAAGTCTTAAGTAAGTCCGAAGAAGTTGATTTTTCGCCGGCGAACAGATTATCAACACTGGAGGGAAAAACTGTTTACCTTGTGGATACCGGGTTCGGAGGCAGTGCTTATTTTATGCTTGCCCTTCAAAAATGGTTTAGCGACTACTACCCAACTGTAAGAACTGTCAGGAAAAGGAAACCGGGAAATGTATTTATGGAAGATGAGAACTGTGAAAAACTTTGGAAGGAAATTAGTGAAAAGGGCGATGCTGCCATTTTAGGGGTAGCAGGGTGACCGGGTTGTGCTGCAGCGGTCGCTGCATCTACGATCAAATTGGAAGGTAAATATGGAGTTCCCGTAGCCCCAATTTCAACTATTGAATATAAAAAAGTTGTTGATATGAATCCGATAGGGAAAGTTTTACAATTTGTTTACACTCCTCATCCAGTAGTTGGAGTGGCCCAGGACACATTATACGATTATATTTCTGGCGATGATCCCCATAGTGGAAAACCAGTAAACATAGGAATTATGGATTTGCTGACGAAAATGGTAAATCCAATAAAAGCTGGAGCTAAACCCAATTCATCGGCAAGGCAAGAAGATTGTAATAACTTGATTGGCCCGGATACTGAAGAAAACCTACAAGCTCTTTTTTATAAAAAAGGATGGACTGAAGGGTTACCTATAATAGTGCCTACTGAAGAAAGAGTGAGAAAGATGTTAGAAGGCACAAATGTTAATCCTGACGAATTAGTTGCCGAAGTTTTTCTTGAAGATACAAACGAAGTAGTAAAATCGACAGTAGCAAATATTGCAACCATAGCAGTAATGGCTGGAGCTGAAACAGAATATTTGCCAGTTATTCTTGCTATAGCTTCTATGGCTGAACCGTCATTGCGGCCCTCTACTACTCCCTTTGGATCCATGGTCCTGGTTAATGGACCAATTGCAGAAAAGATTGGAATCAATTCAGGTTTAGCTGCTTTCAGCGCTGTAAATAAAGCAAATGCAGTAATTGGTAGAGCTTGGACATTGATTAGTCACTGCTGGGGTTTTTCACAATACAAGAAAACATTATGGAGTTCGTTGGGTAATAATTTTACATACAACAATATGTGTGTTGCGGAAAATGAAAAAAGGAGTTGTTGGCAGCCTTTTCATGTTCAGAATGGTTATAAAAAGGAAGATAACGCTGTTAGCCTATTCCGTGGTTGGACGCTTATAAATAGTTCTGGAGCACCCTCCAACCGTTCAGTAACCGAAGAAATGAATATTTTGTATGAAGCGATACCATCTGTATACTCAAATGCGACTATTATTATGGATCCGCTAGTAGCAAAGGAATTGAAGGACAAACAAGGGTTCAAAACAAAAGAAGAATTCAGCATTCATTTGTCAAACAGTATAAAAATAGAAGCAGGTAAATTTTGGGCTGCCGATACGGTACAGATGTTGTTAGGATCAGAAGCTGAAAGAGGGGTGGAGCCATATAGCACTTGGAGCAGGCTTAATAATGAGGAGCTAATCAATCAGTATCATGACCCGAAACAGATCAGGATAATTGTGGTAGGAGGAGAGACAAGTCCGTTATTTATAGCTACAGACTATCGCCACCTGGGAACTGCTTCAATTGATAAATGGTTGCCGACTCAAAATGAAACGGATTGTATAGAAGGTTTATGTGGGTTGCCAGATAAATTTAACAGCTATGATGATTGAAGTGCTCTGGTTTGCTGCTGTCTGAGCAAATTGTTGTTTTTGTCTTCAGCCTTTTCATTATTTGGATATGAATTTATTTAGGGAAATTGGATTTACCGGTTGCATGTAAAAACTGAAGGATGAATAAAGAGGATCATAATGTTTTATGATATTAGGCTACTGTGCTGTTAGGTAGAATTGTTGCTATGCTATATATAGGCATATAAATCTTTTAAGGTTGCGAAAGGAAGCAGCAGCATGGAAAAACTAAATCTGTTTTATCCTCAGTGGCAGGGTAGTGGTCCGGACCTGTCTCCATATTACGGGGCAGTAGAGCTTAAGAAATACCTCGCCGGGCAGGTGGGCTTAGAAGAAGTAAGCGTAAGCACCAGCCCTGTCACAGATAAAAAGAATGATATTTTCGGCTATGATGATATATTACTGCAGATGAGAGATGTCGCCAGGCTGATTGATTTTCAGCGGCCGCAAAAGATTTTTACTCTCGGTGGCGGATGTGATGCAGGGCTGCTGCCCATAGCATATTTAAATGCAGTTTATAACGAAGGGCTGACCGTTATCTGGTTTGATGCACACGGGGATTTGAATACCCCCCGGAGTTCGCCCAGCGGCTATTTCTACGGCATGCCGGCCAGAACATTACTTGGAGAAGGTGACCCAACTATCATAAGCTTGCTTCCCTCGGTTCTGAAGCCTGTTCAAGTGATTATGGCCGGGCTGCGTGATCTTGATCCAGCCGAAACCGCATATATTGAAAAAACAGATTTAAAAGTGCTGAAGGTTAAAGAACTTGAAGCAGGATGTGAAAGTTTAATAACGGCAGTTGAAAACTCCATGCTCAGCAATCCTGGTTCCGGAATGGATGGAAATATTTATATTCATTTAGACCTTGACGTGCTGGACCCGGAAGAATTTCCCCATGTTCCTGTTCCGGTAACGGGCGGTTTAAAGCCGCAAACCCTGCTAAGCTTAATTAAAAGATTAAATGAGAAATTTAACCTGGTTGGCCTGGGTATTTTTGAGTACAGCGCTTCGGGGAAACAACCTGATACATTTTTGCAAGATATTTTCAGGATCGGAATTGAATAGCCTTAATGGAACAGCATGGTTTCTATCTTGCGATTCAATAGCCAATATGTTAAGTTAATGGCATTGCAACACGTTGCTCAAATATATTTACAATATGAAAGGTTCGAAGAACCAGATGTCAAACCAGTTGAAACCACTTACTGCAGCAGCGATCGGCGGTTCTGTATTTGCCATGCATTTTGGAGGTTCGTGCATGCTCTGGCCTGTTACCTGGGGGCAGCAGAGCGGCAGTGCAGTTATACTGGCTTACCTGGGTATTTTTATTTCAGCAGTAATCTTTCCCTGGCTGGCCTACCTTGCTGTTTCGAAAGAAGGAACCCTGTTCAATATCGCAAATCTTTCAGTTAACCGCACATTTGCCCAGGTTTTTGGCGGCTTAACAGTTCTGGTTTTGGGCCCGCTCTTTGCCATACCGCGCATGAGCGCGGCAGCCTGGGATGCTATCTGCCAGATTCTGGGGTTCGAAAGTTCACCTTTTTGGGGTATGCTGCTTTTCACGATCCTTTACTATGTTGCTGCATTCTGGTTTCTTTACCGCAGAAGCCAGGTTATCGATAAAATTGCCCGTTACCTGCTGCCGGTACTGCTTGTCACCATTGCAGCCGTGGTAATTAGAAGCCTGGTTTCACCACTGGCCGAATGGATACCACCTTTATATTCAGAACACCCCTTTACCTATGGTTTCCTGAATGGCTACCAGACAATGGACCTGCCGGCGGCCCTGATGTTTGCCACCCTGGTCATCGCCGGTTTGAGCGGCAGTCACGGCTTGAAAGAAAAGAGCCTCAACCGCTACCTGGTTATTACGGCTGGCATAGGTTTTCTGCTGCTCGGCACAAGCCATTTCACCCAGATGCTGGTCGGCGCCTCTACGGGAGAACTTTTTCTTGATATTACTTATGCCAGGCTCTATGCTACGATTATTCTAGAGCTCTGGGGCCCAATCGGTGGAGTTGTCTTTAATGTTGCCCTGCTTTTTGCCGCCCTTACCTCGGCAGTAGGGCTTGGCGGGGGAACTGCTGCATATTTTGAAGAAGCTTCGGGAGGTAAACTTCCATACGTGGCCTGCACCGCAGTAACCCTGTTTTTAAGCGGTCTGGTCAGCATGGTCGGCCTGGAGGAGATCATCAGGTTAACCGCACCGATCCTCGATATGGTTTACCCCCCGGCTATAGTTATAGTCCTTTTTATTGTTATTGCTCCCTCTTTGAAAGGGGCGCGGGCAGGATCTGCCATGGCCGCTTTTTTATGGGGGCTTCTTGAGGGATTCGGCGGATATGCTGTTCTGCTGGGTGGGGGAGATACTATGCTTGCCCTGCGAAACTTTTTTCCGGGTGGCGCGGCCGGCTTTGGCTGGGTTTTTGCAGCAGTTATCGGTGCGTTGATCGGTCATTTCTTCTTCAGAAATTATTTTCAGGCTGCTGACGGGGAGGAAGCCTCTCCCCGTTAATTTAGATTGCTGTTTGCGGACAAAGAAGGTAAGATAAACTTGAAATCACCCGGCCGGGAGGCAAGTATTCTTGTTAACCTCAGCGCTCAGAATTTTTCTTACCCGCTCCTTTAAACCCTTTGTATTCCACAACCGTTTTGCTTCAACCCTTGATTACCATTCTCCGCAGGCGCTTGGGCTTTACGTGCATATTCCTTTCTGCAGGTCTGTCTGCTCATTTTGCCCCTACTGTAAAGAACTCTATGACCAGGAAAAGGCACAGTTATACAGGGCGGCTTTGTTGCAGGAAATAGAACTGGTCTGCCGCAACGGGGCAGGCAGGAGGGAGGCGACCAGTCTTTATTTCGGAGGGGGAACGCCGGTCACGATGATCGAACATCTTCCAGAAATCATCGACCACTTAGGCTATTATTTTAAGATATCCGGAGGAATTGGAGTAGAACTTCATCCCGATGATATAAGCCCGTCGGTGCTGCAGAAACTTGAAGCAGCCGGTGTAAATATGGTCTCAGTAGGTTTTCAGTCTTTTAACGACAACTGCCTGGAAAAGCTGGGCAGGAGCAGTTCTAACTATTTAGAGAAAATGGCCCTTGTCAGGGAAGGCCATTTTCATGTGATAGATGTTGATTTAATATTTGCCATACCCGGTCAGAACAGCCAGACCCTGACTAATGACCTGGCCACAGCTTTTCTTCACGGGGCAACCCAGGTTTCCACCTATCCCTTTATCGAATTTTCTTATTCCCACAATAACTATAAACCGATGCCTGCTCCAGAGAAAAAGAAAATGCTGCAAGCACTAACCCTTTACTGCAGGGAGAATAACCTGGAGAGAACCTCGGTATGGACTTTTGCCCGGCCCGGCACGCAGCAATATTCTTCGGTGACCAGGGAAGCGTACCTGGGCTTCGGTCTTTCTGCTGCCACACTTTTGCCCGCTAGTTTTAAAATAAACAGCCATTCTCTGCGGGCTTATATCGACAGGGTGGAGAACGGGTTGCTGCCGACTTCGCTTACCCTTGATTTTAGCCCAAGGCAGAGAGCAGTGTACCATCTCTTCTGGAGCGCCTACAACCTGAAGTTCAACAGAGAAAAATTTTATAATACATTCGGAACAGAAATCGAGCAGATGTTCGGACCCGATCTTCATCTGGCCACCAGGCTGGGGTTTATCAACCGCTCCGGTGACAACTACCTGCTAACCGACAAGGGCATTAACCTTTTTCATGATATAGAGCAGATTTACACCACGGCCTATATCGACAAAATGTGGAATACCTCCCGCCGCCGGGATTTTCCTGAAAAAATGGTTTTGCGCTAGACTGCCGCGACTGCTTTAAACCTATTCCAGACTGCGTGACGCTACAACATCAATTCCGCTGCCGAGCAGGTCGCTGATGATCACATCGCCCATTTTTACAGGCCCTTCTATTTCCACTCCCGCTATTTCTTCGGCGGCGGCGTAGATCATTTTCTTCGGGATCGGTTTACTTGTTTTTACCGGCAGCCTGGGCAACACAGTACCTTTAATCGCAATAGTTGTGGTAAGGGTCCTGGTGGGGTTGGTGAACTCCTCGCGGGCATAATCGCGCCCTTTTTTGCACTGCTGCCCGCGCAGGGTAAATTCTTCGGGTTCACCGGTTTTTTCTGAGACGAGCATTTTACAGCCCAACGGGCACAGGATACAGATAATCTCTTTTTCATTATGGTTATTTTCAGTCATTGCTATTTCGCCTCCCCGGACAGTTCTATGCTTAGTTCTTCAAAACTGTTTTCAGGCAGCTCGCTCTTTTTCATTTTGATCACGACCATTTCACCCGGGGTAAGTACTTTTTTCTTTACTGTTTTAACTAGTTGTCCGTCTGCTTTAACCAACAGGGCTGCGTTTTCGTGGTTACCCTTAACCCGCATGTACATTTCCAGGGTTTCACCCATCTGCCCGGGTCGAACCAGGTGGGGCACTATATAGCCCACTCCGCTGAGCGGACTGGTTTTAAATTGAAAATCTTTTTGCCTGGAGTTTTTGTCCCTGACATAAGCAGCTGCACCCTTGCCGGCTTTATAACTTTCGTCAGTGACCCAGTCGACCAGGTCGTGGACGTGAACCACGTTGCCGCAGGCAAAAATACCTTCCACGCTTGTTTCCATCGCTTCATTAACCACCGGCCCGCCTGTGTGAGGGTGAAGTTTAACTCCTGCGCTCTTGGAGAGTTCGTTTTCAGGTATTAAACCTCTCGAAAAAAGAATAGTATCACATTCAAGGTCCCGTTCCGTGCCGGGCAGCGGCCGCTTGCTGCTGTCGGTTTTTGCTATGGTGATTCCTTCCACCCGGTCTTTTCCCTTTATATCGACAATGGTATGTTCCAACAGCATGGGAATGTCAAAATCCTGGATGCACTGGACAAAGTTGCGGACCAGACCTTCGGAATACGGCTTACGTTCGATAACGGCAACCACTTCACCGCCTTCCAATACAATGCGCCGGGCCATGATCAGGCCGATATCGCCCGAACCGAACACAACAACTTTGCGTCCCACCATGTACCCTTCAATATTAACGAAACGCTGGGCTGTACCTGCAGAAAAAATGCCGGCCGGCCTGGTTCCGGGGATATTGATCGCTCCCCTGGTTCTTTCCCGGCAGCCCATGGCCAGCACTATGGATCCGGCCTGAATGGTGGTTATACCGTCGGCAGTGTTTATATAGGTGATAGTTTTATCTTGGCCGACAGATAGAACCATGGTATCCAGCTTGCAGGTGATTTCTTTTTCCTTTAGTAAATTGATGAAGCGTTCGGCGTACTCGGGCCCGGTCAGTTCTTCCCTGAACTGGTGCAGGCCGAAACCGTTATGGATGCATTGCTGCAAAATACCGCCCAGTTCATGATCCCGTTCGATGACCAGGATATCTTCGATACCTTCTTCACGCGCTGCCACGGCTGCTGCCATACCAGCTGGACCGCCTCCGATTATAACCAGTTCGTATTTTTCTTTGACCTTGTCTTCAATTTTAAGGTTGGAGGTGGGAGGAGGGCATTTGCCGACAGCGCCGGGTTCTCTTTGTTCCACCTCTTTACCCTTGGTTGTCCCGGTCAGTATGTATGAACCGGGGTTATCTTTTTTTATTTCAGGCATTTCCCTGCCCAGCTCACGGGCAAGGATCTGCATCACCCGGGGCCCGCAGAAACCACCCTGGCAGCGCCCGCTGCCCGGCCTGACTCTTTTTTTGATCCCGTCTACCGTTCTGGCCCCGAGCGGTCCCTGAATTGCCCTTACTATTTCACCTTCAGTAATGTTTTCACATCGGCATAATATTCTGCCGTAACGGGGATCTTCGGCAATCATTCTTGCCCTGGTATCGTCATCCAAAGACATAAAGGGGGTGTGATTCTTAGGCCGTGCTTTAAAAGATTGCTTTGTTTCGAAAGATCCTGCCTTTTCCTGCAGCAGTCCGGCTACGTAAACAGCTATGGCAGGGGCTGCTGCCAGCCCAGGGGATTCGATTCCGGCAACATTAAAAAAGCCGGGTGAGTCGGTAGATTCCTCGATTATAAAATCGCCACGATCCGTTTTAGCCCTCAGCCCGCTGAAGCTGGTTATTACATCATTGAAGGGCAGATTCTTTTTAATTTTTTCCGCATTCCGACGAACAAAGTCAAGGCCTCCGGCCGTTGTCTGCAGGGCATCGGGTGCATCAACCGTTTCGGCGTTTGGCCCTATAATCAGGTTGCCGTGCGCAGTGGGAGAGATTAATACTCCCTTGCCGGCTTTAGTCGGGCAAGGGAACAAAACGTGCCTGGCATGATGACCGGTCTTCTTATCGAGTAGAAAATATTCGCCCCTGGTCGGCTTTATTTTAAACGAAGGTGGATTAAGCATTTCGTTGATCTGGTCTGCAAAGAGGCCTGCTGCATTTACCACGTAACGGCTCTCTATTGTTTCACTGTTACAGCTGATGTGGAAACAACCGTCCACTTTCTTTATTGCTTTAACAGGACTGTCTAGTTTAATATCGGTTCCGTTTTCGACGGCGCTTTCGGCCAGGGCTATGGCCAGCAGGTAGGGGTCGGTAATGGCAGCCGTTGCCGCATATAGAGCCCCGCATGCTTCATCGCTCAGGTTTGGTTCCATCTCATGCAGCTCTTGCCTGCCAACAATTCTTAAACCGGGAATTTTATTTTCCTGGCCGCGATGATAAAGTTCCTCAAGGGTTTTCATTTCCTCATCGCAAAATGCAATCACCAGTGAACCGATCCTGTGAAAAGGCACATCCAGCTCACGGCAGAGCTCTTTAAAAAGGCGGTTTCCTTCCCCGTTTAAGCGGCCTTTCAGGCTGTCCGGATCGGGGTCGAATCCAGCATGAACAATGGCGCTGTTGGCCTTGGTGGTGCCGTTGGCCACATCGCTGTCTTTCTCAATTAAAATTAGGTTGAGCCTGTATTTTGACAATTCCCTGGCCAGGGCTGTTCCAATAATACCTGCTCCGATAATGGCAATGTCGTACATAAATATCCTCCAATCCCGAATCACTCGTTCTGTATTTACTGGCTATGCAAAAAAGCAGCTGTATAAGCAGGCGGAATCCAGCGCAGGTCATTTCCCAGTAGCTGCTGTGGGTTCACAGCAGTCTGGTCGATATTTACCTCCCAGTGCAGGTGGTTGCCTGTAGCATAACCGGTCATACCTACTGTACCGATCAACTGTTCCTTTTCAACTATGCTGTCAACTTCAACCTCGATTGTATGCAGGTGCATGTAAGTGCTGGACAGTCCCATACCGTGGTCAATAATAACAGTGTTGCCGCCTGAGAGTAAAAACTCGGCCAGACGCACGATACCGTGGTTTGGAGCAACAACCGGTTCTCCCTCGGGAGCCCCGATATCAATGCCCATGTGCCGGCGGGGAGGGTTGTCGTTTATAATGCGGATTGCCCCGTATTCCGAGGTGATACGTCCTTCTAGAGGGGAAACAAATAAACCTTCCCAGAGGGGATAAGGCTCGCTCTCTGCCCTGGCCAGCCGCACTTTTTCACGATCTTCTGCCAGCCGCTCCGCAGTCCAGCCTTCTGTCCTTTCAGCCGGCATGCTGAACCGGGAAAGGGGAAACTCTTTTTCAGCCAGGGTCAGACTGCTTTGGGTCTGCACAGCGCCCGGCGACTGCCGGGTTCCCTCTTTTAATTCAAGACTGTAGCTGTCAATTTCGGCATCGCAGCTGATCGCAATAATGGTATACAAAAGCCCTCCGGCATGGTAAAAACCGGTTATCTCGCCCTGAAAATCAAAATCAATAAAAAAAGGTTTGTTCTCATCAACAGGGCCGGCTTCAACCAGCAAAAAATCACCGGGAGAGGGGTCCGCGGGGTAATAATATATTTCGACAGGAGCTTTTTGACCTTCATCCGTGGAAAAATAGGGGGTGATAGTCTGCCCCCTGACCACTTCGGTTTCACCTGAGTTTTCATTCCCTGCTTCAGAAAGGAGCAGGAATGCATTAATTACAAGGAATAAGGCAGCAGCCAACAAGATGATGCTGCCAATTGAACGGATTTTAGTCATGCTATCTCCTTACAAACCTCGCCCCGGGGGCAAGGTTATGCTTTTTTCTTCTCCTGGGCCTTGTTCCAGTCCCTCAGGAAATTTTCAACTCCTATATCGGTAAGAGGATGTTTAAACATCTGCTGTAACACTTTAAAAGGCAGGGTAGCAATATGTGCCCCGGCCAGGGCTACCGCCGGGACGTGCTCGGTGTGACGGATGCTGGCGGCTATAACTTCGCACTCGAGGTCGTGCAGGTCTATTATATCTACAATATCGCGGACCAGCTCCACGCCGGTATGGCCGATATCATCAAGCCTGCCGATGAAGGGGCTTATATAGGCAGCTCCTGCCCTTGCGGCCAGCAGGGCCTGGTTGGCTGAGAATACCAGAGTTACATTAACTTTGATTCCCTCGGCAGCAAGAACTTTAACTGCTTTCATTCCTTCCGGAATTATGGGGATTTTAATAACCACGTTCTGGTGAACTTTGGCCAGGATTCTGGCTTCTTTGATCATGCCTTCATGATCGAGTGAGAGAACCTCTGCACTAACCGGTCCATCAACCAGATCGCAGATAGCCGGTAAAATTTGAGCAAAATCTTCGTCCTCCCTGGCCGCCAGGGAAGGATTTGTTGTAACTCCGCAGATTACACCCCATTCGACGGCTTCCCTTATCTCTTCAATATTGGCCGTATCCAGGTATAGTTTCATTATTTGCCTCCTTCGGTTTTCTTCACATATATTATTATTATACCTTTTCTTTCTGAAGCCTGCTACAGGCAGGATACAGGGCATCTGTTGCTACAACGGGGCCAAATTGATAAAATGGGGCGAGGGAAGGTGATTAATATTAACGGTATAGATGCACTGCGCGAAAATTACCCAAAAAAATTTGCCTCATTGAATGATATTTACTGCAAAATCAGGGCTGGTGACCGTATTTTTATATCTACCGGTTGTGCGGAACCTCAATACCTGGTCCGCACCCTGGTTGAATATGTTGAATCAAACCCGAAGGCTTTTTACGACACCGAGATTTTACACGTCTGGACGCTCGGGGTTACCCCTTATTATGATGAAAAGTTTAAGAACATTTTCAGGCAGAATTCTTTTTTCATCAGTCATAATAGCCGTACTGCTGTTAACGAGGGCCTGGCCGATTATACACCAATTTTTTTATCCGAAGTGCCCGAAATGTTCCGTAACCGCCAGGTGCCGGTTGATGTAGCCTTAATCCAGGTTTCTCCGCCTGATGAACACGGCTTTGTGAGCCTGGGAATCAGCCTTGATATAACCAGGGCAGCTGCTGAAAATGCTGACTTGGTTATTGCCCAGATCAACAACCGGATGCCGCGTGTGCATGGTGATACCTTTATCCATGCTTCAAAGATAGACCACTTTGTGCACCATGACGAACCCCTGCTTGAATATATTCCTCCTTCCCTCGATGGAGAAATTGTTAAAAAGATTGGCCAATACGTGTCGCAGATCGTCGAGGATGGTGACACAATCCAGATCGGTTACGGCAGTGTTCCAAACGGTATTCTTTCCTGTTTTGGAGATAAGCGCAACCTGGGTGTACATTCCGAGATGCTCAGCGATGGTTTAGTTGACCTGGTTAAGAAAGGCGTGGTTAACAACAGCTGTAAAAACAGGAACCGTGAAATAACGGTTGCCTCATTTTGCATGGGCCGCCATGAAACCTATGATTACCTGCATGATAACCCCTGTATCCGTTTCAAGGAGATCGATTACACAAACGATCCCCTGGTTATTGCCGACCAGGAAAGGATGACCGCTATCAACAGCGCTTTAGAACTGGATTTAAGCGGGCAGGCTTCAGCTGAATCACTGGGCAGTACTTTCTACAGCGGCATCGGAGGGCAGGCGAATTTCATGCGCGGCGCGGTTTTAGCCAGGGGTGGCAAAAATATTCTTGCCCTGCAGTCCACCACCCGCGATGAAGAAGCTTCACGGGTCGTCCCTGCCCTGAAGGAGGGAGCCGGAGTGACCCTGACCAGGGGCGATATTCATTACGTGGTTACCGAGTACGGCATTGCGCACCTGCATGGTAAAAATATACGTGAAAGAGCCATGTCCCTGATAGCCATTGCTCACCCCAAGTTTCGACCCTGGCTGATCGAAGAGGCTAAAAAAAGGTGTCTTATTTATAAAGATCAGGCATTTCTGCCCGGCGAAAAAGGGCAGTATCCCGAACACCTGGAAGCTCATCGTACCACCAAACGCAATGTGAGGCTCTTTATGCGTCCGGTGAAAATCAGCGACGAACCCTTAATCAAGGATTTTTACTATTCCCTTTCAGATAATAGTTTTTACAGCCGTTTTTTGACGTTCAGGCGCCAGATGTCGCATGCCGAGCTTCAAAAGCATTTTATAGTGATCGATTACACCCGTGAAATGGCTATCCTGGCGGTTAAGAAAGACCTTGATCAGGAAGTAATTGCCGGCATAGCCCAGTACTGTATCGGTGAAGATACTCTGTCGGCTGAAGCATCAATAGTAGTCAGGGATGATTTTCAGGGTAAGGGGATCGGTTTTGAACTGTTATCCCACCTGGTAACAGTGGCGAAGAGCGAAGGTTTGCACACTTTTACAGCCGACGTGATGCCAGAAAATATGACTGTTTTAAAACTGATTGATAAGCTTGGTCTGCGCTATGATCGCAAATGGGATTGCGGCATGATTCACATTGTGATCTATTTAAAATAAAGAAAATTAACAGAACGGGGAGAAAAAGCAGTGTCTCTGCAGGTTAAAGAAGAAAAACTTGAATCTTTGCCAGGACTTTACCGTGACGAAGGCCGGCTGCTCAGCTGGCCGGTAATTTTTATATTGCCGTCCTGGATTGAATCATGGTGGAGCGTTTTTGGCGAAAGCAGATATGAACCAGCCTTGCGCTCGGTCTGGAAGGGAGAGGATCTGATCGGTCTTGCCCCGCTCATGTTCCACGGCAAAACTGCCCGCCTGATCGGCAGTGCGGATGTCTGTGACTACCTTGATTTCATCATAAAACCGGGCGAAGAAGAAGCTTTTTTTGATGCACTGTTACCGGCCCTCTCTGCAGAAGGAACCGGCACGCTTATTCTGGAATCGCAGCGTCCGGATGCGGCAGTTTTTAGTGGATTTTTTGCTGCAGAAAAGCGGAACCGGTTTAAAGGTTTTTATGTCGCTGATACTATGTCGTCGGAAGTGCCCCTGGCCCGATCCTGGGAGGAATACCTGCTATTCCTTAATAAAAAGCAGAGGCACGAGGTAAGGCGAAAGCTGCGCAAACTGGAAAATGAGAGCAATGGTTACAGGTATGAGGCGATCGGTGAAACCGGCCGGGGTAAAACAGGCGACCCGGTTACATTTATACCGCGTTTTCTTGAACTCTTTAATGAAAACCCCGATAAGGCCGATTTTATGACGGAGCAAATGAAAGAGTATTTCCAGGCGTTAATCCATAACACTTCCAGGGTCGGCCTTTCACGTTATGGCCTGCTCGAGGTAAACGGGGAACCTGCCGCTGCCGTTCTATATTTTGTTTATGACAGCCGCGTTTATCTTTACAACAGCGGGTATCACGAAAAATACGCTCACCTCAGCGTGGGCCTGCTTTCTAAGATTCTCTGTATCAGGGACAGCGTGGAGCGAGGTTACCGGGTTTTTGACTTTCTTAAAGGTCCGGAAGTATACAAATCCCGCCTGGGCGGAGTCGAGGTGCCGAATTATACCGTTACCATAGAGCTGGACGCGGGTGGGGGAAGCAGGCAATGAAAATGGCCTTTTTAAGTGTGCACAGCTCACCGCTGGGGCCGATGGGCACCAGGGATACCGGCGGCATGAGCGCTTACCTGCTCGGCCTGTCGCAGGCTCTCGATGAAATGGGCCACAGCGTTGATATCTTTACAGGGGCGGAGCTTAATGGTGAAACTCCACAGCAGATTGGTTCTTCAGCAGTGCGGCTGATTACCATTAAAAAAAAGAGATCAGGAGCATCAAGAGAAGAACTTTATAGTAACGCAAGTCAGCTGGCAGCACAAATTGGTGCTTTCATCAGGCGCAGCCAGGTTTCCTACGACCTCATCTTCAGCCATTACTGGCTTTCCGGCCTGGCAGGCAGAACTTTGAACAGGGATTTGAAGCTTCCCCACCTGGTCATGTTTCATACCCTGGGCCGGGCTAAGAATGAAAGCTGCAGCGGTGAACACGAACCGATGCTGCGGCTTGAGGAAGAAAATAAATTAGCTGCCGGTTGTGATATGGTAGTTACCGCTTCCCGGCTTGAGCAGGAAAAGGTTTGTTCATACTTTTCCCTGCCGAAAGAAAGGGTTGCTGTAATCGGTTCCGGTATTAATCGTGCGCATTTCACCCCTTTGGAGCGAAAACGGGCCAGGGAAAAAGCGGGGGTGAGCGGTTATAAAGTAATGCTTGCCGTAGGGCGTATTGAGCCTGTTAAAGGTTTTGAACTGCTAATTGAAGCTGCTGCTTTGCTGCCCCTGGAAGACCCCTTCCGGGTGATTATTGTCGGAGGCGATTCCGCCGATGCAGCAAAAATTGCAGCCTTGAAAGAGCTGGCTGCTTCACGCGGTGTCTCCGACAGGCTGCATTTTACCGGCCGGATTGAACATAAAGAGCTGCCTATTTATTACAGTGCGGCGGATGTTACCGTAATCCCTTCTTTTTATGAAAGTTTCAGCATGGTTGCACTTGAATCAATTGCCTGTGGAACCCCGGTGGTTTCCGGTCCGGTTGGAGTAATACCGGAACTGGCTGAAGGGGAGGCCGGTGAACAGGTTGTTAAACTGGTAGGCGACCGCAGTCCTGCAGCATGGGCAGCGGCAATCAGAAAAGTCTATCTCGGGGAGAATCGTCTTGTCCCGGTCTCTATTGATTCATGCCTTGCCCCTTATAACTGGCATAGCGTAGCGGAAAAACTGGTTCAATCGTTGAAATTCCAGCAGTTAAGTGGACGTTAATATTCTGCCATAACAAACAACAGGATGAAGGAGCATCAATATGATCGACAGAAAAGCCGATATAATGATTGTATCACCCCATCCGGATGATTCAGAGTTTGGCGTGTCCGGTTCGGTGGCCCGTTGGGTAAAAGAAGGTAAAAAAGTAGTCTATTTGATCTGCACCGATGGAAGCAAAGGCAGTTCAGATTACACGGTCAGACCTGAAGAGCTGGCTAAAACAAGAAAAAAAGAACAGCAGGCGGCGGCAGATCTTCTCGGGGTGAAAGAAGTAATCTTCCTAGGGTATGAAGACCAGACCCTTGAGGATACAGCTGAATTCCGCAAGGATATCGTGCGCTGGATTCGTACTTTTCAACCGGAAACCCTGGTTACTGCCGACCCTTACCGCCGCTATGTCTGGCACCGCGACCACCGCATAACGGGGCAGGTGGTGCTTGATGCAGCCTTTCCCTTTGCCCGTGATCACCTGGCTTACCCCGATCTGTTTAAAGCGGGGCTGATGCCTCATAAGGTAAAGGATATATTACTCTGGGCCAGTGAAGACCCCAACTATTTTTCCGATATTACAGATACTTTTAATACCAAGCTGGCTGCCCTGCGCTGTCACCAGAGCCAGGTAGGCGGCCACCAGTTTGAATCCGTTGAACAATGGCTGCGTCAGCGAGCCGAAGATTCAGCCCGCGACCAGGATTTTGATCTGGCCGAAGCTTTTCACCGGGTTGAGTTTCCCTGGTAACTGCTTACCAGGTTACATCTCCATGGAGGTTGCTGTCGTAACCGCGGGCCAGGAAAGCCTCCACTTTGGGACGCTGTTCTGCCACTGTCGTAGGGTCGCCGTGCCCGGGATAGATAACGGTTTGGGCAGGCAGGGTTAAAATTTTATTTTTGATTGAAGCAAGCAGTGTACTTAAATTCTCCGGCGAAGCGGTTTTACCGGGTCCTCCGGGAAAAAGTGTATCGCCTCCGAGCAGTATACCGTCAACTAAATAGCAGAGCCCGCCGGGCGTATGGCCCGGGGTGTGGATTACTTTAATTTCAAGTTCCCCGCAATGCAGCAGGTCGCCGTCTTCGAGCAGGCGGTCCGCCTGAACAGGCAAGGCCTTTATTTCGCCTTGATGAGCGGCCAGGCTAACTCCCGGCAGTTTAATCAGTTCTTCCAGGGCCATTGTATGATCCATGTGGGCATGGGTCATCAGGATGTACTGAACCCGGCTATCGCCCAGTTCGTCAATAACGGTTTCAGCATTGCCGGGCGCGTCGATCAACACGCACTGTCCTGATTTTGCACACCTGAGCAGGTAGGTATTGGTACCGTATGGGTCCGTTTCCAGCCTGGAAAGAGTAAGACTGTTATTATCAACCAGCACGGTAAAAGATTTTTCCATCTTAGTTATCCTCCCCCTGTTAGTTTAATTATATTATTCTCAAAAAAAAGCCCGACTCCTTCCTGTTGGCCGGGCCGGTTGTCACATAAGCTGATTGTTAATTAAACTGTTGTAACTGAAGCTTCCAGCAGAAAACGGCTGTATATTTCAGTGCACTGCATCACACTCTTCAGGCTGATTCTTTCATTTTCCCGGTGACAGGAATCTTCTTCACCGGGAAAGACCGGGCCCCAGCATACGCTGTTCGGCAGCGCCTTGGCGTAGGAAGTACCCCGGGCCAGGGTAAAGCCGCCTTCCAGCCCTGTAACTGTCTCGTAAGCCCTGTTCATAATCTCAAAGAAGGGGTTGGTGCGGCTTACGTAGAGTGGTTCCTGGTAACCAACAATGCGGTATCTAAAGCCAAATTTATCGCTTAGCCGGTGGAAGAGGTGATCAATATCATCCCTGGTTACACCATACTTGTGGCGGATGTTGATGTTCAAAACCAGGGTTCCCTCGCTGTAGTTGAGCACGGTAGGGTTAGCCGCGGTTCTGCCGGTATATTCATCGTTGTAGTTGGTTTCTTCATTATCAAAACCGAGGAAGGACCCGTAATAGTCTTCGTGCATGCCCAGGATAAAGTCTGAAAAAGTGTTAAGGCGGGGATGTTTAAGCCCGTGAGTTTTTATCAACCAGGCCAGCTTAGTGAGGGCATTTTCACCGTTTTCGGGCAGCGAACTGTGAATTGAGGAACCGCTGCTGACTATGACCACAGTTTTATTCTGAGCATGATTTTTATAAACAAAACTGCCCCGCGAAGGAATGGTGTTGCTGCTGTCGCCGCTGGTCAATTCAAGGATGGTTCCTCCCAGGAAATCGGCTTCCAGGGGAATAGAAATCTCCACATCGCAATAACCTTTTTCAATGTTGTGAATGGGGAAGGCCCCGTCAGGAGTAAAGGAGAAATCGGGTATGTTAAATTCGCTCCTGAAGCTCTCCATGTCGCTCCATTCACCTTCTTCGCTGGTGCCGACTATTAACTGCAGACGCCGCCTGCAATTAACAGCGCTGCGGTTAAAGGAGCGTAATATATTAAATATAATTGCCGTAGGCACTTTATCGTCCATAGCGCCCCTGCCGGTTATAAACTTTCCGTCGAATAATCCTTCAAAGGGTGGGGTTTTCCATTTGTTCAGGTCTCCGATACCGACTACGTCAACATGGGTCAGCACACCAATTGTTTCTTTACCACTGCCGATTTCCAGCACCAGGCAATCTTTTTTTTTGCTGTAAGAGCAATTAATTCCCTCGCTGCCGGCAATAGAGGCCAGGTATTTGAGGCATTTGATATTTGCCTCGGTATCGCCGGTCAGGCTCGGAATGTTGATTAGATCAATCGAATTTTTAATAATTTCATCGCGGGTGTTGATTACTGCTTTAATAATTTTTTCTGTCATTAATTTATTTGCCCCCACAGTAGTCGAGTGCAGCCAGGGTGTAAGCCCGGTAAGCCCCCGCCAGCTGATCAAGTTCAATGTATTCATCTTCACTGTGAGCTTTTTTCAGGTGCCCCGGTCCGAAGACAACGCTGGTTATCCCGGCAAAATTGCTTAAAAGCGATGCGTCTGTCCAGGCTAAAAAGGAAACGATTTCCGCTTCCCTGCTTAGCGATGAGCGAACCCCTTTACGGAGAGAGTTAACTATTGGATCGTTCAGGTCAGTTTCCAACGGTTTGTGCAGCATCATATCGTCATTATCAAAATATCTTTTTACCACGGCCCTGAAATTTTCATCTTCGCGGTTGATTTGATCAATAATCTGCTTAAAGTCTTCCATTACCATATCGAAAGTTTCGAGCGGGGTCCAGCGCCGGTCGATGTAGATGTTGCAGTATCCCGCGACTGAGCTGGGCTGGTCACCGCCCTCTATAACACCGAAGTTTAGCAGCGGTTCACCGATCAGCGGGTGCCTGCGTTCTTTGAACTTTGGCAATAATTCTTTTTCTATAGTGTTAATTAACCTGGCAGCCTTGGAAATGGCGTTAACTCCTTCGTGCGGAGTCCCACCATGAGTGGTTTTGCCTATTACTTCAATCTGAATCCACTCCAGGCCCCGGTGGCCGGCAGCAATATTAAGACCGGTCGGTTCCCCTATAATTGCGGCATCGGTGTAAGGGCCGTGTTTAACAATATATTCTGTTCCTTCACTTTTCTGTTCCTCGTTGATGACGGCGGCAAAAACCAGGTCTCCTTCCAGGACGATTTCACTTCGCTTGATGGCTGCCATAGTTCCCATCATGCAGGCTAAAGCGCCCTTCATGTCGCAGCTGCCCCGTCCGTACAGGTTGCCCATCATGATTGAACCGGAATAGGGATCCCCGGTCATGTTGTATGGAGGGACTGTATCCATATGGCCATTCAGCATCAGCGATTTGCCTTCTGCATTACCCCTGATCCGGGCAATAACGTTTGGCCGGTTGTCCAGGGGATACTGGTAAAAAACTTCAATATCTTCTTTCTGAAAAAAGTCGAATATGCGGGCGGCAACTGCTTGTTCCTGGTTTTTCAGGCCGGTGTAGCTTGGTATTCGCACCAGTTCTGCAGTAAGGTCGAAAACTTCTTCTTCTGAAAAGGTTTCAAGTATATTTATTTTCTCCATTATTGCTCCTTTGCTGCCAGGTGGCAGGCAACATCGTGGTTGTCACTGATCGCTGTAAACTGCGGTTCTTCGTTATAGCATCTGTCATGGGCAAATTCGCAGCGTGTATTAAAACGGCAGCCCCGGGGTATTTCAGTCGGGTCTGGTATTTCACCTTTAAGAACCTGCCTGTTCCTGTTGCGATGCACCTCTGGAATGGGCATGATACTGAGCAGGGCCCGGGTATAAGGATGGCGGCAGTTTTTTATTATCTCGTCGGCCGGGCCAATTTCGACTATCTTACCCAGGTACATGATGGCGATCCGGTCCGATATGAGCCAGGATAGGGAAAGGTCGTGGGTAATGAAGAGAAAGGCCAGGTTGCGGGCATTCTTAAGCTCCAGCAAGAGCTTCAGGATGCCGGTTCGCACGGAAACATCGAGCATGGAGACCGGTTCGTCAGCTACGATGAAGTCGGGATCCAGGATAATCGAGCCGGCAATTGCCACCCTTTGGCGCTGCCCTCCGCTCAGCTCGTACGGGTAACGGTAAAGATAGTTTTCGGCCGGGGCCAGACCGCTGCCCTCCAGGGCTTTAACTGTTTTTTCCTTCCTCTCGGCTGCAGTTTTAAGCAGATTATTAACCTCGAGCGGTTCCGCCACAGTATCGATAATCATGCTTTTCGGGTCGAGCGACTGGTAGGGATCCTGAAAAATCATTTGCGCTTTTTGCCTGAAACGCTTCAGTTCTCTTTTATTGGTATGTTCTACCTTTTTACCTTTGAACAATACTTCTCCGGAGGTTATCGGGGTCAGGTTTAGTATGGCTTTGCCCAGTGTGGTCTTTCCGCTGCCGCTTTCGCCGACCAGGGATACTATTTCTCCCTGGTGAATATCGAGGCTGATACCGTCAACAGCTTTAACAATTTTCTGCTTCTTTGCAAAGAGCTCGTGCAGAAAAGACTGCTTGATCTGAAATTGAACTTTAAGATCTTTAACCGAAATAATTTTATTCTTATTTTCCATTGTGCACACCCCCCAGGTGGCAGGCGTAATAATGGCCTTTGCTCTCCATGGTCATTGCCGGCTCTTCGCTCCGGCAGATCTCTATACAATAGGGGCACCTGGGATGGAACCTGCAGCCAGGTGGCGGGTTGATCAGATCCGGGGGTATTCCTTCAATTGCCTCAGGCATGATTCTTTCCCGGTGAATGTTGGGGAAAGAAGAGAGCAGTTTATGCGTGTAAGGATGTTTGTTGCGGTTAAAGATATCTTCTACATCGCCTGATTCGACAATTTTTCCGGCATACATCACCGCAATTTTATCACATGTTTCTCCCAGGATAGAGAGATCATGGGTAATCAGGATTAACCCCATATTCAACTCCTGCCTCAGCCTGTAGAGCAGGTTTAAAATCTGGGCCTGGACCATAACATCAAGAGCGGTTGTCGGCTCATCACCGATTACCAGCTTTGGGTTACAGGCCAGGGCCATGGCGATCATCGCTCTCTGCTTCATACCGCCGCTAAACTCGTGGGGATAGTTTGAAATACGTTTTGGTTCAAGATCGACCAGGGCGAAAAGCTCTTCGGCTTTTTTAAGCGCTTCTCTGAATGAGCTTTTCTGGTGTAATACGATTGTTTCAGCGATCTGGTCGCCGATTTTCATAACCGGGTTTAATGCGTTCATTGCTCCCTGGAAAATCATCGAAACATCATTCCAGCGAATTTTCTTAATTTCACGATCGCTCATTTCAACCAGGTTTTTCCCTTCCAGCAGGATTTCCCCGGAAACTATTCTGCCTTCATCAGGCAGCAGGTTGTTAATCGAAAGCGCGGTGGTGGTTTTGCCGCACCCTGATTCGCCGACCAGGCCGAGAGATTCCCCGTAGTTCAGGGTCAGGCTGACATCATCGACTGCTTTAACGGTGCCGGCAGAAATTTCGAAGTAAGTTTTAAGGTTGTTAATCTGCAGCAGTTCCATCGCTATCTCCTTTTAAGTTTCGGGTTCAACATTTCGTCAAAGGCATACCCGAGGAAGGTAAAGGCCAGCACAACCAGCACAACACAGATGCCGGGGGGCAGGAAAAACCAGTAAGCCCCGGAACTGGCTGCGCCCGATTGAAACGCGTAATGAAGCATCATGCCCCAGCTTGAACGGGTGGTATCACCCAGGCCGAGAAAACTGAGGGTTGTTTCCGAAAGGATTGCCACGGCGGTGATCAAAATTGTATTGGCAAAAACCAGCGGAAAAACGTTGGGCAAAATGTGCCGGATAATTATTGTTTTGTCGTCGGCTCCAATCGAGCGTATCCTTTCGATAAAAGGCCGCTCTTTCAAAGATAATGTTTGCGATCTAACCACGCGGGCCGTTCCGGCCCAGCTGGTGAGACCGATAACCAGGATGATATTCCAGATGCTTGTGCCCAGAATGGCTGCCAAAACCAGAACCAGCGGCAGCCAGGGTAAAACCAGGAAGAAATCGGTTATACGCATTAAAATCATGTCAGTTTTACTGCCGGCAAAGCCCGAGACCACCCCGATAGAAGTACCGAGAAACATGGAGATAACCGTTGCCAGCAGCCCCACCATCAACGATACCCTGCCGCCGGCCAGCAAATTGCTGAAAATGTCCCGGCCCAGGTTGTCTGTTCCCAGCAGGTGGCTGCCTCCTGGAGGTCGCAGAACATTGCCCGGTTCTCCGAACTCCAGCGGGTTGAAGGGGAAGAAGAGCGGGCCGAATATAGAGATGACTATAAAAAAGATCAGAATTACAGCGCCGATCATACCCATCCTGTTTGAACGGAAACTCTGGTAAAAGGCTTCAACTCTTTTTTTTCGCATTTCCTGTTTGATTGTATTCATCACAGCACCTCAGCTCTTAACCCGGGGATCCAGGTAACTGTAAGTAATATCGGCGATCAAGTTGGCCAGGATCACACTAATGGTAATCAGCAGAAAGATCCCCTGCAGCAGGGGGTAATCCCTGCCGTTCAGCGCTTCGTACATGAGCCTGCCCAGGCCCGGCCAGGAGAATATAGTTTCCACCTGGATGGCCCCGCCTATGGTCAGCCCCAGGTTAATGGCAATAATTGTAATCATGGGCAACATGGCATTGGGTACGGCATGTTTTTTCAGCATGTATTTATCGTCGAAACCCTTGGCCCTGACTGTAGTCATGTAGTCTTCGGTCAGCACATCGAGCAGGGTGTTCCTCATAGTCAGGGCGTACTCGCCGATTAAAACCAGGCTTAGGGTAAGAACCGGCAGTACCAGGTGCACTGTTCCATCCCTGATCATATCCAGGGTGCTTAAAAATGTTTTACCAGGGGTCAGCATGCCGGAAGTGGGGAAGAGGCCCAGACCAATGCTGAAAATGGAGATCAGGATGATCCCCAGCCAGAAGGTGGGCATTGAATAGGTGATCAGGGAGAAACTGAGTGAGATTACGTCAATTTTTGTACCCCTTTTCCAGGCAGCAATCACTCCGAGCAGAACCCCGATAATAATCGCCACGATCTGGGCCAGACCGACCATGATTACCGTGGGCAGGATCTTATCCCAGATTACTTCAAGAACATCTTTTTTATAGATAAAAGAGAGACCAAAATCGCCCTGGAAGAGGTTTTGCAGGTAGATTAGAAACTGCATATACCAGGCCTCGCCCAGGCCGAATAACTCCTTGGTTTTTTCAATAGCCTCCGCTGAAGCCCTGGGATTGCGCATAATCATAGCCAGGGGATCGCCGGGCATGATTCTGAATAAAAAATAATTGAAAATCAGGACAAAAAAGATCGTTAAGAGCGATTGGAGTATTTTTTTCAGTATATACAGTTTTTTCAAATGATCACCCCGGTAATTAAAGGTATTCAGCCGGTCATTGTTTGCCGGTGTCGGAAAATAACCGGCTGAATACTAACAGGAAGTAGCAGTCTCGCCAAGTATAAAGCGCTTACATATTAACTAATAACCTTATTCTGCGACATTTAAAACATTTTGACGCAGAGCATGCTTTCTACTGATCTGACTCCGCCGGGCGGACATTCAGGTAGTTGTAGGTGGTCAGGTTAAAGAAGTATCCTCCCTCGTCGGGGATTCTCTTCCATCCTGTCCACTTGTCTGTATTAACAGCCTGCAGGCTGTTGTCGTAGAACAAAATGATGTACGGCGCTTCTTCGTAAAGGATCTGCTGCATTTCCCAGACCACTTCACGCCTTTCATCGGGGTCCATAATGGTTTGCTGTTCAATAAACAGCTCGTCATAACGTTCGTTAGAGTAGTTGGAATCGCTCATGTTGCCAATCTGAGCGGTTGTCATCACGTTAAGAATTGTGGTTGGGTCCAGGTCGGTTCCCCAGCCCCAGATGAACATGTCAAAGTCGCCGGAGTAAATTTTATCAATCAACAACCCGTCATCGACTGTTTCAATATTCAGCTTAATTCCGGCCTGGGCCGCCCCGCCGGCTATCATCTGGCCGGCCTGGACCTCATCGGTATTGTCGGCCCTGAGGGTCAAGGTAAACTCCAGCGGGTTGCCTGCGCTGTCCTGGCGAACACCGTCTCCGTTGAGATCAATATATCCGGCATCTTCAAGAATCTGGTTGGCCCTGTCGATATCATAACCCCTGTATTCTCCTGCAGGCGGTTCGTAATGATAAAAACCGTCTGGGGGAATCAGGGAACTGCCCACTGAGCCCTGTCCGGCATAAACAATATCAATAATGCCCTGCTTGTCGATACACAATTCGATGGCATGTCTTATTGTTGTATCTTTTAGAAGCGGGTTTGCCTGTGAAGTAGGATCATCCCAGGCGTTAAAGGACAGTTCGGTGAAACCGAGGACAACTGCTGAAATAGTGTCCAGCGACTCTTCGCCCTGCAGGGCTGTTAACTGGCTGGGGCTGAAGTTGGTTGCTGCGTCAATTTCACCAAGCCTGATCGACTGGGCCATGGTGTCAGTATTGGCATAGACTACAAAAATTAACTCGTCTACGGCCGGTCTGCCGGCGAAGTAGTCATCGTTGGCAACAAGTTTTAAAAACTCACCGGAGCGGAATTCAGCAAACTCGAAGGGGCCGGTTCCGACTGGCTCTTCGTTGGCCCAGGTCATGAATTCTTCCGGATCAACTTCGCTCCAGATATGTTCGGGTATTATGGGGCACGAGTTGAGCAGCATATTTGCTTTTGGTTTATCTGTTTTAATTACAACGGTATAGTCGTCAGGAGTCTCTATTTCTGCAATACCGCCGAGATAACCTGAATACATACCCAGTTCGTTTTCAAGCAGCAGTTCGTAAGTAAACTTCACATCGGCTGCAGTGAAAGGTTCACCATCATGCCATTTCACATCGTCTCGCAGCTTGAATGTCCACTCGGTTTCATCATCGCTGAGCTGCCATTCAGTGGCCAGGCTTGGTACCGGTTCATAGTTTTCGTCGAGAATAACCAGTGAATCATAGAGGATGGAGAAAACCTCGTAACCGATCTGGCTGTAGGAAATCAGCGGACTAAGCGAGTCGATTTCCACGGTAATCCCGACCCTCAGGGCGTCAGGTCTGCCGTCAGCCGTGCTATCTCCCTGGCAGCCGGTTAAAACAGGCAAAAAGAACAGCAGGGCTGTCAGCAGGGCGATCAAAACAATTACCCTTCTATCTGCTTTCATTGAATAACCCTCCTTGTACAATATAGTTATTAAATTAAAGCCAATCTTTGATTGTTCTTTGAC
>CAZBKZ010000006.1:0-95541 GCA_964492615.1 uncultured Syntrophomonadaceae bacterium | reverse complement strand
GCAGCAGCGAAGATAATATTTTCAAGCCTGTATACGGCGGAAGCGGGACCTTTGACGGTAGCCAGGGCAGTAATACTATTGATTACAGTCTCTACAACGGCACGCTTGAGATTGACCTTGGTCAGCTAGCGGCATCCGGGCTTGATTCGTTTACTAATGTATCGATGATCATCGGAAGCGGAGGAGAAAGCGATCGTTTGATCGGCCCGGATAGCGGGGCGATCTTCACGTTATTCGGCTCTCAGCCCGGTCAGGTGAGGTGGCAGATGTCCGGAATTTTAATGGAGCTTTCTTTTGCCGGTATTGAAATCCTGCAGGGCGGTAGTGGGGATGATAGTTTTGTTTTCGCTGCCGGAGGTTCTTTCGATGGAACGATTGACGGCGGTGGTGGTTTTAACACCCTGGATTACAGCAATTACGGCTCTGCGGTGTTGTTTGATCTGGAAAACATGAGTGCAACCGGACTGGTCAGTTTTACCGCGATTAACCAGGTAACCGGCAGTGCATATACAGATACTTTGGCCGGGCCTGATGGTGGTGCTTTGTTTACTGTCGATGGGCCGGACAGGGGCAGGGTAGAATGGCCTGGCAGCGGTCCAACGCTGGAACTTTTATTTACAGGGATTGAAAGTTTGCGCGGCGGCAGCGGAGATGATCATTTCATTATAGCCTCAGGTGGCTCAATCAGTGGCCTGATTGATGGTGGTGCCGGAGACGACATTCTTGATTTCAGCGATTTTGGCTCCGCGGTAGTTTTCGATCTGGCCCGGATGAGGGCAACCGGACTGGGCAGTTTTGCCGGTATTGAGCAAATCAGGGGTAGTGCTTATGGCGATACATTGGTCGGGCCTGATGCAGATTCTCTCTTTGTTATAGATGGAACTGACAGCGGCCGGGTTGAGTGGTTGCATGGCGGTTCGGCGATCGAAATTGCCTTTACTGTAATTGAAAGTTTGCGTGGCGGCAGCGGCAGTGACCGCTTTAAGTTCACTTCCGGTGGAGAACTGACCGGCACTGTTAACGGTGGTAGCGGTTCAAACTGGCTTGATTACAGTGATTACGGTGATAATATTGTGGTTAACCTCACTGCCGGTTCTGCCACAGCAGTGAGAAGTGGTGCTGCCGGTTCAGTAATCGGAGTGCAGAACATAACCGGGTCGGCCTCTGAAAATACCCTGACCGGCGCTAACGGCAATAACAATTTTGCCCTGGTCGATGGAGGCACTTATCTGATTAATCCCGGCCGGGGCAGTAACAGCCTTGATCTTTCACTGCTGCCCGGTGACCTTGAAATAATACTAAGCAATACAGGGATTACCATTACCGGGGTTACAGTTAACTTCACCTCTGGATACGGCTTGAATTCTATAGCCAGGTTGATTGGCGGCGCAGGAGACGACGCCTTTAAGCTGATAGGCGGAGTGATTTACACAGGCCTGATTGACGGAGCCGGTGGTGCTGATATTCTTGATTACAGCAGTTACGGGGCAGCGGTGATCTTTGACCTGGCCCGGATGAGCGCGACCGGTCTGGGTGGTTTTACCGGTGTTGAGCAGCTAATTGGCAGTGCTCATTCCGATACTATTGTCGGGCCTAACCTGAATACCCGTTTTATTGTCAACGGTGCAGACAGCGGTATAGTTGCCTGGACGGTTGACGGATTGCCCGTTGAGATTGCCTTTCAGGCAGTTGAGAACCTGAAAGGCGGCAGCGGGAACGATACATTTGAGATCTATGCTGATGGTATCCTCTCGGGCCTGGTTGATGGCGGTGGCGGAAGTAACACTTTAAGCTATGAGCATTACGCGGTAATCGGCGATGCAGGAGTAATTGTTAACCTGACTACAGGAGAGGCTAAGAATATCGGTAGCGATGAACCTGGAAAAGTCCGTAATATCAGCAATATTATCGGGTCGCCGGGTAACGATGAACTAACCGGAAACGGCAAAGCAAACACCATCCATGGCGGCGCCGGGGATGATCTAATATACGGGGTTGGCGGCAGCAATATAATTTCCGGCGGTTCCGGTAATAATGAACTATTCGGTGGAAGCGGAAATGACACTTTTATTATTGATAATGACTGGCAGATAATTGTTATTCACTCCGGTGGAGGTAACGATAAGCTTGATTTCAGCCTTATAACTGGCGACATTGAATTTACAATTAATTCCGATCTAGTTAATGTTACTTCAGCGGGCAGGTCACTGGAAGCATTAATTCACGGTATTGCAGTAATCATCGGCGGTTCGGGTGATGATGTTTTCCTGTTGGAAAGCGATCATCGCATCAACCTGTATGGTGGTGAAGGTGACGACAGTTTTAAATTTGCGAATGGGGTATCTTATTCAGGATTGCTTGATGGAGGAACTGGCAGTAACCTGGTTGACTGGAGGTCCTTTACAATAGCAGTTGAAGTATTCTTAACCGGGACTGCATCATCTGCCGGGTTTAATGGTTATGCAACCAATCTTTCGGCCGGATTCCGCAATATTAATCGAATGGTCGGAGGTTTATCCGCTGATAGCATCAGGGGAATCAATACTGCGGGGCTATTCATAGTAGGCGGGACAGGCAATCCCGATTATGCAACAAGCTATTCTGGCAGTGGAAAAGAGCTGTTCCTGGCTTCTTTTGAAAATTTAATCGGTGGAACCGGCAATGACACATTTATTGTTTACGGCAGCCAGGAGGCGAACCTTTTTGGCAGTAATGGAAACGACCGTTTCATTTTTACTGACGGTGCTGTATTAAACGGCTTAATAGACGGCGGCAGGGGTTCAAACCGCCTCGATTATACTGATTACACGACCACCAGGAATTTTTACCTGACTGCTGCAGGTAACCTGATTGGGTTTAATGGTGGCGAAGCTTCTATCAGGGATGGTTTTAAAAATGTCAGCTCAATTTATGGATCACGCGCGGTAGACTCTATTTCGGGAATAAACAGCAGTGCACGCTGGCAGGTTGGCAATGACAGCGGGGTTTACCAGGCAAAAGGCGCAACACTAAACTTTACATCGGTTGAAAACGTCATTGGTGGCGCCGCGGCAGACAGTTTTGAAATTAACAGCGGATCGCGGCTCACCGGCAGTGTTGATGGGCGCAGCGGGATTGACCTTCTCGACTATTCCGCATACCGTAATAACCTGGTGGTCAACCTGGAGGCTACCCTTGCCGACAGGATTAGCTCAGGAGTAAGCAGTGTAGAAAATGTGAACGGCGGAAAAGGCAGTAATCACCTGATCGGTGATGATAAGAACAACAGGCTGACAGGCGGCCCGGGTTATAATATCCTGGACGGTCGCGGAGGAGACGATATTTTGGTAACAACCGGCGGTTATAATGTTCTGATTGGCGGAACCGGCTATGATACTGCAATTATTGCCTACTTATCAAAATATGAAGCTCCATACAATGACATTGAAAAATGGCATTTTATTCAGCCGGACAAAAAAGATACTGATTACACATATGATTATTACTATTTTGATTGGCCCTGGCCGATGCCCCTGCAAAATATTCACAGCCAATCTGTAACCAGTAGTATCGGGGGACAGGTAAGTTTCAGGAATATAAGCATATCTATCCCTCCGGATGCCCTGACCGGTAACCAGGAAATAACAATTAAGAAATTAACCTTCTTTGAGTTAAGCTTCCTGGGCAGTGCTCTGCAGCGTAGTAAAATTATCAGTGAGGTTTACCAGGTTATACCCGGACAGTCTGCGGTACTAAGGGATGGCCAGATGGTTTCTATAAAACTGTATTTTAATCCTTATGAACTGTTTGAAGGGGAAGAAGCTGTCCTTTGCATGTATGATCAACTTACAGGCACCTGGATTGAACTGCAGACAACTATTGAATATGACCCTGAAACCGGGCAGTACTACGCTGAAGCGAAAGTAGACAGCCTGTCAGGGACATTTGCAGTTTTCAGACCTTTCGATTGAATTGATTGATACGGAGCTGGTAATGTACGCTTACTAATCGAATGTTTCTTCATTTATTACGATTAATACTACATGTCAACGTCACAGCAGGAATGAATTAACGGCCGGGCACCTTTAAAACAGGAAAGCGCCCGGCCTTTAGCTACTTCAACATTTCTTTAATTGCTGCCCCGGAAAGCATGGTATAATAAGATTCCCTTTTAAGTAATTTTTTATTTATCGCAGGTTATGTTATCTTTATTGTAATAGAACCGTTGCAGGGAGGTTTTGCAGATGGAGAGAAAATTTAATTATGAAATTATGAAAGAGATAAGGGAACGGTGGTCACCAAGAGCCTTCAGCGATCAGGCAGTTTCCGCAGAAGACCTGATGGCCCTTCTGGAAGCAGCCAGGTATGCTCCTTCATGCAGCAACGAGCAGCCCTGGCGGTTCGTAATAGCCAATGATGAGGAGAAGCTGGCTAAAATGAGGGCAGTGCTCAATGAAGGCAACCAGGAATGGGCTAACCGGGCACCGGTTTTAATTCTGGTTGCAGCGGAGAAAACATTCCTCAAAAGTGGAAAAAATAATCGCTGGAATTGTTTCGATTCCGGAACAGCCTGGGGTTATCTTTCCCTTGAGGCCCAGAGGCGTGGGTTAATCACCCACGGTATGGGTGGTTTTAGCGTGGAGAAAGCTCGCGAAACTTTTAAGATTGCCGATCATTATGACATAATTGCAGTAATAGCAATTGGTTATTACGGCAATATTGATCAGCTCAGTGATTTTAATAAAGGACGTGAAAGGCCAAACACCAGGAAGGAAATTGATGAGCTTATTCTTTAAGAAAGATGTATTTGTTAGTAAATAGTCATTGACTTTAATTCGCTTCATATTGTTACCAGATGATAAATGGTCTTATCTGCAGAAAGCGGGGATCAGATGAACAGCGATGTATATTTTACTGATATGACGGCAAACAGCAAGCGTAACCTGCTGGACAAGACTGTTGGTGTCGCGAGGAAAAGCGCCGTTTTCGATATGGTAGAAAAAGGGGATAAGGTTGCTATCAAGCTTCATTTTGGCGAGGAGGGCAATATTGCTTTTATTCCACCACCCCTGGTCAGGGTGATCGTCGAAGCGGTTAAGAGTAAAGGTGGTAAACCGTTTTTAACCGATGCCAACACCCTCTACAGCGGGGTGCGGCACAATGCTGTTGATCACCTGGAGACTGCTTTAAAGAATGGCTTTTCATATGCTACCGTGGGAGCACCGGTGATTATTGCCGATGGTTTAAGCGGCGCTGATTACGTAAATGTAGAGGTCAATGGAAAACATTTTGACCAGGTGAAAATAAGCAGCGCCATTCATTATGCGGATGCTATTATTTCTGTCAGCCATGTTAAAGGGCACGAACTGTTTGGCTTTGGCGGAACCCTGAAGAACCTGGGGATGGGTTGTGGTTGCCCGGCCGGAAAACAGGCGATGCACTCGGGTATGGTACCAACAGTGGATGAAGAGATGTGCACGGCCTGTGGAGTGTGCATAAAGCGCTGCCCTGAAGAAGCTATTAGCAGGAAGAAGAACAAAAAAGCATTTATTCACGAAGAACGCTGCATCGGTTGCGGGGAGTGTGTGGCATTTTGCCCCGTCAGCGCTATTCCCGTTAACTGGGAAACCAGCGAAGCAGATCTCCAGGAGCGAACTGCTGAATATGCCTGGGGAGTATTGAAAGAGAAAAAGGGTAAAAGTGGTTTTATTAATTTCATTATGAATGTATCACCTGATTGCGACTGTGCTTCCTGGAATGATGTGCCGATAGTTTCCGATCTCGGCATAATGGCCTCCACTGACCCTGTGGCAATCGATCAGGCTTCCGTAGACCTGGTCACCCGGGCGCCAGTTATAGAGAATTCAGTGCTGGGGGGAAAGGCTGGTGCGGGCGATGATAAGTTCAGGGCTGTTCATGACAGGGATAGCGCGCACATACTCAGGCATGGTGAGTATTTAAAGATGGGCAGCCGTAATTATGTTTTGAAGAAGGTATGGATGAAACTGGGTAAAATTGTTGGTTAAATAAATTTTTAAAAACAGGAGTGTGTGCGAAATGTTGACAGACAGGTTAAAAGTTTCGCTGATTACCGGGGCTGTTCTCGGTGTAGTCTGTATAATAGGCGCCCTGATCCGTTCCGGTGGTGGTCTGGGGTTTGTTTATCTTTTTGCTTTCTGGTATAACCGTCTTCTGATGGGCCTGGTAATTGGCCTGCTTGACAGCAGCCATGCTTTGTCCACATTGCTGCTGCGCGGAGCAATTATCGGCCTCCTGGTATCCTTTGCTTTCTACAGCGCCATCGGCTTTGGTGATCCTGTAGGTTTTATAGCTGGTATAGTTTACGGTGTAATAATTGAATTAGTCACCTACAGGTACAAAAGCGCCGGAAAGTTAATTTAAGCAGCTCCAGGTTAACCGTCTTTTTCGATTGGGGTTTTTATTCAAAGGCTTGAATAAAGGCCCTTTATATTTATAAACTACTAAATTCCTAAAATTATAAGAGAAAACTTAACTCTTTCGATAAAAAGCTCTATCTTCAGGCAGGAATTCTTCTAATATTTACGAATATTCTAAGGTGGAGAAGGGGGTGTATTAACCTCTTGATTAAAACTGCCTTAGTTGTCAAGGGACACCGCGGTGCAGAAGTATTCAGAACGCTGCAGCAGTGCGATGAAATTGATTTAATTGGCCTGGCCTGCCCGGATGGCAGGGTCAATTGGCTTACTGAAACGGAAAAGAAGAACTGTTTCATAACTTCCGACCTAGATAAGATTATAGCCATGTCCGAACTTGAAAGCCTTGTTGATGCTACCGGCGATAAGGAAATAGAAGATTATTTATCCAGAAATGTGGGCAGCAGGATAAAACTGGAAAAAATGGCTTCGCACACCCTGCTGGGAGCAATTATTAACTCGCGCGAACAGCTCCTGGAAACCCGCCTCTTACAGGGAGAGCTGAGAGCCATACTCAGTGCCGTACAGGACGCAGTAGAGGTGGTTAACAATAAAGGCATAATCAGGTATGTTAATCCAGCTTTTACCAGGGTTACCGGTATCCCTGAAAGCAAACGGTTGGGGCACAGTATCTTTGATGTCTCTCCGCACGGGGCCCTGGCTCAGTCACTTATTCAGCAGAAGCCAATTACCGGGTACCGTACTTATGTAGGCGGGTCAGATGCCGATGTTATCTCCAATGCTTCACCAATTATTGTAGATGGTGAATTGATGGGTGCGGTAGTGGTTTTTCAACCGGTCAGTGACATTTTAAAGCTAATGGATGAACTGAAGCACAGCAATGCGATTATTGATAACCTTTATGCCCAGATAGATCAGATATCCGGGAGCCGGTTCACTTTTGAATCGTTATCGGGCCAGAGTAAAATATTCAGGGCCACGGTTGAAAAAGCAAAGAAGGCAGCCCGTAGCGAGGCAGCGGTATTAATAAGCGGTGAAAACGGGACCGGCAAGGCACTTTTTGCCCAGGCACTCCATAACCACAGCGCCAGGAGAAAAAGACCGTTAATTGTCTTTGATTGTGCCGCCGTACCCGATTCGTTGCAGGAAATTGAACTTTTTGGTTGTGAAAAAGGGGCCATGCCCGGTGTCCTGCGAACCCGCATCGGCAAAGTAGAGCTCGCTGGAGGAAGCACCCTGTTTATCAAGGAGCTCAATTCACTGAATCCTTTCCTGCAGAACAAGCTTCTAAAATTACTCGAAAAGGGAGTTTTCAGCCGGATTGGCGGCGATGAGAAGATTGAAATAGATGTGCGAATTATTGCTTCGGCGGCTGATAAACTGCTTAAACTCAGCATGCAGGGTCATTTTTCTGAACAGCTCTACCGGCAGCTCAGCCTGGTTACCGTTGACCTGCCTCCTCTGCGCAAGCGGGTCGACGATATACCCCTGCTTGCTGATGCACTGATTGAACGTCTTAACCGTAAGCTGGGTAAAAAAATAAAAGAAATATCAGCGCGTGCCCTGCAGGAGATGTCTGAGTACGAGTGGCCGGGCAATATCAGCGAGTTAAAAAGTGTTTTGGAAAGGTCAATGGTGGTTGCTGAGAGTGAGGTAATAGAATATCATCATTTAATTCCATATATAGGACGGCTTGGAGTTAAGGAGGAGCCCGTTTTTGATCAGATTATACCGCTGGATAAGATGGAAGAGATGATGCTCAAGCTGGCTTTAACCAGGTATGGTGAAACCCTGGAAGGAAAGAAAAGAGCTGCCCAGGCTTTAAATATTTCGCTGGCCACGCTCTATAACAAGCTTAAAAAATATAGTAACTAATTAAACCGGGAATGGGGGTATTGAGTTGAAACTGTTTGAGTATCTTGGGAAGAAGCTATTTTTACGTTACGACATACCTGTACCACGCAGCAAAATTATTGAGGATGCTGAGCATGCTGCTGAAGCGTCCCGCGAAATGGGTGACGTGGTTATTAAATCGCAGGTTTTAAGCGGCAAGAGAGGCAAGGCGGGAGGGATAGCCTTTGCTTCCGATCCTGTTCAGGCCAGGGCTGAGGCGGATAAAATCTTAAACATGACCCTGAACGGCCTGGTTGTTGAAAAGCTGCTGGTGGAAGAAAAACTGCAGATTGAACAGGAACTTTACCTGGCTATCACGGTCGATGGCGCCCTGCGCTGTCCGGTAGTTCTTGCTTCTCTCGATGGCGGTATGGATGTGGAAGAGGTAGCGGAAGAAAGGATGATTAAATATCCGGTAGATGTTTCCATTGGCCTGCAGGATTACATGACCAGGGAGATATGCCGCAGGATGGGGATCAGTGGTAACCTGCAGAAAGAAATGATTGCACTACTACCAAAACTTTATAAAATGTTCAGGGAGCTTGATACTGAACTGGCCGAAATCAACCCGCTGGCTTTAACACCAAAAGGTTTGGTTGCCGCTGATGCCAAGGTAACCATAGACGACGATGCACTCTACAGGCATCCCCAGATTCCCAGGGTTAAGGAAAAAACCGACCTGGAGTTGCAAGCAGAAGAACTTGGCATTGCTTATGTTGAGCTGGATGGAAATATTGCAGTAATGGCAAACGGGGCCGGTATAACGATGGCAACACTTGATATGGTCCAGCATTACGGGGGCGCTGCTGCCAACTTCCTTGATTTTGGAGGGGGAGCAGATGCTGAAAAAACAGCACAGGCCCTTGACCTTCTGCTGGGGACTGATCCAAAGGTTTTGCTGATTAACATTTTTGGTGGAATAACCCGCTGTGATACGGTGGCAGAAGGTTTTGTCCGGGTTAAGGAAAGTAAGGGGATAGACCTGCCCGTCTCTTTCCGCCTGGTTGGCACAAATGAAGCGGAAGGAAGAGCTATCCTGGAGAAAGTTGGAATTAAAGCTTACAACACCATGGACGAAGCTGTCAGTCACGCGGTTGAACTTGCTAAGGCTGTTTCCTGATTGCTTCGACTGTAAAAGAAAGGGGTAGAGTTGAATGTCAATTTTTATCAACAGGCAAACCAGGGTGCTTGTCCAGGGTATAACCGGCAGGCAGGGTTCTTTTCATACAGCCCAGATGCTTGAATATGGGACAAATATAGTAGGCGGGGTTTCGCCCGGTAAGGGCGGTCAGAATGTTGAAGGGGTTCCAGTTTATAATACGGTTTGCGAGGCGATGGATAAGGAGGCAGCCGAAGCCAGCATTTTATTTATCCCGGCCCCCTTTGCCAAAGATGCCGCTTATGAAGCTCTCTCTGGTGGTATTAAATTATTGGTTTTGATAACTGAACATATTCCCCTGCATGACGCAATGGATATCATGGAATTTGCCCGTAAAATGGGTGCTGTAGTTGTTGGGCCCAACACTTTTGGCCTGGTTTCCTCCGGTGCCTGCAAGATTGGAATTATGCCAAACCGCTATTTTGTGCCCGGCCCGGTAGGAGTTGTCTCGCGCAGCGGGACCCTCTGCTACGAGATTGTCGGCCATTTAACCGAGAACAATATAGGAACGTCAACTGTGGTCGGTCTGGGCGGTGACAGGGTTGTTGGTTTAAATTTTATCGATGTTTTAAAGAGATTTGAAAAGGATGAAGAAACAAGGGCAGTTGTCCTGGTCGGTGAAATTGGCGGAAGTGCAGAGGAAGAAGCGGCCGCATTTATCTCATCATCGATGACTAAGCCGGTGGTTGCCTACCTGGCCGGACGCAGTGCGCCTCCTGGCAAAAGAATGGGACATGCGGGAGCTATTATTGAAAGAGGACGCGGTACTTTCGAGAGTAAAGCTGCTGCCCTCAATACCGCCGGAGTAAAAGTTGCCGGTTTGCCTACTGAGCTGCCGGAGATGGTTAAAAAGATTCTTGGTTAGCAGCTCAATTCAATCCGGCCGGTTAGCTAACGGACCCGGTTATGAAGAGCTGCATGAAAGGAGGCCTGTAAGCAGGTGTGTGAAAATGATAACAAAGAAATGAAACAAAAGGCTAAAGACGAGTGGCAGGAAAAGCTGCAAAAAACATTGGAGAAATATCCTGAGAGAAAAGCTTTCAAGCTTGAATCGGATCTCGCCCTGCAGACTGTTTATGATCCGCTTGACCTGGAAAAGTTTAATTACATGGATAAACTGGGCTGGCCCGGAGAATACCCTTATACCCGCGGGATTCAGCCAACCATGTACAGGGGCAGGCTTTGGACCATGCGCCAGTATGCCGGTTTTGGCAGTGCGGAGGAAACCAATACCAGGTTCAGGTACCTGCTGGATCAGGGTCAGACCGGGCTGAGTGTTGCTTTCGACTTGCCAACCCAGATCGGCTACGATTCCGATCATCCCCTGGCCCGTGGTGAGGTGGGTAAGGTGGGGGTGGCTATCGACACCCTGGCAGACATGGAAATATTAATGGAAAAAATACCCCTGGACAGGGTCAGCACTTCGATGACTATCAATGCCCCGGCAGCAGTGCTGCTGGCTATGTATATGGTCGTGGCCGAAAAACAGGGTGTTGCTATGGATAAAATTAGCGGAACCATACAGAACGATATTTTGAAGGAATATGTGGCGCGCGGCACTTACATATTCCCGCCCCGCGAATCTATGCGTCTGATCGTTGATATATTTGCCTATGCAGGCGAACATATCCCCACCTGGAATACGATCAGCATCAGCGGTTACCATATCAGGGAAGCCGGCTCCACGGCAGTGCAGGAAGTTGCCTTTACCTTGTGCAATGCTATTGCTTATGTAGATGCGGCGCTCGAAGCCGGATTGGAGGTTGATAAGTTTGCGCCTCGTCTTTCTTTTTTCTTTAACGCCCACTCCAATTTCTTCGAGGAAATTGCCAAGTTCAGGGCTGCCAGGCGTATCTGGGCCAAGTTGATGAAGGAACGCTTCGGGGCAAAGAATCCCCGTTCGATGATGCTGCGTTTCCACACCCAGACAGCAGGTTGTACGCTGACAGCTCAACAGCCTGATGTGAACATTATGCGTGTGGCTTTTCAGGCGCTTAGCGCGGTGCTTGGCGGCACCCAGTCGCTGCATACCAATTCGCGCGATGAAGCGCTGGCTCTGCCGAGCGAGCACTCGGTTCTGCTGGCCTTGCGTACCCAGCAGGTTATTGGTTATGAGATCGGGGCAACCGATACAGTTGATCCGCTTGGAGGATCGTATTTTATAGAAACCCTGACTGATCATATCGAAGACGAAGTTTGGCATTACATCAAACGTATCGATGACATTGGAGGCGCGGTAGAAGCAATTGAAAAGGGCTTCGTTCAGAAAGAAATCCAAGCCAGTGCTTATCGATACCAGAAAGAGGTTGAGTCTGAAGAGCGTGTGGTGGTCGGAGTCAATCGCTTTACCACCAGCGGTGATCAGCCGATAGACCTGTTGAAAATGGATCCTGCGACAAGCCAGCGCCAGGTTGAGAGACTGAAAGAGGTGCGCCTGAGCAGGAACCAGGGTGATGTGGCAGAAGCGTTACAGGGCCTGCGCAAAGCAGCCCAGGGCAGTGACAACCTGATGCCGTACATATTAACTGCAGTTAGGTCTTATGCTACCCTGGGAGAGATTTGCGGTGTGCTGAGAGATGTATTTGGAGAATATCAACAACAAATTACCATGTAGGTTGATTATAATTATGTTTGCCTGAGGAGGTTGATGTAGTTGGCTGATAAACCGTTGCGGGTGCTCGTGGGAAAAATTGGACTTGACGGTCATGACCGCGGGGCAAAAGTTGTGGCACAGGCGCTGCGTGATGCCGGCATGGAGGTTATATATACCGGATTGAGACAGACACCGGAACAAATCGTGGAAACTGCCCTGCAGGAAGATGTCCGGGTAATCGGACTGTCAATTCTTTCGGGTGCGCATATGCAGTTAATACCGCCGGTGGTTGAAATGCTGCATGAGCAGGAGAGCAGTGATATAATTGTTGTTGTCGGCGGGATTATCCCCAGGGAAGACATTGTCTACCTGAAGGAGCACGGGGTGTCTGAAGTATTCACTCCTGGTTCTTCTACCGGGGAGATAATAAATTTTATCAAAGAGAACGTCAGCTAGTTAATTAGCGTATAGGGGTGAATAATGTGCTTGATAAGATTGATCATATCGGAATTGCAGTGAGCGATCTTGAAAAAACGATGCAGTTTTACCGCGATCAGCTCAACCTTGAATTCAAGGGAACTGAAGTGGTCGAAGAACAAAAAGTTAAAGTCGCTTTTTTCCCGATCGGGGAAAGCAAACTGGAACTGCTTGAGCCCACGGTTGCCGATAGTCCGGTTGGAAAGTTTATTGAGAAAAAAGGCCAGGGTGTTCACCACCTGGCTTTCAGGGTTCAAAACCTGGAAGAAAAGCTTGCCAGGTTGAAAGAACAGGGTGTTGCCCTGATTGATGAAAAACCACGCTACGGGGCCGGGGGAGCAAGAATTGCCTTTCTCCATCCCAAATCAACCGGCGGAGTCCTGGTTGAGCTTTGCGAACGCGAATAGTATTATAGAACAATATGTTGTATCTTTAGTTAATAATTGCAGAAAGTGGTGAACGATATGGAAGAAAAGATGAAGCACCTTGAAGAAAGAAGGCGCCGAACTCTTGCCGGAGGTGGTGAAAAGCGCATAGCCGATCAATACGAGAAAGGTAAGATGACAGCAAGGGAAAGGCTGGAATGCCTTCTGGACAAGGGCAGCTTTGTAGAGGTGGGAACATTTACCCAGAAAGGCCTTGAAGATGCCAGCAGTCTTGACTATCCCAACCCCGGTGAAGGTGTGGTGACAGGATATGGCACTGTAGAAGGCCGGAAAATTTTTGTTTTTGCCCAGGACTTTACAGTGGCCGGCGGGTCGCTTGGCGAAGCGCATGCTGCAAAAATATGCCGTGTACTGGATCTGGCAGCACAGAACGGTGCCCCGGTAATCGGGCTTAATGATTCAGGCGGCGCCCGCATCCAGGAAGGGGTATATGCCCTGGATGGTTATGGCGATATATTTTTCCGTAATACTTTATGCTCGGGTGTTATTCCCCAGCTTTCTGTGATCATGGGTCCCTGCGCCGGGGGGGCGGTTTATTCACCGGCTATTACCGATTTTGTTTTCATGGTCAGCGGTATCGGTAATATGTTTATTACCGGCCCGCAGGTAATTAAAGCGGTAACAGGAGAGACTGTTTCAGCCGAAGAACTGGGTGGAGCGGCAGCTCACAACAATACCAGCGGAGTAGCCCACTTTTTTGCCGAGAATGAGCAGGATTGTTTCGGCCAGATCCGCAAACTTCTCAGCTTCCTGCCCTCCAATAATATTGACGATCCGCCGGCAGCCGAACCGCGCGAACCCGAACTGAACCAGGATGATTTAATCACCTTGATTCCAGCCAACCCGAACAAGTCATACGATGTGCGGGAAGTAATCAAAAGGGTGGTTGACGGCAGCGAACTTTTTGAAGTGCATGCCGGGTATGCGCAAAATGCTGTTATTGGTTTTGCCCGTATGAATGGAAAAGCGGTAGGTGTAATAGCCAACCAGCCCCAGGTTAAAGCAGGCTGCCTGGATATAAATTCTTCTGATAAAATTGCCCGTTTTGTCCGTTTCTGCGACAGTTTTAACCTGCCCCTGGTTACTTTTGTTGATGTTCCCGGCTACCTGCCCGGGGTTGAACAGGAATGGGGTGGTATTATTCGTCATGGGGCTAAACTGCTTTATGCCTATTCTGAGGCTACTGTACCCCAGGTATCGGTTATCCTGCGCAAAGCTTATGGAGGCGCCTACATAGCCATGGATTCACGCTCGCTCGGTGCAGATTTCTGTCTTGCCTGGCCGACAGCGGAAATTGCGGTAATGGGCCCCGAAGGCGCGGTTAATATTGTTAACAGGCGTGATATTGAGGAAGCCGGGGATAAAAATGCAAAACGTACAGAACTGGTAGAGAATTACCGGGAAAAGTATGCTAACCCGTATATTGCCGCGGCCAGGGGCTGGATTGATGAGGTTATTGATCCTCGCGATACGCGAGACTTTATTATCAGGGGCCTTGATATGGCTGCCAACAAGCAGGAACAGCGTCTGATGCGTAAACACGGGAATATCCCGTTATAAAATAAAAAAATAAAAAACCTATTGACATATCGTCAGCGTGTGTTAAAATTTTAAACAATATTGTAAAACCCGTGATGGGGAGAGTATCCGTTCTGTGGTGGTGGCAGCGAGCCGGAGTTGGTGAAAGTCCGGACCTGAAGCAGGCGGTGAAGCGCACCCCGGAGGTGGCGGTTGAAGCCGGTGCAACACCGGTGTGTAGGCTGGCCCGGTTTTATACCGTTATCAAGGCCGTTTTCTGTGAAAACGGTTTAAGAGGGTCGGCACATGTTTGCCGATCAATAAAGGTGGTACCGCGAGCCCTTCGTCCTTTAAAGGACGAAGGGCTTAATTTATTTTGGAGGGAATTACTGATGATTAAGGCAGCAGTTTTAGGGGCAACCGGTTATACAGGTGTTGAGCTTGTTCGTTTACTAAACGGTCATCCTGGCGCGGACCCTGTATTTTTAAGCTCGGGCAGTAGTGCCGGTAAGAGTTATAGCGAGGTGCACCCCCAGTTTTACGGACAGGTTGACCTGAAACTGCAGCAGATGAAGGCAGACCAGATTCCTGAAGATATTGATATAGTCTTCTGTGCACTGCCCCATGGAAAATCAGCCCCGGTTGTTTCAGAGCTTCTCGACTCCGGATATAAAATAATCGACTTGAGCGCCGATTTCAGGCTCCTTGACAAAGCGCTTTACCTAACCTGGTATAATCTCGTTCACCCTGCTGTCAATCTTTTAGGCAGGGCTGTTTACGGCCTGCCTGAGCTTTACAGCGCTGAAATCAGCGGTTCCTCTTTTATTGCCAACCCGGGATGTTACCCGACCAGTATTTTGCTTGCCCTGGCTCCCCTGCTCAGGGAAAAAGCAATCAAGACCGGTTCAATCATTATAGATTCGAAGTCGGGAGTATCCGGGGCTGGAAGAAGTCCGAAGCAGGCTTTTCATTTTCCTGATTGCACGGAAAACTTCAAGGCTTACCGGGTAGCCAGCCACCAGCACACAGCAGAAATTGAACAGGAACTGGGCCGTATAGCCGGTGAAAATTTGAAGGTTACTTTTACGCCGCACCTGGTACCGATGGTCCGGGGAATCCTTAGTACAATTTATTGCGAACCGGGCGGGGATATAAATGAAAAAGTTCTACTTGAGCTTTATGAAGATTTTTATAAAAATTGTCCGTTTGTTCGCGTTTTAAGCGGCGTTATGCTGCCTGAAACCCGCATGGTGCGGGGAACTAATTTTTGTGATCTTGCTCTGAAATACGATGAACGCACAAATCGGGTTATTCTAATTTCAGCTATTGATAACCTGGTTAAGGGAGCGTCCGGACAGGCTGTGCAGAACATGAATGTCATGCTTGGTCTGCCCCAGGAGGCAGGGCTGGGCCAGCTGGCCCTTTAACTGTTTTATATTTATTTTATTTATGCCGGAGGTGTTTTCGTGAAAGAGGTTAATCTGACAAAACTTGATAACAGGGGTGTGACTGCTGCCCGTGGTTATAAAGCGGCCGGGATCGCCTGCGGTATCAAGCGCGATAAAAAAGATCTTGCCCTTATTTACAGCGAATATGATGCAGTTGCAGCGGCAGTTTTCACCAGTAACCAGGTTAAGGCTGCTCCGGTGAATTTATGCCGGAATCACCTGGAGAACCCTATTAGGGCGATAGTTATCAACAGCGGCAATGCCAATGCCTGCACGGGTGATAAGGGTATGCGTGATGCCCACGTTATGGCGGCTAATACCGGAGGCGCCTTGGGCGTGGAGGACGGCCAGGTTATGGTTTGTTCAACAGGAGTTATAGGTGAACCGATGCCGATGAATATAATCAACAAGGGTCTGGCGGCAATAGTCCATGTTTTAAATGAAGGGCCGGCAGCTGACCGGGATGCAGCGGAAGCAATACTGACTACCGATACCAAAATTAAGCTTTCCGCATACCGCTGCACACTGCCGGAAGGCGAATTTACTATCGGGGGCATGGCCAAGGGCTCGGGAATGATTTGCCCCAATATGGCTACTATGCTCGGATTTCTTGTAACCGATGTCAGGATTGAGCGTGAACTGCTGCAAAAACTATTTAGCGAGGCTGCCGATCAATCGTTTAATGTAATAACCGTAGATGGAGACACTTCAACCAATGATACAGCTATGGTTATTGCTAACGGGGCGGCTGAAGGCGTGGAAGTTTGTGAGGAGAGTGTTTTTTACGAACCATTCCGCAAAATGCTGGGCATGGTCTGCCGCGAACTGGCCATGCAGATAGTCGAAGATGGTGAAGGGCTGACCAAGCTGATTACCCTGAAAATAAGGGGAGCGGCCGACCAGGCCGGGGCCCGGGTAATGGCCCGCTCAGTGCTTAATTCCCCCCTGGTAAAAACGGCATTTTACGGTGAAGATGCAAACTGGGGCAGGATAATCGCTGCTCTCGGTTATGCCGGAGTTCCGTTTGATCCTAATACAGTTGATATTTATATTGGTCCCTACCAGGTAGCCCAGAATGGCGGGGCTGTTCCGTTTGACGAAGATAAAATGAAAAAAGTACTGGAGATGAGAGATATATCGGTAGTAATAGACCTGAAAATTGGTCCGGCCGAGGTTAAAGCCTGGGGCACAGATTTAAGCCATGAATATATCAGCATCAACAGTAATTACCGTAGTTAGGAAAAGAGGTTACAGTAATGAACCAGGAAGCCCTGAAAAGTATACCGAAGGCTGAAGTTCTGGTAGAGGCGCTGCCTTATATGCGTGCTTATGCGGGAAAATATTTTGTTGTTAAATACGGGGGGCAGGCAATGGTCAGCCCTGACCTGATGGATACTGTTATTCTTGACCTTGTTTTAATGAAATATATCGGTATTAAGCCTGTTTTGGTTCACGGTGGAGGGAAAGAAGTAAACCAGGTAATGGCTAAACTGGGGAAAGAGCCTCGCTTTGTTAATGGGCTCCGGGTAACCGATGACGAGACCATGGAAATAGTAGAGATGGTTTTAATGGGTAAAGTTAACCAGCACATTGTCAGTCTCTTTAATCGCCAGGGAGCAAAGGCAATTGGTCTCAGCGGCCGTGATGCCGGATTTCTGCAGGCCCGGCGTAAAGACAAGGTTAAGGTGAATGGTGAAACGGGTAATGAAAAGGTCGATCTGGGGCGGGTCGGTGAAATCATTCAGATTGATCCCGATCCAATATTTAACCTTAGCGAAAGCGGTTATATACCGGTAATTTCCTCGATAGGCGCTGGTTTAAACGGTGAAAGCCTGAACATTAATGCCGACTATGTGGCTGGTGAGCTGGCAGTTTCACTAAAAGCGGAAAAAATGATTGTGTTGACTGATGTGGACGGCATTTACCGGGAAGAAGAAGGTTCAGTTGAATTTATCTCTGCAATCAAACGCCGCGAGATTAGAGCGATGATTATGAATGGTGAAATCAGCGGAGGCATGATTCCCAAGGTCGAGTCCTGCCTGATGGCTCTTGACGGCGGGGTGCGCCGAACACACATTATTGACGGCAGGGTGCCCCATTCATTGATCCTGGAGATATTTACCGATGCCGGGGTTGGTACGATGGTAACCAGATAAAAACTGTAAGAAGGGAGATTGTGATGGGCAGAATTGAAGATCTTGAAAGCAAATACATTATTAACACTTATAGCCGGCAGCCCGGTATCACTCCAAATCTGGCCAGGGGAGAAGGGGCATACTTATGGGATGAAGAGGGTAAAAAATACCTCGATTTTCTGGGCGGCCTGGCTGTTAATGTAGTGGGGCACTGCCACCCGGGAGTAGTGGAGGTGATTTGCAAGCAAGCCGGGATATTGAGCCATACATCAAACCTCTACTATACAGCCCCCCAGGCACTTTTGGCTGCAGAACTGGTCGATAGAACCTTGCCGGGAGGTAAAGTATTTTTTGCGAACAGCGGGGCCGAGGCAAATGAGGCTGCGATTAAGCTGGCCCGCAAAAACAAACCCGGACGTTACAAAATTGTTGCAGCTGAGCGTTCATTCCATGGCCGGACCATGGCGACTTTAAGCGCCACGGGGCAGCTGAAATACAGGAAGGCATTTACTCCCCTGCTGGATGGTTTTTCTTACGGCATTTTTAACGATATAGATTCATTTGATGCGCTGGTTGACCAGGAAACGGCAGCCATTATGCTTGAACCGATCCAGGGTGAAGGTGGAGTATTCGTTGCTGATAGCGCTTTTTTAAAGGGTCTGCGCGAACTCTGTGATCGTGAAGGAATCCTGCTGATATTTGATGAGATTCAGTGTGGGATGGGTAGAACAGGCAGCTTGTGGGCATTTGAAAACTACGGGATTAAACCCGACCTTATTACTTTGGCCAAGGGTCTGGGCGGCGGGCTGCCTATCGGTGCCCTGGTTGCCAGTGAAGAGTATAAAGATATTTTTCAACCGGGTGACCACGCCTCAACATTTGGCGGCAATGCAGTTGTTTGCGAAGCAGCCCGGGCAGTATTGGAAATTATTACAGCTGAAGGTTTTCTGACCGGGGTGAAGAAAAAGGGGCAGCTGCTCGAAAACGGGTTGAAAGACCTTATATCCCGGTTTCCTGCCGTTCAGGGGGAATACCGGGGTCTCGGGTTGATGTGTGCCCTGGAAATCAATCAACCTGCCGCTAAGAAGATTTATGAGCAATGTTTGGAGGAAGGGCTGTTAATCAATGCCATCGGCGACAACACTTTGCGTTTGCTGCCGCCGTTAATAATAAGCGAAAGTGAAATTGATGAAGGACTGTCAATTATCTATAAGGTATTTCAGGAAATCATATTGTAAGGAGGAGAAAACATGGGAAAAGAAAAAGTTGTACTGGCATATTCAGGAGGGTTGGACACATCGGTCATTGTTAAATGGCTGCAGGAAACATATGATTACGATGTTGTTGCCATGACAGCAGATGTGGGTCAGGGTAATGGCGAGCTGGAAGGATTGAAGGAAAAAGCTCTCAAAACAGGGGCATCTGATGTGTTTATCGAGGATATCAGGGATGAACTGGTCAGGGATTATATTTTCCCCATGATCCAGTCCGGAGCAGTTTATGAGGGTAAGTACCTGCTGGGAACAGCCATTGCCCGTCCGGTAATCGGTAAAAGGCTGGTAGAGATAGCCGAGAAGGTTGGGGCGACTGCAATTGCCCATGGCGCTACGGGTAAAGGTAATGACCAGGTCAGGTTTGAGTTTGCCATAAAAGCCCTTAACCCTTACCTTAAAATTGTAGCTCCCTGGCGGGAATGGAACCTGCATTCACGGACAGACTGTATCAATTATGCATGCAGTCATGATATACCGATTCCTGTAACTGCGGAAAAACCGTACAGTATAGACCGCAACATATGGCATATCAGCTTTGAGGGCGGCATATTGGAGGACCCGAACCAGGAACCGGACAGTGATATGTTTAGGTTAACGGTTGATCCTCTTGAGGCGCCCGATGATCCCGAAACAGTTTCCATAACATTTAGCAAAGGTATTCCGGTAATGGTTAATGGTAATGCCATGGAACCTGTTGCAATGCTGGAAAAACTTAATGAAATAGCCGGACGTAACGGTGTAGGCCGGGTTGATATGGTTGAAAACCGTTTGCTCGGCATGAAATCCCGCGGTATTTATGAAACCCCCGGCGGAACCGTTCTGACGCATGCCCATCGGGAGCTTGAGCATTATACTTTGGATCGGGAAACTCTGCATTATAAGGAAACCCTGGCCCTAAAGTATGCCGAAATGATCTATTACGGACTCTGGTTCAGCCCCCTGCGCGAGGCGCTGCAGGCATTTATTGAGAAAACACAGGAACCGGTTTCCGGGACAATCACCTTAAAACTATACAAGGGCAATATTAATATTGCCGGCAGGGAGTCTGAGCATACTCTTTATCATCATGGTATGGTAACATTTGAAGAGGATGATCTTTTCGAACAAAAGGATGCCCAGGGGTTTATCAATCTTTATGGGCTGCCTTTAATGATTAAAGGCATGATGGATTTTAAAAATAAGAATTCTAAACAGGAGGTGACTAAAAACTGAAGAAACCTTGGCAGGGTCGTTTTACAAAAGATACCGCGGAATCGGTTCTTGAATTCAGCGCATCTTTAACTTTTGATCGGCGCCTGGCTCTTCATGACATCAGGGGCAGTATTGCCCATGCAGAGATGCTGGCCGGCCAGTCCGTGCTTACTGTAGATGAGACAAAGTTAATAGTGCAGGGGCTGAAAGAGATCGAGGCGGAGATTATTAATGGTTCTTTTACATATGATCTCGCTTTTGAAGATATTCATATGAACATCGAAAAATCTTTGATCGAAAAAGTTGGCCCTGTTGGCGGCAAACTGCACACCGGCAGAAGCCGAAACGACCAGGTTGCTCTGGATATGCATCTATATATGCTTGATGAAGGTTGGTTGATGATGCAGATGCTTGAAAAACTGCAGGGCACCCTGTTAAAGCTGGCTGAACGTTATGACGATCTGCTCATACCAGGCTATACCCACATGCAGCGCGCCCAGCCGGTACTTTTTGCTCATCACTTGCTTGCTTATTTTTGGATGCTGCAGCGTGACCGCGAACGCCTTAAAGGGGTTTTGATCCGGGCTGATTTGATGCCCCTGGGCGCCGGTGCACTTGCCGGCAGCGGCTTTCCTCTTGACCGCGAGCAGGTAGCCAATGCGCTTGGCTTTAATGCTATATATGAGAACAGTATGGATGCTGTAAGCGATCGTGATTTTATCCTGGAGTTTCTCTCATTTGCCTCTATTTTGATCATGCATTTAAGCCGTTTGAGTGAAGAACTTATTTACTGGTCAACCGCCGAATTCAGTTTTATAGAACTTGATGATGCATATACTACTGGCAGCAGCATGATGCCGCAGAAGAAAAATCCGGATGTGGCTGAACTTGTGCGTGCCAAGAGCGGCAGAATATATGGTAACCTGATGGCCATGCTTACGGTAATGAAAGGACTGCCGCTGGCCTATAACAAGGATATGCAGGAAGATAAGGAAGGGTTTTTTGACACTATCGATACAGTAAAGGCCATATTGCCCCTTTTTGCAGAAATGCTGGAGACTATGTCGGTGAACCGTGATCGCTTGAAAGAAGCTGTTGATGATGATTACCTGTGTGCAACGGATCTGGCCGATTACCTTGTTCGCAATGGTGTTTCATTCAGGGAGGGCCACCATCTGATCGGTCGGATGATTTCATTCTGCCGGGAGCAGGGAATCAGGCTAAGGGAAATTGATTCTGAAACCCGGGGCAGGTTTCATCATTCTCTGGCCCACCAGATTGATGATCTTCTTGATCCGGCCCTGGTGGCAGGAGCCCGTAAGTGTCGCGGCGGCACTGCCCCTACGGCGGTTAAAAAGCAGCTCGAACTTGCTCATGCTGCTTTAAAACAACAGAATTGAACATAAAAATATTTAATACCGAAAATTGCCAAATAAGAAGCGGGTTCAGATGAACCCGCTTCTTAACATTTTCGATTTATACTGAGCGGATTAAGGTTTAACCTTCAGCAGGCCCTTTCTTTTCTTCTTCTTCGCGCAACATGCGCCGCAGTACTTTACCGACCATGGTTTTCGGCAGCTCTTTCTTGAACTCGACCAGTTTTGGCACCTTGTAAGCGGCCAGGTTAGCCTTACAGTGTTCAACCACTTCTTCTTCGGTCATGGTTTCGCCCTCTTTAAGGACTACATAAGCCTTGAGGGTTTCGCCGCGATAAGGGTCGTTGATTCCGGCAACTGCAGCCTCCATGATCTTCGGGTGGGTATAGAGGACTTCTTCAATGTCACGCGGATAGATATTGAAACCGCCGGCAATGACCATATCCTTCTTGCGGTCGACGATATATGTATACCCGTCTTCATCTGCTCTCGCTATGTCACCGGTATAGAACCAGCCATCCCTGATACTGTTGGCGGTTTCATCGGGCATGTTCAGATAGCCTTCCATAACCTGGGGTCCCTTAATACAAAGTTCTCCCACCTCACCGATTGGCAGTTCGGTTTCTCCGGTTTCTACATCAACAATTTTATACTCCGTATCAGGCATGGGCAGTCCGATACTACCGGGTTTGCGATTGCCGTAAATTGGGTTGGCATGGGTTACAGGTGAGGTTTCGGATAAACCATAACCTTCGACCAGTTTGCCCCCGGTGTTTTTTTCAAACTGTTGTTGAACTTCTACCGGAAGGGGAGCAGCCCCGCTGATGCAAACCCTGATTGATTTAATATCGTATTTTTCAAGGTTTGCAGCGTTGTTGATCGCCACATAAATAGTTGGAACGCCGGGGAAAAGGGTAGGTTTCTGCTTGTCAATGGTTTTTAAAACCGTTTCCAGTTCAAAACGGGGCAGCAGTACTAGTTTGCCGCCGTTTAAAAGCCCGAGGTTTAGAATTGTAGTAAGCCCATAGCTGTGGAAGAAAGGTAAAACACCAAGGATAGTTTCTTTGCCGTCAGTATAATCAGTGCACCAGGATTTTACCTGCAGCATATTCGCTATGAGGTTGCTGTGCAGTAAAACGGCTCCCTTGGAAACTCCCGTGGTCCCGCCTGTGTAGAGGAAAAGAGACCTGTCTTCCGGTTTAACATCAACATCAGGCGGTTTTTTGCCGGCGTATTGTTCTATCAATCCTGTAAATGAGTGGTCTCCAGCAACCAGGTCAACGCGATCTCCTTCTTTTTTCTCTTTAACAACCGTGTAAAGGAAGCGCAGTTTGCCGGGAAAGTAGTCTTTGATGTTGGAAACTACAATATTTTTAAGATTTGTTTTTGGTTGTATCTGCTTGATCATTTTATAGAACCTGGTCAAGGTGATGATTGTTTCTGCGCCGGAATCCTTAAGCTGGTATTCCATTTCCCTGGCGACATATAGCGGGTTACAGGGCACTACAATGGCACCAAGGGAGAGCGCAGCAAAATAGGCAATTGGAAACTGGGTGCAGTTTGGCAGGTGAATGGCTACCCGGTCACCTTTTTTAACACCTAAATCAGTTAAGGCTGCTGCCAGGCTTTCTGCTTTTTCTTTAATCTCAGAATAGGCCAGCTCACGACCCATGAAGTGTACAGCGGGTCTGTTGCTATATTTTTCTGCTGCGTCCAGAAAAGCCTGGTAAAGCGAAATGGGGGGGTAATCAACACTGTGGGGAACTCCCGGTTCGTAATTCTTAAGCCATACTTTTTCCATCTAAACAGTTGAACCTCCTTTTATGCTTTATCAGCTTTTTATAATATAATTGCTTTTCATACTATTCTCCCCTCTTTTTGCAATATCCTGCCTTGTGGTAAAATTATATACAAATTATAGACTATATCAAATAATTCGAACTATAAACCAGATAATCATGATCATTTCAATGACAAGCTTGATCGGTAGAGCGCTTAAAAAGCCAATCGAAGCTCCAATCCCCGATTTAACAGCCTGGTCGGTATTGCGTCTGAAAAGCAAATCGGCCAGGGTTGCGCCGACGAAAGGTCCAAGCAACAAACCGAATGGAAAGAAGAAAAGGCCGACGAAGAGACCGGCCGCAGCACCCCAGAGGGCAGCTTTTGACCCTCCGAAATAGCGGCTCCCGAGGGCGGCAAAAAGATAGTCGACAGCCATGACCGCAACTGCAAGCAGGGCCTGGATAATCAGAAATGTGGGGCCGAGATTCTCAAACCCGGCAATAAAACCGTAAATGAGCATACCGGTCCAGATCAGGGGCGCCCCAGGTAACACGGGTAGCAGAGTGCCGAGAAGACCTACCAGGAATATTATTGAAGCAACAATAATTGCAATTATCTCTTGCATAGTTATCCTCCAATCCTCATCAGGTTTCGGGTAGTCTATTAATAATAGCATATAACTTGCAAAAGCAGATAAAAATAGGCCATGATCTTAATAATATATGCAGGGTAGGAAGATTCAGGAGCTGATGCTTTTCAATAAAGGGTGATAATGTTATAATGAATAGGCGAAAAATAATATATCAATGATACTATTCTGAAGGTTTTGATAGAAAGGCAGGTGTAAATTTGAGTAATCTACCGGCTCCTGTTAATTTGGATACTATTGCTGACAACCTGGCCGATCCGGTTTTTATTGTTGATCTGAATAAAAATGTTGTCTGGCTTAATAAAAAAGCGGAGGATTTTTTTAATGCCGGTTTTAAACAGGCCGGAGGTAAACCTATCGCCGATTTGACCTCGATTAAAAAAATTGATGGATTGATTAATGATGTTTTTGAAAAGAAAACCCCCCTGAAATGTTCTTACGAAGAAGCCTCTATCAAGGTTAAACGTCTTGATGAGCGATTTTTCTTTAAAATTGCTATAAACCCTGTTTTCCACCAGGATGAGCTGTGGGGTGCCCTGGTTCAGATGACTGATGTTACCCGTTTTCATGAAATGGAAAAAATAAAAACTGATTTTGTTTCGATTGTATCGCATGAATTCAGAACACCTTTGACCACAATAATAGTTGGTGTGGAAATGTTAAAAGAAGGTATGCTTGGCGATCTAACGCCCCGCGGAAAGGAAGTTTTGGAAGCTATTGGCTCAGACTGTGAAAGATTAAACCGCCTGATTGATAACTTGATGGAACTGTCCAGGATTGAATCGGGCACAATTTATGTTGAGGCTGAGCCGATAAACGTTACAGATTTGGTACAGGAGGCAGTCCGACCACTTAAGCTGCAGGCTGAACGCCAGGGTATTGAATTGATTACCAATTTGCCTCCGGAAGTTCCTCCTGTTGCTGCCGATTTCAATAAATCAGTTTGGGTGTTGACTAACCTGGTTGGTAACGCCATGCGTTACACTGACCCGGGGGGTACTATTACTGTAAGGGTAAGGCAGCGTGGGAAAAGACTCTTCTTTTCAGTTGAGGATACCGGGTGCGGTATTCCAAAAGAGCATCAGGAAAAAATATTTCGCAAGTATGTCCAGGTCAGTGGCCCCGGGCGAACGGGAGTTGGAGGTGTGGGCCTGGGCTTAGCTATAGCCAAAGATATTGTGATGGCTCACGGAGGAGAGATTTGGGTGGATAGTGATGTCGGTAAAGGGACTACATTTACTTTCACCTTTCCTGTATATCAGGATAAGCAAGCAGTTACTTTACCGGGTTCTGATCAGGATAAGGAGGTTGATTGATGAACAAACGAATTCTGCTGGTTGAAGATGAAAAAAACGTTATCCTGGGGGTTCGTACCTGCCTGGATGCAGTAGGCTATGAAGTGGAAATTGTTGAAGATGGCCAGGAAGCCCTTGATGCCGTGAGCAGGCAGCATCCCGATTTAATTTTGCTGGACCTGCTGCTGCCTAAAATAGACGGTTTTGAAGTCCTGAAAGTGTTGAAAAGTGATGAGGCAACTAAGGGCATACCAATTATTGTTTTGACAGCAAAAGCAGAAGAAGAAGATCGGCAGAGAGCAGTTGACCTTGGTGCAGACAACTATATGACCAAACCTTTTAAACCGCAGGAACTATGGGATTTATTAAAAAAATATCTTACTTGATCAATAGTAACCTTTATAGATAATGCAAAAAGAGGGCACAGTAAACTGTGCCCTTTGTTCAATGCTATTATTATAGATGCTGGTAGGTGAATTTTATGCGTGTGGCGATATGCCTGCTTGAGCTGCACATTCCCGGCGCAACTTCTTTGAAATCAAAGCGGCAGGTTATGAAAAGCCTTATCCAGAGGCTGCGTAACAGGTTTAATGTGTCAGTTACAGAGGTAGGCAGCCAGGATTTGTGGCAGCGTTCTGAACTTGGGCTTGCAGTTGTATGTCACAATGGGGCAGGCGCGGACAAGGTGCTGGAAAATATTTTCAGCTACGTGGAACAGAATAATGAAGTTGATATCATATCATCACGCCTTGAAAGATACTAGGAGGATTACCTGCTATGTTAAAACTATGCCAGGTTGCTAAAATGGCCCATTTTTACCTGGACCAAGTTATCGGTGAAGGTGATTGTGTTGTTGATGCAACAGCGGGAAATGGTTATGACACGCTTTACCTGGCTGAAAAAGTAGGTCGATCAGGGCAGGTTTATTCTTTTGATATACAAGAGAAAGCGCTGGCTGCTACAGCGGCAAGATTGAAAGAGAATGATATGACTGATCAAGTGACTTTAATCAAAGATGGGCACGAATTTATGAATAGTTATCTTCAAGAGCCGGCAGCGGCAATTATATATAATCTTGGCTACCTGCCCGGAGGGGATCACAGCATTGCAACAAGACTAAATACAACCCTGGCCAGTTTCAAACAGGCGCTGGGGTTAATCAAACCCGGCGGGTTGTTAACAGTTACCATGTACCCGGGGCATGACCAAGGTGTTATTGAAAGAGATGGTTTGCTTGCTGCTTGTGAAGGCCTGCCGTCGGCTGAATACAGTGCTGCCTGTTTCAAGCTGATTAATCGCAGTAATAGGCCGCCCGAGCTTTTAATTGTGCAGAAAGAGGGGAATAAAAAGGGTATCCGGCTCTGAAAGGATTTCTATTGTACAATGTCGAACAAAGGTGATAACTACAATAACGGAACAGGGGCAAATAAACTGACAAAGAAATGGCACTTAATTGAAAATGATTTGGCCCTGGTGGAAGATCAACTCAAGCTTGTTGTGGAATCATCAGGTCCGGAAATAAAAATGGTTGGTGAGTATATTATCAACGGCAGGGGCAAAAGGATTCGTCCCGCGTTGTTCCTTGTTGCAGCCCAGCGTAATGGTTTGGAATTAGCTCCTTTGGTTGGGGTAGCTTCAGCCCTGGAGCTGTTGCATACTGCATCACTTTTACACGATGATGTAATTGATCGGGCAGCGATACGCCGTGGCAAAGAAACGGTACATCTACATTGGAATAATAAAATTGCCGTATTAAGCGGAGATTTTATTCTAAGCCAGGTTTTTAAGATACTAGTTGACATTAAAAACTGGCAGCTGATGGATATAGTTGTCGGTATGACGCAGAAACTGGCCGAAGGGGAAGTAGAGCAGGCTTTTTGCGATATAAGTTCAGAGAATCTTGAAGCGCGCTATTTTAGCTGGATCGGCAAAAAGAGCGCTTCATTTTTTGCCGGGTGTTGTGAAGCCGGAAGCTTGTTAGGCGGCGATGATCACGATCAACAAAAGATATGGGCCAGCTTTGGTTTTAACCTGGGTATAGCTTTTCAACTGGTAGATGATCTTCTCGATTATACAGGTAGTGATCGCTTAACAGGAAAACCACTTTATGGTGACCTGAAGAATAAGGTTTTAACCCTGCCCCTGATCAGGGCGATTGCCGAGAGCGAAGGTAAGAAGAAATTAATCCTGGAATATTTTATGAAGCATGAATGCAGTAGTGAAGAAACAATTTGTAACGCAGCTTCGGTAGTCTGTCAAAGCAGTGGAATAGAATATACACGCAGTAAAGCCGGGTATTATGCGGATATGGCTATCCGGGACCTGGGTAGGTTAATGCAGGTAAGCAGCGAAAAAAGGTCAGTCCTTGAAGAAATAACTCGCGAGTTAATGAGTAGACGCGGTTAGAAAGCTGAAACCAGGGTATAACGTGCCTGCTGGCTTATGGTATTTTAAAAGATGTTGGAGGAAAAATAATGCCTGATCGAACTATTTCAAAATCAGTTATAAAGAGGCTACCGATTTATCTTCGCATTCTTGACCGTTTGATTGAACGAAAAATAGACATGATATCTTCTAAGGATTTAAGCAGCCAGTCGGGTTTTACAGCCGAGCAGATTCGTAAGGATTTAGCATATTTCGGGGCTTTTGGCACTCGTGGGGCCGGTTATAATACTGCCTATCTTCGGGAAAAGATAGTTAAAATCATCGGTCTTGACAAGAAGATTAAGACCATTGTTATCGGGGCCGGTAATCTGGGTACTGCCCTGACCAGGTATAACTCTGTGAAAAATCCCTATGTTGATGTAGTCGCTGTTTTTGATCACGACCCCCGCCTGATTGGCAAGAAAATTGACATGATCAATATTTACCCTGTTGAATCGGCGCCGGAATATATAAAAGAAAATGATATTAAAGTAGCAATTATTACAGTTCCTGCCGAGGCAGCCCAGGATATAGTGGACTTGCTGGCGGAACACGGGATCAGGGCGGTCTTAAATTTTGCCCCGGTTAAACTAAAAGTGCCAAAGGAAGTCCATGTTCACAATGCTGATTTGACTATAGAACTGCAGAGCCTTATTTATTACAGTTCGGCGGAAGAAGAACGTCTGAAAAAGCTTCAGCAGGAAGTGAAAGATGAAAAAACTGCAAAGAGCTTGCAGATCGAATAAATTTTATCACTTAGCCCCAATTGTGTTGACTTTTTGGTAAGCCTTTTGTATACTTATCTATGCACATGGAGCTGTGGTGTAGATGGTTAACATATCGGCCTGTCAAGCCGAAGACCGCGGGTTCGAGTCCCGTCAGCTCCGCCATAATGCCGAGATAGCTCAGTCGGTAGAGCAGCGGACTGAAAATCCGCGTGTCGACAGTTCAATTCTGTCTCTCGGCACCAGGTATGCGGGAGTAGCTCAGTGGTAGAGCATCGCCTTGCCAAGGCGAGGGTCGCGAGTTCGAATCTCGTCTTCCGCTCCATTTTTTTTGGCGACATAGCCAAGTGGTAAGGCAGAGGACTGCAAATCCTTCATCCCCGGTTCGAATCCGGGTGTCGCCTCCAAATTTCGCCGGAGTGGCGGAACAGGCAGACGCAAGGGACTTAAAATCCCTCGGCCATACCATGGTCGTACCGGTTCGATTCCGGTCTCCGGCACCACTACCAGTTCTAGAGATTGTGTCATCGTGATTTAGTATCAGATGAAACAATCTCTTTTTCGTTTATTACGAAGACTGTAGAATTTGTTGCAGGGTGGCTTTTCATAGACAAATGATCTTGATAAAATTACTGAGAGCCATTATATAAAAGGTTTGCCTTCAGAACTATTATCGCCCAGATTTCATGATGCTTGCTCTTTTCTTCCAAGCATCAGCGTACATTCGGGCATCAATTCCCAGTTCTTTTGAAAGCCGATTTGCTTTCCTGCTGATTAAAAAGGGAACTACTAAAAAAAATAAGAACCCAGGAATGAATAAATTACCGGTAATTAAGTATAGGGCTGCGATAAAAATAATTATTAAGCCGAAGAATAATATTGCATAGCGTCTTTCTAAATCTTTTGCTTCTTTCCACTCTTCAAATAGATGGGGGTCAGGGTCTAATCCTGCGAAATCCTCTATTTGCAGATCTTTAAAATGCACTTTTAATGAACCTCCCTTGAAGGCACTAAATACAAATAGTGTAACCGACCTTACTGCTTTATAAAAAATATTATTGCACTATTTCGCGCCCGCTACCATCAGTTTTTATACGATAAAACTTAAAGTCTTCATTACCGTTGCTGTAATAGATCCAATCACCTACTACATTGTTATCCACGGATTCGTCATCATTTATTTTCTCTCGCCCGCTGCCGTCAGTCTTGATCTTGTACAATTTATCAGCATCACTATAGTTGCGGTAATAGATCCAGTCATCGACTATGTTTATATCAATGGATTTATCATCATTTATTTTTTCAAGGCTGCTGCCATCTGTCTTGATTCTATAAATATTCCATTTGTAATCAATACTTACGAAATAAATCCAGTCGCCGACTACATTAATATGTAAAGAATCTTCGTCATTTATTTTTTCACGGCTACTGCCATCTGTTTTAATCTTATAAATATTTATACCGTCATTACGAATTACGTAATAGATCCAGCCATCTACTACATTAAGATAATCGATGTTGACGTCATCATTTATTTTTTCACGGCCGCTGCCATCAGTATGGACCTTGTATATCTTATTACCGTCATCGAAGTTACTGTAATAGATCCAGTCACCGACTACATTGATATAGTCAGAATCTTCGTCATTTATTTTTTCACGGCCGCTGCCGTCCGTTTTAATCTTATAAATACTACCACCGTCAAGTAAGTTTTTATAATAAATCCAGTCACCTGCCACATTAATATAGAGAGAGTAATCATCGTTTATTTTTTCATGGCCGCTGCCATCTGCTTTGATCTTATAAATATTAAAAACATCATCATCGTTTTGGTAATAGATCCAATCGCCTTGACGAGCAGCAACTCCCTTGTTATTGATATTTCCTACGCTATTGCCCCGTTCATTTTCCTGATAAGTTTGAGTTATGGCAACAGTTTCCGACTCGCCGCAACCGGCAATGATTCCTATAGTTGTGATAATAACAACTAACCAAAAGATAATTATCTTCAATTCTGTTATCATCTTTTTACTATAAACCATTTTATCACCTCTTCGACTGATAGATATTCATTCCTGATTTTTCTTAATTCTGCGTCTAATTGTAAATTTCCTTTTTTTTAGATTTTGTTGAGAAACTTTTGCAATTTATTTAACCCAAAAAATAACCTGTATAAAGGCCGGTTCAGAATAATTATTTTCACATCTCAACTTTCACTATTTTTCAAATTAATTTAGGTCTTGGAACAACGGTTTTAGCTTGTTAAATCAAACTTGATTTTTCGATTGATACTGTCAAACTCGATATAAACCAAACCCTACAGTAAAAGCATTATTATTGCCGATAACATCAAAGTCAGGGTAGTAATCTACCCTGACTTTGATGTTGAAAGAAGACAGAAGGGCGCTGAGGCAAACCGTTCTATTCGTCAGCTGTGCTAACTTTTCCCCTGGGTCTATCTTTATGTTTGCTTGAAGATGTTTTTCTATTATCAGAAGCTGCAAGGCTGCCAAAGCAATATCCGGCAATAAAACCACAGCTAAAAAGGAATATGGCAACAATGGCCACTATAATTCCCGTGGGGATATAGAGGTTTAGTATTAGCATTTTTTTAGCCTCCTCCTGGTGCGATTCAATTGTGTTGCCCGGTTTCTAAAACTGAGCGCAAACATCAGTTAGCTTTATTCGGCAATGATGGCAGCAATATCTGAATAAGATATAATACCAATTAATTCTCCGTTATCGTCGACTACAGGCAATCTCCTGATATCATTAGCATACATCAAGACTGCTGCTTCTGAAACAGTCATGTCAGATCTGGCTGTATGAAGATGTTTCTTGGTCATTAAAAGGCTAACTTCTTTTAGAGCCACTTCATTCAGACGGGCAAGGTATTTATTTACATCCGGTATTAATGTTGGATTATCGCTTCCTGTGCGTTTAAGAGCTGAAGGAAGGGTTAATTGAACAATATCTGATTTAGTGATCATTGATATGACCCGGTTATTGTCATCCGTGACCGGTAAACCGCTGATACGATAATCGATCATCATTTTTGCAGCATTTGAAATTTTCATATCGGGTTTAACCGATACTACCTTTGTAGTCATACAATCTTTAACAAGCATGACATTCCCCTGCCTTTCCGGGTCTATTGCTATCAAGGCAACGTATATAAAGTACTGTTAATATTTATTATCGGCATACTTTAGCATTCGCTAAACCCACAGGCTTCACATTTTAAACATCCCTCAGCCCTGATCAGGGCGCAGGTGCCGCAATCGGGGCAAATTTCCAACTGGTGATTGCCATTGACCTGTTCTGCATCGGTATCGGCAGCGGCCAGCTTGCGGAGAGTCTGCCCGATAGCATCGGGTACACTCATAATCCTGTTTGGCCCAAACCCCACTGAGCGCGCACCACCGATGCCCTCTAGCTGGGTGACTATTTCATCTACGCTTACTCCGCAGCGCAGGGCGAGAGAAATTAAACGCGCAATAGCTTCAGTAAAGGCAACAACATCGCTCCCGGCTTTACCAATCTGGGCAAAGATTTCAAACGGTTTTCCATCCGATGTATTTACAGTAACAAAGAGGTTGCCCAGGGCTGTGCGGATACTTGTGGTATGGCCACTTAGAGTTTTAGGCCGTTTGGTTGGTTTAATTGTATCGTCTTTTTCTCCATCACCCACATTTAAAACCTGTTTGGTGCGTGAGCTGTCACGGTATATGGTAATGCCTTTACACCCGGATTGCCAGGCCAGGATATAGGCATTCTTAACGTCATCGGCAGTTGCATCCTGTTCAAGGTTTATTGTTTTGCTGACGGCATTATCGGTATATTTCTGGAAGGCAGCCTGGTGTCGAACGTGCCATTTGAAATCAATTTCCATTGCTGTTTTAAATAAATCCTTATATTTTTGTGGGATTTCCGCATTAGCCGGTATTTTACCACTACGGGCGATTTCAAGAATCAGCTCTTCGCTGTAAAAACCTTCTTCACGGGCAATTTCAAGAAATACAGGATTAACTTCGGGTAGTTCCAGACCGCCTAGAATATTTTTTCTGGTAAAGGCGATGCTGAAATATGGTTCGATACCGCTGCTGGCCCCGGCCAGGATTGATATTGTTCCGGTAGGAGCTATGGTGGTGCGGGTGGCATTACGAACCCGGTCTTCTTTTTTGCCGTTGTCGTAAATGCTTTTCTCAAAATTGGGGAAAGTGCCTCTTTCTCCGGCAAGAAGAACGGATTCTTCCTTTGCTTCTTGATTAATAAATTTCATAACTTCTTCAGCTGTTTTAATTGCTTTTTCGCTGTCATAGCGAATACCCAGCCTGACCAGCATGTCGTGCCAGCCCATAATGCCAAGACCGATTTTGCGGTTGCCTTCCCTGTGCATCTTGGCTATTTCAGGAATTACGTAATTACTGGCGTCTATCACATTATCCAGGAAACGGACAGCTGTCCTGATGGTTTTTTTCATGTTGTCCCAGTCGATTTTACCGTCGGCAGTAACCATTTTGCCCAGGTTAATAGATCCCAGGCAGCAGGCTTCGTAAGGTAAAAGGGGCTGTTCTCCGCAGTTATGCACCACTAATCCGTTAGCATCGAAGGCATTAATACCGGGAACCTGAACATCATATACAGTCTCCTGTCCTGCAGAATTTACCGAATCAATGGTGGCTAAAAAGCGTTCCCGGTTAAGACTGCGGCAGTATGTAGCAAGGGCGTTTTTCAATTTATCAGCTTTCGATCTGTCGCTGAAACCGATCTTTTCGGCATAAACTGCCAAATTATCCCTGGTTATTATAAGCTCATGCTGCGGCTTAGTTTCATAAAAGGCGCTGCCCTGGTTATTGTCAGGCAATTTGGTTAGCTGTTTATTACGCCTGTTCTTGTATATTCTGGAGACGATCCCGAAACGGGCCAGCATTCTTTGCACAGCTTCAAGTCTTTCCAGGTTACTCTGAGCCAGGCGAATTGAGATGCCTTTATGCTGGTTGCCCTGCAGTGATCCGTCTGCATCAAAGAAACCTTTAAGCATGCCCTTGTAAAAATTTGACGAAGTATGTGTTTCCAGGTAAGGAGTAATGGCTTTGTTTCCGGGGGTCATGCCTAAAGCCAAAGCAATTTCCTTGATTGCAGCAAGGCTCATTCTATATTCGTTTCGCCCGGATACCTTCCAAAAGCCTTCAAAATCACTGCGGTGGGGCAAGCTGAAGGCTGCCTCTTCAGCAGCGCATACAATGCCATCTTCGGACTGATCGGGCCAGGCGGAAAGCAGGGCTTTGTCTTGCTTTAAGGTGCCATCGCCGATTAACAGGCCCATTAAATAGCCTTCCTTTTCTCCATAAAGACCCGGCCAACCTTTAAATTCACGATGATCATTTAAAATGATTTCGTCGCCTGGCTTAAGGTTGGATGTATTAGCCCATTCACTTTCCAGTTTGTACCTGGTTTTCCTTTTAACCCTGAGCACAGGATGGTCGGCGGTAGCTGTTAGACGATAACCCTCTTTAGTGACAATTGAAAAAAGCGGTTTAATGCCGGTTGAGAAAAAGCCTTCTTCTGTAGTTGCATACTCCTTGCCATTTATGATCAGGTTGGCTTTCCTGCCAATCAGCTCTTTTACCTGTCTTGGCCCTTCAGAAGTAGTGACAAAGGTGTCTCCCGATACGCAAGGATTGGTAGTTTCATAATGCCCAACCTGCGGAGTGGGGTTGTAACGATTCATCTGGTCAATGAAGATGATACCCGGATCGCCTTTAGCCCATGCTTTCTGGACGATTAGATCGAAAACCTCCCTGGCATCAAGCCTGATCGGTTCTCCCGTTTCAGGGTCGCAGTATTCCTGATTTGTCCGTGGGTTAATCAGGCTATACATATATTCGGGATCTTCGCCAATTGCTTTGCGCATGAATTCATCGGAGACAGTGACAGAAAGGTTAAAGTTGGTGATCTCATCTTCATTTTCTTTACAGACAATAAAATCGATAATATTGGGGTGATTATATCTCAAGGAGCCCATATTTGCTCCCCGTCTTGTTCCACCCTGCTTAACTGCTTCTGTAGCTGCATCAAATATTTTTAAAAAAGAGAGGGGGCCGCTGGCCACGCCGTTTGTTGATTTAACCAGGTCATTACTGGGACGGAGACGATCAAATGCAAAGCCTGTACCACCACCGGTTTTCTGGACCAAAGCCATATTCTTCAGAGCAGTAAATATTCCTTCCATGCTGTCTTCAAGTGGCAGGACAAAGCAGGCACTCAACTGCTGAAGTTCACGTCCGGCATTCATCAGAGTCGGGGAATTAGGCATGAAAAATGCTTGAGCTAACATATTATAAAAGCTATCTTCCCGGTCCTTTACAGCCTGCTCGTCACTGCCGTAGTTTTTATCTATTGAAGCAATGTTGGCGGATACCCGGCGCAGCAGGTCTTCCGGCGTTTCCACGGGATTGCCTTTTTCATCCTTGATCAGGTAACGTTTTTCGTAGGTAATAAGGGCATTTTGACTTAAATTCATAGGGTAGTTCCTCCTGGATATTTATATTGTGTAATTTAGCGGCCCGGTTCATTTTCCGGAAGGCCAGTTTCTTTCGTTTAATAATCTATATTCTATGTCTCTTGCTTTTTTCATTCATTTTAAATAAAATAATTTTGTTTTTAACTTCATATTTATCTACCATAGTTATCTATAGTGAAAATTACCCTTTTTTCACTTGGTAAGCAATGATATAATAACAGGTAGGTTTTTTTTGTTTTGATGTTACGTAAAGGAGGGTAAGGTTCAGACTATGGCTAAAGAAAAAACACGTAAGCAGCTTAAAAGACAGCGTAAGAAGAGAAGACGGGCCAAGAAAAGAAAGAGGTTGAAGGGCCGGACCTAGTTAGCCGCCTGGCGGCTGTACAATAAATGGGAGGAGGTGCAGTTTTGCCACTTTACGAATTTTTTTGCTCCGATTGCAACAAAAAGTTTGAAGAGCTTTGCAGCGGTTCTGTTGACAAAGTCAGGTGCCCAGCCTGCGGAAAAGAATCACCCAGGGTTATATCATCTTTCCGAACCGGAAAGAGTTCCACCGGCGGCGGAACTGCCTCCTCGGGCTGTGGTGGGTGAAGCAGTTCCAACTGCAGCAGTTGCTGACAGGTAAATTTTACAATTAGCAGCAAGGGGGCGCTTATGGCAAAGTACATTTTTATTACCGGCGGAGTTGTGTCATCTCTGGGTAAAGGTATCACAGCGGCATCTCTCGGCTGCTTGTTGAAAAACAGAGGTCTTAAACTAACCATCCAAAAGTTTGATCCCTACATCAATTACGATCCCGGAACTATGAGCCCTTACCAGCACGGAGAGGTTTTTGTCACTGAAGATGGGGCGGAAACGGATCTTGATCTGGGGCACTATGAACGTTTTATTGATGAACATTTAACTCGCAACAATAATGTTACTGCCGGAAAGATCTACTGGTCAGTAATTGAAGGTGAGCGGGATGGTTTATATAATGGCAATACAGTCCAGGTAATTCCCCATATTACTGATCAAATTAAAAAATGTGTTACCAAGGCCGAGCAGCAAAGTGATCTTGACCTGGTTATTACCGAAATTGGCGGAACTGTGGGCGATATTGAAAGCCTGCCTTTCTTGGAGGCCATTCGCCAGCTACGGTATGAGATTGGCTGGGAAAATGTATTGTTCATTCATGTGACGCTGGTTCCCTTTTTACGCATGTCTGGTGAGCTAAAAACCAAGCCGACACAGCATAGTGTAAAGGAATTGCGCTCAATCGGTATACAGCCTGATTTGATAGTTTGCCGGACTGAACAGCATCTTGGTGATGATCTGAAAAGAAAAATAGCTCTTTTCTGCAACGTTCAGCCGGAAGAGGTTGTTGAAAATATTGACACTGACATAATTTATGAAGTACCCCAGCTGCTCAGGGAACAGAATCTTGACCAGATGGTTGTAAATAAGCTTAACCTCGCGTGCGGGCCCGGAGATATGTCTCAATGGGGGAATATGGTTGAGCAGGCCAAGAGTTTGCAGGCAGAAGTATCTGTTGCTCTAGTCGGCAAGTATATAGCCCTTCCCGATGCCTACATCAGTATTAATGCCGCCCTGGATCATGCCGGAATGGAACACAATGTAAAAGTTAATACTGTGCTGGTTCAGGCCGAGGATATTGAGCAGGGGAAAGCCGGTAATATACTGAACGAAGTTGATGGAATTCTGGTGCCGGGAGGGTTTGGCGAGAGAGGAATTGAAGGTAAAATTGAAGCTGTACGTACGGCCCGCGATAACCAAATACCTTTTCTCGGCCTCTGTCTCGGTATGCAGTGCGCTGTAATTGAGTTTGCCCGTAATGTTGCCGGTATTAGTGAAGCGAATAGCACTGAATTCGATTCAGATACACCTGACCCGGTAATCGATTACCTGCCCGGGCAAAAAGATAATACCCGTATTGGAGGAACGCTGCGGCTTGGCGCATATCCCTGTACGATAAAAAAGGGTACCCTGGCGGAAAAAGCTTATAAACAGGAAGAAATTTCAGAAAGGCATCGCCACAGGTACGAATTTAATAACAGTTATATCAAATTATTGGAAGAGGCCGGAATGATATTCAGCGGTTATAACCGTCAGGATGATCTGGTTGAAATGATTGAACTGAAAGATCATCCCTGGTTTCTGGCGGTCCAGTTTCATCCCGAGTTTAAATCGCGCCCGACCCGGGCTCACCCGCTTTTCAGGGATTTTATCGGGGCGGCAATAAAGAGGCAAAAGTCCCGGGGTTGCTGATTACCCTGGTGGCTGTTTCGGCCATGGAGATGCGGCAGTCCATACTGTTTTTCTGAATAAGGCGAAAAGCCTCTTCTTCACTAAGTGAATATTTTTTGATCAACAGGCGTTTAGCCCTGTCGATAATTTTCTGTTCATCAATTTTTTGCTGAAGGGATGCAATCTTTGAATGCATCCTTTTTTTGCGGGCATATTCGCTGCATACAGCATTAGCAACAGCAATTAGAACCTGCTGTTTTACAGGGTAATCAAGGGAAACATAACCATCGATTTTTGTAGTTCCGGTGTTAATATAGATAGCTGCAGCGAGGGCGTCGTTTTCAATGATGTCGGCAAGTTCGCTGATATTTCCTGGCGGCAGCTCAGTGTCAACCACGACAAGCCAGGGCTGTACTGAACGTAACAGGCGTAGCAATGAGGGTATGTTTTTTGCGTTACCAGCCGAGTAGTAGCCGGCCTGATTAAGAACGGTTGAGATGAACTGTTTAAATGCCGCGTTGTTAGTGCCGATGCAGTAATCACAGTTATTATTTAGCATACGGTTCTCCTTGCAGCGTTGATTCTTTTTATATACTATGGTTATTTTCAAACAATGGCAAGTATAGACGATGTTGGAGCGGAATTTTTCTTCCAGTTTTTAATCAGGATAAGTGATCCGGGCAGCCCCTGTTAAGCGGCAGGGGCTGCCCGGACATTTTACTTTTAAAGAATTTGGCTAGAACCTTGCCAGATATTGTTTAACTTCCCAATCGTGCACCTGGATCCGGTAATCAAGCCATTCCTTCATTCTGCCTTCGCGGAAGCGATCGTAAATATGTTTTCCAAGAGCTTCCTGTATAACCTTGTCTTTATCGAGTTCTATTATTGCATCATATAGGGTACCCGGTAAGCTTTCAATGTTGTGCTGTTCTTTTTCTTCATCGCTCATGGTATAGATATTCAGGTTAACCGGATCAGGCGGATCAATTTTGTTTTCAATACCGTCAAGGCCGGCACGGAGCATAACGGCGAAAGAAAGGTATGGGTTGCAGGAAGGATCGGGGCTGCGTAACTCACACCTGGTACCGATGCCCCTGCGGGCAGGTATCCTGATTAGCGGGCTGCGGTTACGGTATGACCAGGCGATATAAACTGGTGCTTCATAACCGGGCACCAGGCGTTTATATGAGTTAACAAGCGGGTTTGTAACGGCAGTAAAACCTTTGGCATGTTTAAGCAGGCCGCCGATAAACCAGAGCATTTCCTGGCTGATTTCGTCCGGAGCTCCGGGATCGTTGAAAATGTTCTTGCCATCTTTAAAAAGTGAGAGATGGGTGTGCATACCGGAACCGTTAATCATGGCGATCGGCTTCGGCATAAATGTAGCATAGAGACCGTGTCTCTGGGCGATTGTGCGGATTACAAAGCGGAATGTGGAAAGATCATCTGCTGTATGCAGGGCATCGCCGTATTTAAAATCTATTTCATGCTGTCCGGGGGCCACTTCATGATGAGATGCTTCAATTTCCAGTCCCATCTGCTCCAGGCCCAGGACCATATCGCGGCGGGCGCTTTCGCCACGGTCGGTCGGGGCAAGGTCAAAATATCCTCCCTTATCGTGTGTTTCCAAGGTGGGTGCGCCGCTTTCATCGGTATGGAACATAAAAAACTCTGCTTCAGGACCGCAGTTCATCGTATAGCCTTTTTCAGCGGCTAAAGCGATCATTTTTTTAAGCTGGCTGCGGGGGCAGCCGGCAAATGGCTCGCCCTCGGGCGTATAAACATCGCACATTAGCCTGGCTACACCATTTTCACTGGGGCTCCAGGGGAAGACAGTAAAGGTATCAAAGTCCGGCCTGAGATACATGTCTGACTCTTCAATTCTTACAAACCCTTCAATTGACGATCCGTCAAACATCAGCTCGTTATCGAGTGCTTTTGGCAGTTGGTCCGAGGTTATCGCCACATTCTTTAATTGCCCTGAAAGATCGGTAAACTGCAGGCGGATAAACTTCACTCCTGATTCTTTTGCCATGGCGAGAACGTCATCTTTTGTTTTACCCATTAACAACAGCTCCTTTTGTATTAAATAAAAATAAAAACGCCCGCCTGCAGTCATATGACTGAATGACGGGCGCCTTTGCCCAAAAAAAGTATATACGTTTTTACAGTTAGTGTCAATAGTTTGGCCCAAAAAAAGTTATGATAAGCCAGTCGATATTTTCTGCCTCTTAAGAGTAAATAAAAGGAATTAATAAAATGATGTAGAAATAATAAAAACAATTGCCAGATGCATGCAGGGCGAAGAGAAGCTAATATAAGAATCAGGCACAAGAGGAAACCATATGGTCAGGTGGCGATAGTAAATATGTTTTTTGGGAAGAAAAAGAAGCAAGATACTTATATCGCCCAATCAGAAGAAACAAAACCGACAAAAAGGAAAAAAACAGTAGCAGCCCGGGTTAGTCGTGCGCTCCAGGTGATCCCATCTAACTTTCAACATGTTGGCGCCAGGGAAAACCAGGAAGATGCTTTTGCTATATCTGATTTCAGCAATGACAAGTTTGTAGAGGACAACGGCATTCTCGCTCTCGTTGCCGACGGTATGGGTGGGCTTGAACTCGGAGAGGAAGCTAGCACTGTTGCCTCGGCTGCATTTATGAAAACATATGAAAATAGAAAAGTCTCAGAAACAATAGCCCAGACCATGAAGCGTGCTATGCTAATAGCCAATACTGCTGTATTTGATTTGGCGTATGGCCAATTTGAAGAACACGATCTCGGCACCACTATAGTTGCAGCAGTTATTATCGGCAATCACCTACATTGGATATCCGCTGGCGACAGCAGAATATATCTCTATCGGAATAACAGTTTAAAGCAGTTAACCAGGGATCATATATATGCCAATTATCTCGAAGATGATGTTACCAATGGCAGGTTGACAGCGCAGGAAGCGCTTGAGCATCCCGAGAGGGATTATCTGACCAGTTATTTGGGTCTGGCCGATTTAAAAGAAATATGTCAGGAGGAAGAGCCTCTTGATTTGCTGAACGGTGACAAAATATTACTCTGCAGTGATGGACTGACTAATACACTGACTGAAAATGAAATTATTACTGTTCTTCGCAATAGTTTTAATAACGTAGCTGAAGAGATGGTTAAAGAGGTTTTAACTAAAAATAATCCACATCAGGATAACGTGACAGTAGTGGTGCTGTCAATATTGTCGGGATGATCACATTAAAAGGGGCGGTGCATTTGCTTTTATTCCTGTAGCCGGATTAATTATATTGATACTGGGGGGGTACTATTTAAAAGTAGTTTTTGCTATACTGTTCGGTCAGCTCTATCGGCAAACCAATCCGGTTTAATAAAAAAGTGGAGGGATGGTTTCATGAGAATAACCTTAACGCGTTCGTTAATACTTTTAGCAATTGCAATCTTAATGATTATTAGTGTTTGCAGCCCCGCCTTTGCCCAGGAAGCAGTAGACAGAGCGTCCAAGAGTGTAGTGATGATAGCCTGGAAATTGCCGAATACCGAGGCCTGGAGGGATGCCTTAAGGGACCCCATCACAGGTGATTTCGATGAAAGCGATCTTTATGTTCACATGGGCAGCGGTTTTTTAGTTGGTGTTGATGATACAGCGGAATTCCGATATGTTGTAACAAATTTTCATGTTATAAACCGGAATCGCGCCCTTGACTGGCCGAACCCTTTCCGGGTAAGAAATGTTGAAGAAATAGGCCTGTATCTTGTCAGGGCCAGGGATGACTATGTTCCGATTGCGGTATACGATTCGTTGATGACCTCCGATATATCAGTCCTTGAAATAGACCCCAGGCACCGCTTGTTTGGTTATGAAGTGCTTGAGTTCGGTCATACCGGAATGGTACAGCGCGGTGAAGAGGTTTATGCTATTGGTTACCCCGGGATTGCTGAAGTGTTGTCAGATTTGAATACGGCGCATTACTCGGATTCAACTATTACGAAAGGGATTGTCAGCAGAATAACTTCTTCGGAAGGAGTCCCGGTTTTTCAAACTGATACAGCGATCAGTGGTGGAAATTCTGGTGGACCATTGGTTAACAGGGATGGAGTTGTTATCGGTATAGCCTCGGGTGGCATAGTGAGAATAACCGGCGATGCGGTGATTCCTTCAGAAATTAACTACGCCGTGCAGATAGACGTCTTGACAGATTTTCTACGTTCAAGAGGAATCCCCTATATCGAAGCAGGAGCGGGTGCCCCTGTAGTAGATCAAACAGCTGAAGAACCTCCGGTACCTGAACCCGAACCGATTACTGAGCCCGAGCCACAGCCCGAACCGGTAGTAGAAACAACCACCCCGCCGGTTGAAGAAAGCGGTTTTCCGATCATGTATGTTGCCATAGGTGCAGCAGCTTTAATTATTGTTATAGTGTTAATAATACTTTTAAGCAGGGGCAATAAGCCGGCACCTGCCAGGGCTTCAGTTGGGTCACCTCCCATGCAGGCTCCCCCTACCCAACGGGCATCAACTTCTCCGGTAACCCAGGCCAGCGTAAAAACTGCAGCCGCCCCGGTAACAAAAGCGAAGCCAGTTGGGCCCAGGGCCAGTGTGAAGGGTATTTCAGGTCACTTTGCCGGGCAGAAAATTGAACTAATCCAGGGGCAACTGATTATAGGACGTGACCCCAAGCTTGCTCAACTTGTTTATCCACAGTCTTTTGAAGAAGTTAGCAGGAAACATGTTACTATTTCTTATGATGAAAATGCTCAAAGGTTCAGCCTTGAAGATTCATCTTCAAATGGCACCTTTCTGCCTTCCAATCAAAGACTGGAGACAGGTAAGACCCACTATTTGAATACGGGTGATCGTTTCTATATTTCCGATTCAAAAGAGCTATTTGAGCTTACCTTAGAATAAACGCCAAAGCTATTTAAGCTGTAAAAAATCAGTTAGAAGGTTTTTATGTGTTTTGGTAAATCATCCCGGTGACTTTTGTCACCGGGATGGCAAAACGGATACGAATAAGATCAAGACGTGAGGGAGTGTGGAGATGGATTCTTTAACAAGATGCGAAAAGGGACACTATTATGATTCAAGCAAACACAGCAGTTGCCCCTTTTGTGGAGTCCAAAACCTGGATATATCGATTAAAAAAACAATGGCTAAAAGACCTGGCAGCGGGGAACCCGGTGCTTCCAATGATGGTAAAACGGTTGGGGTTTTTAAAAAGAAGCTTGGTATTGATCCGGTAGTTGGCTGGCTGGTAGCCGTTCAAGGCCCTGAAAAAGGAAAAGATTACCGCATTACTGCAGAAAAAAACTTTATTGGCAGATCAGACAAAATGGATGTCAGTATTCCTGGTGATGATTCCATATCAAGGGATAATCACGCCATTGTTAGTTTCAGTCCCAAGAATAAAACCTACCGCCTTTATCCAGGGGAAGGCAGGGGGCTTGTATATTTAAATGATGAAGAGGTTATCACTCCGGTGACTCTTTCACCCTATGATGTAATTGAAATCGGACAGTCACAACTTGTGTTTATACCATTTTGTGGTGAACAATTCGAATGGAAAAAGGACGAAGAAAAAGAGTAGTATTGTAACCCTAAAGTAACCAAAGGGTGTTAAAGATGGACTTGAATCATCTGTGTATGGGCTGTATGGGTATTAAGGGAAATAAAACAGAATGTCCTCTGTGTGGTTGGGTTGAGGGTGCCCGGCCTGAATCAGCTATGCATCTACCGCCTCGGTCAGTAATTAATGAAAAATATTTACTGGGCAGAGTTCTCGGCCAGGGCGGTTTTGGAATTACTTACCTGGCCTGGGATATTTATTTGGATCGTATGCTGGCTGTGAAGGAGTTTTTCCCCAGGGAGCTTGCCTGTAGAATGGCTGAAAACAGCGAGGTATTTTTATATTCCTATGAGATGGCTGAACAGTATAATTATGGGTTAGAAAAATTTCTTGCTGAAGCTAAAACCCTTGCCCTCTTTGAGGGGCATCCCAATATAGTTACAGTTAGGGATTTTTTTAAAAGCAATAATACTGCCTACCTGGTTATGCCTTACCTTGAAGGTATTAATCTTTACGATTATCTCGCCCAGAGGGGGGAGCAGCTTTCATTCGAAGAAGCAGTTCAAGTGATGATGCCTGTGCTTGATGCTCTGAATGCCATACATGAAGAAGGTTTACTGCACAGGGATGTAAGTCCGGATAATATATTCATTACCACTGAAGGCAGGGTAATACTGCTTGACTTTGGTGCTGCGCGCCACGCAATGGGCGAAAAAGCAAAAAACATGTCAATCATATTAAAACCTGGCTATGCTCCTGAAGAACAGTATCGGAGCAGGGGCAAGCAGGGCCCCTGGACAGATATTTATGCTGCTGCAGCTACATTTTACAGGATAACTACCGGTAGAATGATCCCTGATTCACTTGATCGTTTAAGCGATGATCCCTTGGTCAGGCCTACTGCTTTAGGATTTTCATACAGCCCCGCTGCAGAGGAGACCTTAATGACTGCCCTTGCTGTAAAAGCAGAAAATCGTTTCAAGGCTGTAGCTGACTTTCAAAAGGCATTGTGGGATGCTCTTAATGAGCAGGGTGGTCGCATAACGACCGGCCAGGGAGATTTATACCAGGACCGAACAGTTGCAGAAGATTCGCAGCAAACTGTTGGCAGCACTGGATTAGAAAACGGGTTTAGTCATGAAAACTGCGAGCCGAACAATTTGTACCACGTCGAATCGCTTATTCCGCGTCCTGTCAGCCATACGGGCAATGAAATAACAGTTGGAAGGGATCCCGGTAATGTACTTGTTTTAAACGACAGTACCGTATCCCGTTATCATGCCCGCATTTATTACTATTCAGGTGAGTGGTATGTTGCTGATTTAAACAGTACCCACGGTACTTTTATGAACGATACCAGGGTTGAGAGTGATATGAGATTGCTTGCTAATTCTCATTTAAAATTCAGTCATACTGAAATATTTTTTGATGGAACCAAATTTTATGCAAAAAATGGTAATATGTTGTTTTCAACTGAAGATAGTGCTGCCGGTGCGGTCAGCAGTAACGTTGGAGTATTATCTAAAACAAGCCGGCGTGGTAATAAGCTTTTGCTGGCTATTGCTTCAGCAATGTTGGTTATTGTGGTTATTGCTGTAATGCTGATTAACAACCAAGGCCAGAAAGAACCGGTTGCCCTTATATCAATTGGTAGCCATGGGGAAGCAGTTAGGGAAGAAGATAATCATTCAGCTTCTGCCGGGTCCTTAAATGATGAATTGATTGAAACCGGTACTATTGCTTACCTGGGAGGAACTTATACCGGACAGTTAAAAAACGGTTTGCCTCACGGTGAAGGAAGCTTGATTTATGAAGTCGAGCAGACCTCAGCCGGGCTTGTGCAGCGTGGAGAACGTAAATATGATGGACAGTGGCTGGATGGGCAGATGCATGGTGAGGGAGTAATGACTTACCCGGATGGGACAAAAAGAATTGGGATTTGGGAGAATAACAACTTTATAGGTCGGTAAGAAATGAGGCGTGGAAAATGTATGCTGGAAGACTAATAAAAATATCGTTTTTTATAATTATAGTTATTATTGTCATAGGCACGGTTGCTTATGCTGAAGATGAGGTTCCAGTTACAGGCATATATATGGAAACCACAGAACTAGTCATGAAAATTTTTACGACTGAAGAATTATCTGCATGGGTAATACCTGCAAGTGCAAGCAATAAAAAAGTTAGCTGGTATTCAGGTGATAAAAATAAGGTCCAAATAATTGAAAGAAGTGGGTCGACAGTTGTAATAGAGGCTTTGAGTCCGGGTACAACTAATATTTATGCAACTACTGAAGATGGTCAGTTCCAGAATTATTGCAGGGTTGAAGTTGTTGTGCCGATCAGCAAGATATTCCTGGAACCTCTTGAAGTTGTCCTGGCCCCTGGTGAAGAGGTGCAGTATGAGGCAACGGTCGAACCTCAGTATGCTACTGTCTCAGATTTAATTTGGCAGTCCAGTGATAATGGGGTAATAACAGTTGATCAAAATGGCCTTGCTACAGCTTACAGGAGTGGAGAAGCACGGATTATAGCCAGAGCTGAAGATAATGATCAGATTTTTACTTTCAGTAATGTTACTGTTGAAGAGAGCGAGGCAGATGAAAGTGTTGACCAGCTGATCTCTGCTGCCAATGATGATGAAGGTATGACTGAAGAGGTTGAACAGCCTGAGGTTGATGAAGTTGCGGCAGAAGAACAACCAGTTGATAGCCCAACTGATTATGATAACTATATTTTCCTGGGGTTGGGTGTCATTGTTCTCATTATTGTTGTGCTGCTCGTATTGTTTATAAAGCAGCGCAGGACAGCTTAATGAATAGTAACATGAGTTTTTGTTTACAGTAAATATAACTAAACTGAGATTTCTCAAAAGGGAAAAGCAACATGAAAATTGATGTTTCCATGCTTTCTAACCCCGGTGGACGTAAGGTTAATGAAGATTATACCGACTACAACATTCTTGACGAGTTCGGTTGCTATATCATGGCTGATGGGCTGGGTGGTCATCGCGGTGGTGATATTGCTTCAAAAGCTGTAGCTAAAAGTATAATATCTTCGTTCAATGCGTCCCCCGGTTTTTCAACTGAAAAGTTACAGGAATATATGCGAAATGCCGCCTTGGCCCTTGAACAACTAAGAAGTGCAGAAAGAAAGGAGTCGTCTTTAAAAACAACCCTGGTCGTCTTGTTAACCGGCGAGGACAAGGCCTGTTGGGCTCATGTTGGTGACTCCAGGCTATACCTGTTTAGGTCGGGCAGGCTTGCTTTTCAGACCAGGGATCACAGTGTCCCGCAGCATCTGGCCGACAGCGGTAGTATAACAGCAGATGAGATTCGCTTTCATGAAGATCGTAACAGGTTGACAGCCTCTTTTGACAGCAGTAATTTCAACAAAATTCGCTATTCAGATAAGCCGGTGCGGTTAGAGGAGGGGGACCGTTTTCTTTTATGCAGTGACGGGTTTTGGGAATATGTTATAGAATCAGAGATGGAAGATAGCCTGGCTCAAAGCAGAACGACTCAAAAGTGGCTTGAGATTATGGAAGGAAAGGTTATCAGTAAAGCAGAGGAAGGTCACGATAATTATTCTGCACTTGCATTAATTGTTTCTTAGTATATTATTACAACATATATCTATTTTAGCCGGTAGAAGCGAATGGAGTGATTCCTTTGGATATTGATAGATTATGCATGGGTTGTATGACAGAAAAACCGGGTGATGAAGCTAAATGTTCAAACTGCGGCTTTGTTGAAGGAACAGCGCCTGAATCACCTTTATACTTGCCACCGCGCACAGTTCTTGAGAATAAGTACCTTGTTGGTCGGGTGCTCGGGCAGGGCGGTTTTGGCATAACTTATCTGGCCTGGGATCTCAATCTGAATGTTAAACTGGCGATTAAGGAATACTTTCCCCAGGATCTTGCCTCAAGGGCTGCCGGGCATAGCCAGGTGTCGGCATACAGTGGAAGTATGGGTAGCCAGTATGAATACGGCCTGGATAAGTTCCTCCAGGAAGCACGGACCCTGGCCCAGTTTGAAGGGCATCCCAATATCGTTTCAGTTCGCGATTTCTTCAAAGCTAACGGAACTGCTTATTTTGTAATGAGCTATGTAGAAGGAATTACTGTTAAAGAGCATTTGGCGAATGCCGGTGGAGTGTTGCCGGTTGACCAGGCCCGGGGCATTTTAATGCCTGTTATGGATGCCCTGAAGGAGGTCCATTCGGTAAATATCCTACACCGCGATATAAGCCCGGATAATATTTTTATCAACAAAAAAGGTCAGGTGATCTTGATCGATTTTGGCGCTGCCCGCCAGGCAATTGGTGAAAAAGGGCGAAGCTTGTCGATAATTCTCAAACCCGGTTATGCCCCTGAAGAACAATATCGAAGTAAGGGAGTGCAGGGGCCTTGGACCGACATTTACGCTATCGCAGCTACTTATTACCACCTGGTAACCGGTAAACAACCGCCCGAGGCGCTGGAACGGCTTGTCGAAGATCCCTTGGAACCGCCATCGAAACTGGGTGCTGCGCTTAACGATGACGAAGAAAAAGCTTTATTAAAAGCTCTTGCTGTCCGTGCTGAAGACCGTTTTCAAAGTATCCAGGACTTTCAGGATGTGTTGATGGGTAAATGCACGGGTGGTGTAACTGCCCCGACTCCTGCTGCTATAAATCAGGCAGCTGGTGCTGCTGTAAAAACTGAAACTGAAAAGAAAGCAATCCCTTTGAGCCTGATTATCGGTGTGGTTGCCGCCCTGGTAATTGGCGCCGGGGGGTATGGACTTTGGGCCAGTGGAGTTTTAGGTGGAAGTGATGCGGATGTTACTACAGATCAATCCGTTGGAGCAGGGCCGGAAGTAGAAAACGAAATTGATGCTGCTGTTAACGAGGGTAGTGTACAAACAGAAGCCAATTATTTTGGGAACAGCGGAGGGAATATTAGTAATGGTGGTCTGGCTGCTCTCCAGGGCGATCAAATTTTCTTCCGCAGTAACCAGGGGGGAAGTCTGCAGGTGGGAACTTCCGGTTCGGGTGAAACAAGGGCAATCAGTGTGGATTCTGCCTGGTTTATTAATGTATCCGGAGATTATATTTATTACAGCAACCGTGATGATAATAATAGAATATACAGAGTTGACCGGAATGGCGGAAACAGGGAGTCACTTACAGACAACGGAGCCTGGTTCACAACGCTGGCAGACGGTTGGCTCTATTATCTTGATGAAAGCGATGATTATCGTCTTTACAGAATCAGCAGCAGCGGAGAGGGGAAGACAAGGCTTAGTGAAGATACCGCATGGTCTCTATATATAGAAGAAGACTGGATCTACTATGCTAACCGTGATGATGGAAATAAAATTTACCGGGTTAGTTCTGATGCCGGCCAGAAAGAAAAAATTAATGATAACGCTTCATCCAGTATAAATGTGGCTGATGGCTGGGTTTATTATATTAATGAGGATGACGGATCAAGTATTTATAGAATGAAGACTGATGGCTCTGAAAATGAAAAAGTAATTGAACAGCCAGCCTGGTTTATCAATGTTGCTGATGGTTGGATCTACTATGCCGACGAAGAGGACGAATTCTCGCTGAATAAAGTAAAAACAGACGGTACAGGAAGAGTTAAACTGGTATCCGAAGCGGTTCGCTACATAAACGTAATCGGTGACTGGATACTTTACATGGATCAGGCCGAACAGGATAACATCTATAAGGTTCGCCTGGATGGCAGTGGACGTAACTTGTTGGAAAGCGGTTTTTAGTAACAGATGAAGAAGAATCAAGAAGTCCGGTTTAAGCCTGAATTAAGCTGAAGTTTTGTGAAGCAGATAATGTGATTTGGCAGCAGGCCCCGGGTTTAAACGGGGTTTTGCTTTTTATAGAATAAGTTTCACCAGTTAAGTTCCTGATTGCTCAAGACCGGGAATCTGGCAGTTTGAAAGGAGAATTTATTAAATTGATGAAGCATTTTTTGGCTGACGATTCCGGCAGCTTGCGTGAAAAGGTTGTAATCCTTGATTTTGGCGGTCAATACAGTATGTTAATCGCCAGAAGAATCAGGGAGGCAGGCGTATATTGCGAACTTGTTCCTTATAATACGGCCTGGAATGATATTGCCGCTCTTAATCCTGCCGGCATTATTCTTTCCGGAAGCCCTGCTTCTGTGCATGGAAATGATGCTCCCCGCTGTGATCTTGCTGTTTACGAAGGTAAAGTGCCAATTCTCGGTATCTGTTACGGAATGCAACTGCTGGCCCTGGAACTAGGCGGGAAAGTGGCAAAAGGTAACCGTTCCGAGTTTGGCCGAACATCATTCAGTATAGTTGAGAAGAACCCTCTTTTCTCCGACGAATTGTTCAATGATAAAGAGAACAACTGTGGCTGGATGAGTCACCAGGACGAGGTATTGAATACACCACCCGGTTTCTCGGTATTAGCCCGCACAGAAAATAATACCCTGGCGGCTATCGGCAGTCACGAAAAAAAGATATACGGTGTTCAGTTTCATCCTGAAGTTTTTCACACTCCCGGAGGAAACAGCGTTCTAAAGGCATTCCTGTTCAATGTCTGCCGGTGTGAAAAAACCTGGAGCCCGGGCAGTTTTATTAATGATGCTGTAAGTATGATCAGGAATACCCTTGGTGAAAAGGATAAGGTGGTATGTGCTTTAAGCGGTGGTGTGGATTCCTCGGTCGTGGCCTTTTTGTTGGATAAAGCTGTAGCGGACAGGGCTGTCTATATTTTTGTGGATCATGGATTATTGCGATTGGATGAGGCAAAGCAGGTTGTAAAATTATTCCAGGAAAGGTTGAAAGGACGTTTTATACATATTGACGCCCGAAAACAATTTTTGGATAAATTAACCGGCATCATGGACCCTGAAGTAAAAAGAATGATCATCGGTGCTGAGTTTATTAATGTTTTTAAAGAAAAAGCCCTTTCCATGGGAGATATTACTTTCCTGGCCCAGGGTACTATTTATCCGGATGTAATCGAAAGTGGTACGGTTAACGGATCAGCTGTTATAAAGTCACATCACAACGTTGGTGGTTTGCCGGATGAACTTGGTTTTGATTTAATTGAACCGCTGCGTGAACTTTTTAAAGATGAAGTTCGCCTGGTAGGGTCTGAATTGGGACTGCCTGACTCGATATTAAAAAGACAACCATTCCCGGGCCCCGGTTTGGCTGTCAGGATTATTGGTGAAATTACAGAAAACAAACTGCTACTGCTTCAGAAAGCGGATGCGATATTTCGGGAAGAGATTGATAAAGCCGGCTTGAAAGATGATCTGTGGCAGTATTTTGCTGTATTAACAGGAGTTAATGTGGTCGGGGTTAAAGGGGATGATCGTCATTACGGTCCGGTCATAGCTCTGAGAGCTGTGCTGTCGGAAGATGCCATGACTGCCGATTGGGCACGCCTGCCGCACGACCTTCTTGAGAAAGCTTCGGCCAGAATCACTGGTGAGATAGCAGAAGCAGCACGTGTGGTTTATGATATTACCTCCAAACCGCCAGGCACAATAGAGTGGGAGTAGCCGGGCAGTGAGCCTGCTGTCGTCTTGAATAGAAGGGTAGAGCTGAATAAATAAAACTTTCTCCCCCGGAAGGAGAAATAGTGCTGCAGAAGTAAACTTCGGAATGGTGGAAACATAAAACCAAAACCCCTCTCGCCTGGGAGGAGAGGGGTTTTGGGGGAAATGTTTTTATATCTTCCCAGCCCACCGGGCTCGGGCATATAAAATTAAATCCCTTTACACATCTCTGCAAAATATTGGTGAACCCTGCTGTCGTCAGTCAGTTCCGGATGAAAGGAGGTTGTCAGAAGATTTCCCTGCCGGGCAGCTATAATGCCTTCGGGCAGTTTAGCCAGTATCTCGACATTATCTCCTGCACTTTCAATTAAAGGAGCTCTTATAAAAACTCCGGTCAGTGGTTCTGTAAATGAGTTAAAGTCAATTTCTGCTTCAAAACTTTCTCTCTGTCGGCCGAAGGCATTGCGCTTAACCCGGATATTCATTAACCCGAGGCGCGGTTGGTTTTCAAGACCGTCAGAAATCTCATAAGCCATTAAGACCATGCCGGCGCAGGTACCAAAAACGGCAAGGTTGCCTGATGCAGCACGCTCTTTTATTGATTTTGCCAGACCGAATAATTCAATTAACTTCCCAATGGTAGTGCTTTCTCCGCCGGGAATAATTAGGCCGCAAACCTCGTTAAGCATGTCAATGCTTTTTACATTTAATGCTTCCACACCGCACTTTTCTAGCAGGGATATGTGTTCAGAGACTGCGCCCTGTACTGATAGAACACCAATCTTCATCTACTAAATACCCCGTTCTTGCATACGGTCTGCTTCGGTAAGGGTAGACATTTCCAAACCGGGCATAGCTTCACCCAAACCCCTGGAGATTTTAGCCAGTAAAGCCGGATCATCATAATGCAAGGTAGCCTGAACAATCGCCTCGGCAACCAATTGGGGTTTTTCCGATTTGAATATTCCCGAACCTACAAAAATACCATCTGAACCAAGTTGCATCATCAGTGAAGCGTCTGCCGGGGAGGCGATGCCTCCTGCGGCGAAGTTTACAACCGGGAGACGTCCTGCTTCCCTGACTTCCTTTAACATTTCAATAGAAACGCCCATTTCCTTAGCCATTACAACCAGTTCATCATCTACTTTGCCGAGGACCTGGCGTATTTCATCCATCACCTTACGCATGTGACGGACAGCCTCAACAACGTTACCTGTTCCAGGTTCTCCCTTGGTACGAATCATGGCTGCCCCTTCTGAAATTCGCCTTAAAGCTTCACCCAGGTTTCTGGCACCACAGACAAATGGAACTTTAAACAGGTGCTTGTTTATATGATATTGCTCATCAGCTGGGGTGAGCACTTCACTTTCATCAATATAATCCACACCGAGTTCTTCCAGAATCTGTGCTTCGGCGAAATGACCGATTCTAACCTTGGCCATCACGGGGATGGTAACTGCGTCCATGATTTTAGTTACCATCTCGGGGTCAGCCATCCTGGCCACTCCTCCTGCGGCTCTGATATCGGCCGGGACACGCTCGAGGGCCATAACGGCAACCGCGCCGGCTTTCTCTGCAATACGGGCCTGTTCAACGGTGGTAACATCCATGATAACCCCGCCTTTTTGCATCTGGGCCATACCTTTTTTTACCCTAAATGTTCCCTGTTCTTTCATCCCAAAAACTCCTCTCGCAAATCGTAATCTTTGTTACCGGTAACAGGTCTTACCGGAAGTCCTTTTAAGGACAGGTATTTTTTAATATCAGCTATGCTGAAAGTACCAAAATGCAGGATAGATGCGGCTAAAACGGCATGAGCCTGCCCTATGGTTAGAGCATCGTAAAGATGCTCAAGTTTGCCGGCGCCCCCGGAGGCAATAACGGGAATATTAACAGCGTTTGTCACTGCCGCCAGCAGTTCGTTATCATAACCTTTCAGGGTTCCGTCAGCATCCATTGAGGTTAGTAATATTTCTCCCGCCCCAAGATCTTCTGCTTCTTTTGCCCAGCTTATTACCTCGCGTCCGGTTGGTTGACGGCCACCGTGACTGAAAACTTCCCAGGAAGTTTTCCCAGCTTGTACATCATCCCTTCGCCGGGCATCAATTGCGGCAACAATACACTGACTACCGAATCTCTCTGCACCCTGACTGATCAAATTGGGATTATTCAAAGCTGCGGTATTAAGCGATACTTTGTCGGCTCCGCCTTGTAGCAGCTCATGCATAAACTGAACGTTATCAATTCCGCCTCCCACAGTCAGGGGGATGAAAACAACTTCGGCAGTTTTACTGACAACATCGACTATGGCGCGGCGTTTTTCGACCGATGCAGTTATGTCAAGAAATATAATTTCGTCTGCGCCTTCCTGATCATAATAGCGAGCTCGCTCAACAGGGTCGCCGGCATCCCTTAAATTAATAAAGCGGGTACCTTTAACCACACGGCCGTCCCGCACATCCAGACAAGGAATAATTCTTTTTGCCAGCATTTATTTCACCTGTTTCGCTTTAACTATTGCTCTTTACCGGCTATAATCTTACCAAAATTAGAGAGGAGGCGCAAGCCTGCCGGGCCGCTTTTCTCCGGGTGAAACTGTACTCCGAGCAGGTTGTTTCTGATTACTGCCGAGGTAAAATTAATGCCGTAGCTGGTTTCAGCCAGTATGTTTTCATTATTTTCAGGTATTACATAGTAAGAATGGGTGAAATAAAAATAACTGTTATTGCCCAAACCGTAGAAAAGTGGATGGCCTGCAACAGGCCTAACTTTATTCCAGCCGACATGAGGAACAGGAAGGTCTCCGCTAAAGCGACCAACGAGGCCTTTAATGGCATTTAACCCTTGAATCTTATTAGTGGAATCCTGTACATGGGTTTCTTCACTGCAGGTAAAGAGTAGCTGCATGCCGAGGCAGATGCCGAGAAATGGCGTACCTTTATTAATCGATGCCAGTAATGGCGATACCAGTTTTTTTTGCTCTAAAACCTGCATGGCATGTTTATAAGAACCAACGCCGGGGAAGATTACCGCTTTTGCCCCGGTTATTATATCGGGTTTATCGGTAATCACTGCGGATAGACCTGCTGCTTTAACTGCTTTGCAAATGCTATTCAGGTTTGCGCACTCGCTATCAACAATTACTATTTCATTCATACTGCTTTCCCTTTCGCCAGTAGTATTTAGCAAATAGACAGCATCGAAAAATATTGTAATAATGTTTATTTATTGACCGACAGCTTTTAATCTTTGATCTGGCCTCAGGGCGTGCAGTATTTTGCCCAAAGTAGCAATGCCCCTGCTGATCTGTTCGGATGTTGGCTGACTGAAAGAAAACCTGGCGCCGTGACTGCCGCCATCGCTGTTACTGAAAAAGCCTTCCCCATGGACGTAAGCAACATTATGCTGCAGAGCGTAATCAAGTATTTCTTTACTGGAAGGATAGTAATCGGGGAATTTAACCCAGACGAAAAAGCCGCCTTCAGGTTTGGTAAACGCTACATCCGATGGAAAGTGCTGCTTCATTGCTTTCAACATGATATCTCTCTTGTTGCGATAAAGGCCGATCAGTTTATTGATATGCCGGTCGACATACCCTTCTTCTGAAAGTCGGAAAGCCAGCTGCTGCCCCAGTGAGCTGGAGCAGAGGTTGGTTGTTTGCTTCGCCAAAGAAACTTTTTCAATCAGCGGCCGGGGGCCGGCCATCCAGCCTATGCGAATTCCCGGGATGAGAATTTTGGAATAGGATCCGAGATAAATAACATGTTCATTTTTATCTATTGACATGTAGCTTTCGGGAACAGAGCCTTCATAACATAATTCGCCGTAGGGGTCATCTTCAATAATGATGATATTATAGCGGTAAGCAAGGTCAAGTATTGCCCTGCGGCGCTCAGCACTTGTGGTTATGCCGGTTGGGTTCTGGAAATTGGGAACGGTGTAAAAAACTTTTGGCCTGTTACCTTTCTTGATCTGGTCAATTATTATTTCTTCCATTTTGCCGGGAAGAGGGCCCTTCTTATCCATTGGTATACCAACCGGAACCCCGCCATATGATTTAATAGCACCCATTCCGCCAATATAAGCTGGTTCTTCCACCAATACTGCTTCACCTGAATTGATCAGGACCCTGCTGAGAAGATCAATACCCTGTTGAGAACCGTCAGTAATTATTATGTGATCGGCATTTATTGAAGCGCCGTTACTGTTCATTTTGCCGGCCAGGTAATTACGAAGGTCAAAATGACCTTCAGTTGAGGTGTACTGCAGGGCCAGTTTACTTTCTTTTTTAACAAGCCTGGCCAGGGCGGAGGCAATATCATCACTCGGGAAAAATTCGTTTCCCGGGAATCCTCCGGCGAAAGAAATGACTTCCGGTCTTTCGGTTAAGGCGAAGTATTGTCTGATTTGTGAACCTTGCATGTGCCTGGTTCGCTCTGCATAAGATTGTTGCCATTCAATTGTCATGGTTTAAAACCTCCCTGGGCCTTACTGTTAAAATAAAAAACCCGCCTCTATAAAGAGACGGGTTTGTTTCCCGCGGTACCACTCCAGTTGCCCAAAAATCGAGCCTCTCGTTTTCTTTAACGGTATTGCAACCGGTTGTGCTTAAACTTAATGCTTCGGCACAACAGCTCCGGGGTGGCTTATTCCTCAGGTTACCGGGGGTTCTTTCAGCATTTAAACCCTCTCTAAACCGGTTTACCGGAGTATTTATCCCCTTCAAAGCTTTTATTTATAATTTTATTAATAAAATATAACAGAATTAAAAGGATAAAGCAAGAGGTATATTAAATTATTTTTAAAAATATTTATAAAACGGTGTAAGGTAAGAATCAGTTAATTGCTGGAATGTTACTTGAATGTAAGCTGTAAAGGGTGATCCTGGTGTATAATGCAATATATAAAATAATAAATTGGAGGGTATACCTGTGAAAAAACCGGATATGCATTCGTACCTGGAAAAAATTAAACCTTATGTTCCTGGAAAACCGGTAGAGGAAGTGGAGAGGGAGATGGGGCTGACTGATGTAATCAAGCTGGCTTCAAATGAAAACCCTCTTGGCCCTTCACCCCTTGCCGTGGAAGCAATGAAAAACTATATCAACAAGATGCATATATATCCTGATGGAAACGCTTACTATCTAAGAGAAGCCCTTTCAAAAAAACTTGACATACAGCCGGATCAGCTAATTTTCGGCAACGGTTCGGATGAGCTGCTTTCTTTTATGACTCTTGCCTATGTTAAAGCCGGAGATGAAACAATAATGGTTCAACCCAGTTTTTCGGAATATGATTTTGCCACCCGTATTATGGGAGCAGAACCGGTAAATGTTCCCCTGCAGGGAGAAATGTTTGCTTATGATCCCGACATGCTCTTAAGTCGCATTAACAATAAAACAAAAATTATATTTGTTTGCAGCCCCAACAACCCAACCGGAACTATAATCGGAAAAAAAGAATTGGACTACCTGGTTGAAAAACTGCCGGACGGGGTTTTTCTTGTTCTGGATCAGGCTTACCTGGAATATGCTGATGATATGGATTGCTCCAGTGGCTTGGAATATATAAAGCGTGGTCTGCCAGTGGTTGCAATGCGTACTTTCTCTAAAATATACGGACTTGCCGGGCTGCGTATAGGTTATGGTATTGCTGCAAAGGAAATTATTGCGGAAATGAACAGGGTGAGAGAGCCCTTTAATGTGAATGCCATGGCCCAGGCAGCTGCCATGGCAGCGCTGCAGGATGAGGATCATATTGAAAAGAGCAGAAAGATGGTAGCGAAGGCTCGCGGACAGCTGGCCGAAGGTTTTTCAAAACTTAATATCAAAGCAATCCCCGATCAGGCCAATTTCTGTTTTGTTGATCTCGGTGTTGATTCGAGAAAAGCATTTACGGCACTTATGAAAAAGGGAGTTATCGTACGAACAGGTGATATATTTGGCTTCCCCACTTATATCAGGGTCACTTACGGGACCGAAAAACAAAATGAACGTTTACTGAAAGCTCTTGGTGAGGTTTTGGACGAGCTATAGTTCCGGTTAGTAGTTAACCTTAATAGTTTTATTGTTTGGCAATGAAAGTGAGACAGGTCTGACCATAGATATTTTGCTTTACCGGAGTGAAATCTTCTGTCCACATCAGGTCGTTTTTTGAGTGTTCAACTATGATCAGGCTGTTATTGTGGAAAAGAGAACTGGCCCGGATCAACTGTAAGAGTGATACAGTGTCAGAAGAGTGGTAGGGCGGATCAAGAAATATTAGATCCGCCTTAATATTTTCGCGGTTCAAACGGCTGATTATTGCATCAGCGTTACCTTTAATCAATCTTGCACGCTCGACAAGCCTGGTTTTTTTCAGGTTGTCCTGGATCAGCAATATGTTTTCTCTCCGATTGTCTATAAAAATGCAGTGATCAGAACCTCGACTCAGCGCTTCGATACCGATTGCCCCGCTGCCGGCAAAGAGATCTATAAAGGTTGAACCGGGGACCCTGTTACCCAGGATATTAAATAGGGATTCTTTTACCCTGTCGCTTGTTGGCCGCACAACAGTTCCCTTCGGAGGTTTTAATCTTGTTCCCCTGGCACTACCGGATATTACCCGCATTTAATCATCTCCTCCGTTAATAATAACCCAAAAACACAGGGGGTAAAAGAGCAACATATTAATTAAGGTTTGCAGGTATTGACCCGGTTGTGGCGAAATAAAACAGAAACACATTGAAGGGAGGTTACAGGATGTTTCGCAAACATAGGAGCTTATATTTTGTGCTCAGGGTAATCATCGTAGCCTTCATTATTAATTTTATGTTAAGCAGCGCTGTTCTGGCTTTTACCGGTTTTAAAGTTGATGAGCAGGAAAGGGCAGAAAAGTTCGCCCGTCTGAAAGCAAATTTCCCATCCTGGGCGACAACTACTGTCGTAAATGAGGGTAAATGGTGGGTTGATTTCTGGAACCGTGATTCTGATAGCTTCAGTGATCTTAAATTTTCGAAACTGGATAACAGCAAAAAATGGTGGGAGTAGTGCAACTGTAAGCTGTAACAAGAGGCGGTCCCTTCAAAAGGGGCCGTCTTTAATATTGTGCACCCGGCATGGGTGTAAAGTAGGTTAAATAAATAATTATTAACACTGCAGATAGGTTGGTTTTTTGCACCTGCTAACTGAGCTCAACCATTTCTTTTTTTGAGATCCTGGTGCTGACAAAGATAGCAGCCGCCATTAACAACAATAAAATAGAGCTGACCAGTATTGGAAACCTGCCTATTTCACGACTGAAAATCAAGTTAAAGATGCCTAAAAAGTATGGTGATATGAACTGACCAACCCCTGCGGCAACTGCAGTATAAGCAAAGGCGATGGAAACGGCTTTTGGGGGTGCGCTGTGTGATAGTTTGATCAGGTAGCTGGGCATGGTTGTTGCCATCCCTGCCCCGGTGAGTAAAGAACCGATTACAATCAGGGTAAGGTTATGACTTAAACCAACAGTCAACATCCCTGTTCCTGCGCAAAGCCAGCCGAAAGCAGTAGTATAATTGCTGAATGCTCCATAAGTTTTTCCGAAAATTAAACCGGCCAAGAAACTCCCTACAGTGAAAAAAGTTAGTACTTCACCGGCCTGGGTAGTATCACCCAGATTTTCAGCGCTGATCATAAAGGATGCATTTGTCATCAGCGAGAAAAAAAGTGTATTGAAAAGCATTACTCCCCCGAGTAGGATGTAAACTTTTACCGGAAGACTATTTTTCCCTTTGTGCTCGCGTTTAATTCGTTTCGGTTCCGGCAGCTTGAAAAATATCCAGAAGGCGATTGGTAATCCGATCAGATAAACCAAAAATGTAGCATTCCAGTGTATTGCAGCCAGAATGCCTCCAAAAAACATAAAAAACAGCCCGCCCAGGTTAACGGCAGCGCTCTGATTGCCCATCATGGAAGCCCTTTCTTCCCCATCAAAAAAAGCGGCAACCAGGTCGGGGGAAAGGGACATCAGGAAACCGATGCTTGTGCCGAAGACAGCTCTTAAGGCCAGAATCAGGTAAATATTATCGATAAAATATGGAACAACTCCCCCGATTAAAAATGATCCAAGAGCGATCATTAGTAAGGTTCTTTTGGTCATAAAAGTCACCAAACGGCTTAAAACTAAAGCCGAAATAACACTTGTAAAGGAAGGGAGGGTTACCATCCAGGTTATAGTATTGGCGCTGATATGGGGAAAATCCGCCATTATATCGGCAAGCGCCGGAGAAATAGCTGTTGCGCTCATCTGAAGGAAGGGGATTGCCAGAATCACTGCTTTGATTGAAATGTTTTTTGTCATAACTTGTGTGCCCTTTCGTAAATGCCTGTTATATGAAAGCTCTGGTTTCCCGGTTCATAATTTGTTTTATAATATAACGAAGGGTTTTGGTCAGATACATGACCCCAAAACCCTTCTGCTGGGTTGGTGCGCCTGGCAGGAATCGAACCTGCGGCACACGGATTAGGAATCCGTTGCTCTATCCCCTGAGCTACAGGCGCATGATTTAATGTTATAATTATAGCCATAATTATTGATTTGGGCAATAGCAGATAACTGGTTCCCTGTAAAGCTATGATCGTCATCTTATGACTAATTAAAATAATATTCAGCCTTAATATATTTATTTGAAATGACGGGGGTTTATCATGGATTATCTTATCGATTCGCTAGGTGAAATATGTCCGGTTCCGATAATTATGCTGGAAAGAAAAATCAAAGAAGTTAAAAAGGATGACCGTATTATTCTTGAGACAGATCACAGCTGTTCTACTTCAAATGTAGTTGAACATGTTGCCAACAAGTATGGTTACCCAACCGAGGTGACTATGATCTCAGAAGGCATCTGGCAGATCATCATAACTAAAAATACATGATAAAAAGCTTCATTAGGTAATATTAAATATGAATGTTTCAGCCAAATGGAATAAACAGTTTACCTTTGCTTTGCTCTTGGTGGTTGTCTTTATGATAAAGGCATTTTATCTGTGGGGTTATAGCATTTATATATTTTTCGGGTTGATATTTGGTTTTTTAATTGGGTTTTTCCTGCAGAGGTCAAGGTTCTGTTTTGCTTCAGGTTTCCGGGATATCTTTATGATACGCAATGGCAGTATGACCCGGGCTCTGATTATTTTGCTGTTGGTAAACAGCATCGGATTTTTTATTCTGCACATATCAGGAATCATAGATCTTATTGATTCAGGCGCCCTGCAGCCTGTTGGCTTAAACACTTTCATTGGTGGTCTGTTGTTTGGTTTTGGATTGATCCTGGCCGGCAGTTGTGTATCCGGATGCCTGATGCGAATGGGAGAAGGTTATGCCGGTCAATGGGTGGTATTTGTCGGTATTATGGTCGGTTCTTACCTGCCATCCCTCGATTTCGGTCACCCGGATGCATCTGGCCTTAATTACGGTAGAATAATATTTATTCCCGACTACCTGGGCTGGCATTGGACGATTATAGTTTACATTGTTATTCTTGCTTTACTCTATTACCTGGTTGTCCGCTATGAAGGGCTACCCCGGGGAAAGGTGATTAGGCCCGGCAGTGGCAGGGTGAATATTGCAGGGAATGTTCCCGGGGTTGTTAAAAGCCTTTTTGTTGGTCGTCCAATTAATTATTATTACGGGGCCTTTCTTTTAGCTCTGCTTCATCTTGTAATGCTACCCGCCTGGGGAAGAACAGCGAGTATAATCTATGGGGTATCCGGTTTGTCGGGATGGGTGCTTAACCAGGCGAGCTCCCTGTTTGTTTTTTGGCCCGGTTTTATGGAATGGATTCAACAGAGAGGTGATCCTGATGCCTGGACAAACCCGGTTCTTTATTTCGCCGTGTCCATTATTATCGGTTCAGCGTCTTCCAGTTTGCTCAATGGAGAATTCAGGGTGCGGTTTCCCAGAAAACCGCCAAGCTATATTTATGCCTTGAGTGGAGGGTTTTTACTCGGGTTCAGCGCCAATATGGCTGCCGGCTGTAATTTTGGAGCTTTCTGGAGCGGAATCAGTTCTTTTTCTCTGCACGGTTGGGTTTTTGGCCTGTTTATTATCATCGGTTCTTTGCTGGGCGGAAAACTCTATATGCGATATTTGATTTAACGCGGGTAGTAATTAAAATAATAGGCATAACGGCTGTTTAGCAAAAGCCGCGTTCTTTGGAGCTGATCAGCTCAATGAAATTTTTATGTGACATTTTTTTTGAATCATTTCTATAGAGCAGGTTAAAGTCGAGCAAAAATTCAATATTATTCAAAGGAATCATCTTGAGGATTTTGTGGTGAAGTTCTTTCCTGAGAGACATAATCGGTAACACGGTCAGTCCCATGTCGGAAGTGACCGCAGAAATGATCGAACTGCTGGTGCCCATTTCATAAATAATGTTAAAATCGCTGAGTGAAAAACCTTTTTCAGCGATAGTATTTTCAATTGTGTTTCTTATGCCCGAGCCTTTTTCCCTCATGATCAGCGGGGCTTCACTTAACTCTTTTAAAGTCATGCTCTCATGTTTTTGATATGAACCCTCATTTGCCGCTACCAGGATTAATCTGGTTTGGGCTATATGTTTAATACAGATATCTTCTGCATCAAACTGTTTTCGCCATTCGTTGCTGAGCGGTCCTTCCACCAGGGCTATTTCAATGCGTCTGCTGAGCAATTTATTGATCGTTTTCTCTGTATTGCCTAGATCCACCGTAATATTAAAACCTGGATGACGTTCGCGGAAGATTAGGAGAGTGCAGGGCAGGGCGACATTACCGACCGTGCTTGACGCTCCAATAGTCAGGTCTTCCACCGGGTTGCGGGTAAGCTCGATCTCTCTTTCAATGTTTGAAAGAAGGGCAATGATTTTTTGCGCTTCTGCATATACATAAAGACCTGTTTTTGTTGGGCTCACGCCTTTATTTGTTCTGTCAAGCAGTTGGACCTGGTAGTGTTGCTCTAATTCCTGTATTTTTTGGCTGATAGCAGGCTGGCTGACAAATAATTCTTTCGCTGCCTTGGAGATGCTTCCTGCTTCAACTACCCTGCAAAATGTCGATAGGTGACTAATTTCCATATTTTACCCCTTATATTCTATAATAAATGCAAATGTCTATCAGTTTTCAGTATGGCAAAAAAGTTACGATTCTTAAGATTCAGTATAGCATAATACTATCAGCCCTGCGAGCAGGCATCAATACACGGTTGGAGCAGGTAAGACAGTCCTTGACGCTTTTTAAGGGGTCGATTAAGATGTACTATAATGTGAAAGGGCCATTTATGAAGATAACAATTAACAAACTTGCTAAAATATATAACAGTAAAAAAGTATTCAGCAGCATATCCTGGCAGCCGGAACCGGGCAAATGTAATCTGGTTACCGGACCAAACGGATCGGGCAAATCAACCCTGCTGCGGTTAATCTGCGGCCTGGAGAAACCTTCAGCCGGGTCTATTAAAATAACTTTTAACAATGATGAACTATCAGTTTCCGAAATCAGAAAGGTTACCGGATTGGTAACCCCTGACCTGGCCTTATACAGGCATTTAACTGCCCGGGAAAATATGTTGTTTTTTGCTAAGTTGGGTGGTTCATTTCCGACAGAGAAAGAACTATGTGAAATTCTTGTAAAAGTTGGTCTTGCCGGAAGCATAGATTATCCACTAGCTGTTTTTTCCACTGGCATGAAACAGCGTTTGAAACTTGCTTATGCTATATTTCATGAACCAGCCCTGCTGTTGCTGGATGAACCGAACACTAATCTGGATGATGAAGGAAAGATAGTGGTTAATAGTATCATCAGTGAATATAAATCTAAAAGCATGGTTATAATAGCAACCAATGATCAGGAGGAGGTACGACAGTATGGTGAAAACATCCTTTTCCTGGATAAATGCAGTAAGTGCAATAGTAACTAAAGATCTTATCGATGAGTTCAGAACCCGCCACGCCCTGACGGCTATGATCCTGTTTTCTCTGACGACACTGGTTACGGTGAGTTTTACAATTGGAATATATGCTCTTGATGTTATGTTACATTCCGCTTTAATCTGGATTATTGTCTTTTTCTCAGCCATGTCAGCCTTAAACAGGAGTTTCACCAAGGAGGAAGACAGCGGGACAATATTGGCTTTAAAAATGTCGGCAACTGCAGAAACTATTTATTCGGGAAAACTGGTATTCAACACCCTTTTGCTCCTTGTCCTGATCGTGGTTATGCTTCCGCTCTATTATGTAATGATGAATCCTCCATCAGGAAGCAATATTGCATTGCTTATATTAATCTGTATCACCGGTCTTCTTTCACTTTCGGGCGCAACTACATTACTGGCTGCAGTCGTAGCCAGGGCTGGTTCACGGGGTTCGTTACTTCCGGTTCTTGCTTTTCCCGTGTTATTACCGGTTTTACTGACAGTTATTCGCGGTACCGGTATTGCTCTTGGCGGTGGAAGTGGTGAGGAGCTTAAAACTGATTTCCTTTTTCTTCTTTCATACCTGGTAATAGTAGTAACTGCTTCACTTTTATTAATACCGTATGTCATGGAAGATTGACGAAGTTTGCTTATTATGACAAATTAGATATTGTGAAGTTGTCAATTTATTACCTGAAAGAGGTTTGCCATGTTGAAAACAATATTAAAAAGTGCATTGGGTATCTGGATAGCGCTGGTTATAGTTGCTGCTTTATTATATGCGCCGCCGGCAATGGGTCTGGGTGATCTTTCGCGGATAATTTATTTTCACGTGCCCCTGGCCTGGGTTGGCGTTTTAGCTTACCTTATTTCAATGGTTTACAGTGTTCGCTTCCTCAGGAGAGGGCTGATTAAAGATGATTCTCTGGCAGCGGTTAATGCGGAAATCGGTTTTATCTTTACTCTACTGGCTACTATAACCGGTGCTGTATTTGCCCGTTTTACCTGGGGTGTTTTCTGGAACTGGGACCCACGCCAGACTTCTATTTTTATCCTGCTTTTAATCTACAGTGCCTATTTTGTCTTACGTTCTTCGGTAGATGAAGAGGGGAGAAGGGCAAGGCTTTCCTCGGTATTCAGTATATTTGCTTTTATTTCAGTGCCTTTTCTGGTTTTTGTAATACCCAGGGTGTATGCTACACTTCATCCAGACCCGATTATCAGCACTGAATCAGGTTTTCAGATGAATGCAGTTATGTTTAGAGTATTTCTCGCTTCCCTGGTTGGGTTTACCGGGATTTACGCCTGGATTTTTAATCTTTCTTCACGCCTGATTAACCTGGAGCAGAACAATAGAAGGGAGAATGAATAAATAGCCATGGATAATATTTACATAGTGCTTATAGTGAGCCTGGTTGCCTGGTTTGGAATATTTTCATACCTGGCCAGACTTGATATGCGACTTAAAAAGCTGGAGAGACGTCATGAAAAATAAAAAATTAAAATGGATTATCGGAATAGCCGTTATAGTGGTTTTTGCCGTTCTGGCTTTGTATTCTTTTCAGTCTTCACTGAACCCATATGTTACTATTGCTGAAGCTGCCGAAACTGCCAGACAGGTTCAGGTTATGGGTTATATTGAAGATCCCGCTTCAATTGGTTTTGACCGTGAGAGCGGAAAGCTGCAGTTTCTTCTTACTGATGATGAAGGAACAACTGTAAAAGTGATCTACGAAGGTCCGAGGCCGGATAACCTCGATCATGCTGACAGTATTGTAGTTGTAGGCTATTATCGTGATGGTCTGTTTGCTGCCGAGAAACTTCTGGTTAAATGTCCCTCCAAGTACGAGCAGGATGGTGATAATAATCAATGATTGGCAATATAGGAATAATAGTAGCTTTTTTGGCCGCTTTAATTACTGCCATACTATATTTAAGAGAGGCTTGTGCTGTTTCTGCAAAACAGTTGACAAAAAATAAATGGGCGTTATATTTTTATCATATCCATACGGCAGGTTTGCTGATCACCTCAATATATCTATTTTATGCCCTGATTAGTCATAAATTTGAATACTACTATGTTTATGCTCATACCAGTATAGACCTGCCTTTTAAATACCTTATATCAGCTTTCTGGGCCGGCCAGGAGGGGACTTTTATTTTGTGGGCGCTGATTACAGCTATTGCCGGTTACCTGTTAATTAAGCGCGAGAAAGAGCTTTTACCGGTTATCGTCCCGGTTGTAATGCTGGGCCAGCTTTTTCTGCTTTTCTTCCTGTTTCTTGAGAACCCCTTTTATCACCTGGGAATGGTGCCGCCCGATGGTATGGGGTTAAATCCGCTTTTAATGGATCCATGGATGGTTATACACCCACCTGTAGTTTTTGTCGGTTATGCCCTGCTTATTTTTCCTTTTGCCTATGCTGTTGCTTCATTGTGGAAAAAAGATTTTCAGAAAGGTCTGCTGCGGGCTCTTCCCTGGGCAGCTGCGGGCTGGTTTTTTCTGGGAACAGGTATACTTATCGGCGGGGCCTGGGCATACAGGGTATTAGGCTGGGGCGGTTACTGGGGCTGGGATCCGGTTGAAAATGCCTCCCTGGTCCCCTGGTTAACCTGTACAGCCCTGGTGCACGGGCTTATAGCACAGAAACAGAACAAATTATATGTAAAAAGTAACCTGTTGCTGGCTATTATAACTTACGCACTGATTATTTTTGCTACTTATCTGACCAGAAGCGGAGTAATGGCTGAGTTCTCCGTTCATGCATTTGCTGAAACCACATTGTCATATTTTATCCTTTCATTTTTCCTGATCTTTTTCCTCGGCGGCCTCTTAGTTTTAATTGGACGTTATAAAGAACTTCCACGAGACAAGGAGAATGCTGCCCTGCTTTCGCGACAAGGAAGTTTTACAATAACCCTGATTGTTTTATCGCTGTCCGGGGCGTTGGTTATGCTGGGAACCCTTTCGCCTTTACTGACAGGGATATTTGGAAGCCCGGCAAGTGTGGATGAAAACTTCTACCTGCAAACTAATGCGCCTCTGGTTTTTGTGATTTTCCTGGTTTTAACCCTCTGCCCGCTATTAACCTGGAAAAATGAACAGCCCCAGCAGGTTTTTAAACAACTCCAATTTCTTTTCTATATTATGGTACCTGCCCTGGCAGCAGGATACTTTTTAGGTATACAAACTTTTTTAGGGCTGCTGATGGTAGCTGCCCTTGTTTCAGCTCTTGTTGTAAACTTCATGACACTGCGAAAAATAATTCGTAAAGGGTTGTTATATTCAGGAGGTTATATTGCCCATATCGGTTTAGCGATACTTTTTGCCGGGGTGCTGGGCTCAACCGGATACACACAGTCGCAGATGCTTATTCTGCCCAGGGGTGAAAATGTTGAAGCGTTCGGTTACCAATTTAATTACAAGGGTATAGTAACTGAGGGAGATAACAACTATCCGGAAATAATTGTTTCAAGCGGAGAAAAAACTTTTACCGCCCGGCCAAATCTTTATCTGGCAGGTGGGCGATTGATGCGTTCGCCGGCTATTCATCGCAATATTACAAGGGATTTATACATAAGCCCTTTGGAAGTGCAGTCAGATGTAAAGAGAGAGGACTTAACGCTCGCTGCCGGTCAGGGAGTGGAGTACAATGATTATAAAATAATATTTAACGGTTTCCAGTTTGAACCCCACTCACAGACCGGTGTGATTGAAGTTGGGGCATTAATTGAAATACATCAAAACAATCAGATTACTGAATACATGCCGTTAATGCGCTATGATGAGGCGGGAAAGCACAGTATACCCGTTGAAACTGCGGGGCTGGGTACTATTACCCTGGAGGATATAGACGCTGACAATGGTTTGGTCAGGCTGACTATAGAAAGTGTTAGCGACGGCTCAGGTGAATCATTTATCATCGAAGTGAAAATTAAGCCCTTGATTTCAATGCTTATGGTCGGTTCCTTTCTGCTGGCAGCCGGTACAGCAATAGCGGTATGGCGAAGATTTAAAAATTGAATCATGGGTATTAGCTATAACTTATAGGTATTATAAAATATTTTATAGCGAAATTTCCTTAATAAACGCTCTTAACATATGTTATAATAAAAAGTAAAGAATATATATAGCTTACCAATTTTTTTTGGTGGTGCTTGAGATTTTTTTCTCAAGAGATACGGATATCTAAAGAAGGGGTGATAGCTTGGCAAAACGTAGAAAAGAAACTTTGATTTTCATGGCGGCATCGCTGGCTGTTGTTCTAATCGTTGCTACTCTATATGTTAATACCTCACCTGTGTTAAGCGCCACACCAAGTGACGGCTGCATGGCTTGTCACCTTGATGCTGATGTGATGGAGGCCATGTATGATGTGCCACCGCCCGCAGATGGCCCTGGCTGAGGTGTGCCCGGACCCCAGTTGGGGGGTCAGGATCTGTTTTATGTTAACCCTGATTTTACAGACACTGTTCATGGCGAGCTTGGTTGTATTACCTGCCATGGGGGTGTAAATGTCAGCAGCAAAGATGAAGCGCATGAAGGGATGGAGGTTTATCCTTCCCAGGCTGATGCAGGATCGCTTTGTGTATTATGTCATACTGAAGTGGGAGAAACATTTGATACTGCCATACACTATACTGTACTCGGTATGAGAGTTGGTCTTGAGGAATTTGGCCATCCGGGAGCAACTACAGAAGAAGGGAATATATTACAGGAAGCATTTGATTCAACCTGTTATAAATGTCATTCAAGTTGCGGTTCGTGTCATGTGAGCAGGCCTTATGTTTATACAGGTGGTTTACACTCGGAGCATATGTTTGCCGAAAAGCCGCCAATGGAGGATACCTGCTTTGGCTGTCATGGGGCCCGGACGGCAGGAGAATACATGGGGACAATCGGTTATGCCCGTGATGTTCATTACGAAGCGGGTATGGATTGCATGGACTGTCATGATGTGAATAACTTCCATGGAACAGGACGCGAGGAAGTTCGCAAATGGGATGTCGATCTGCCGAGCTGCATGGATTGTCACGGCAATGTATATGAAGATAGCGATATAGAAGCTCATAAGGTTCATTCAGAAGATCTGATGAACTGCCAGGTTTGCCACAGCACATCGAATAATAACTGTTTTGATTGTCACATTCAGCAGGATACAGATGGTTCTTTAATAGCACCGCTGGGGCAGTCAAGGGTTATGTTTAAAGTTGCTTTAAACCCGGAGCCGGAGGGCAGGCATCCTTACAAGTATATTACGGTGAGACATGTGCCCAGTTCCAGACAGATGCTCGAGGGTATAGGACTGGATGTGCCTAATTACGATAATATCGCCAGTTGGAAGTATTCACCAACCCATAATGTTCAGCGCTCGACAGTCCAGAATGAAAGTTGTGATTCCTGCCACGGCAATGAATTTATCTTCCTCAGGGAAAGTGACCTGGAGGAGGGCACAAGCCAGGCTAATTACAACATGGTAGTAAGGAATATCCCGTAAAATGTTATTTAAGTGATTTTACACAGGTATATGCTGTGTTTTTAATAAAGGTAGGATAATTAATTTTTAGGAGGATCACTGGTTTAATGAAAAAGTACCTGAGTTTATTGTTTATTGTTGTAATGATTGGAATGCTCTTCTTTGGTTTCACCGGTTGTGGATCTGACACTGCGGTTGAAGAAGTGGTGGAAGAAGTAGAAGAAGCAGTCGGGGAAGTTGTTGACGAGATAGTAGAAGAAGAAATTGATGTTGACGCGCTTGTCGAGAATCTGGCGGTAAGTTATTTCGAAAAAACTGCCCAGTCGACAAATATAATTCATGCTGATGATGTTAAGGCTATGGTCGATGACAACCCTGATTCGGTCTTTATCCTTGATATCCGCCGTGCCGAAGATTTTGAAGCCGGGCATATTGAAGGAGCTTATCACAGCGAATGGGCCAGTGTTGGAGAGATCATGGATCGCATACCGACTAACAGGCCGGTTGTGGTAACCTGCTATACCGGTCAGACTGCCGGTCAGGCTGTTGGTTGGCTGAGAATGGCTGGGTTTGATAATGTTCAGTCTTTACGCCTCGGTATGACCCGCGGTTGGACTGGTGAAAGCGAATATGAAGTTACAGGCGAAGGAATGAATGCGGCAGCAGATCTTTCTGCCGGGACATCTCCGGCTAACGAGGAAGAAGAAATCCTCTGGGCCCTGGCCCAGGATATGTTTGCCGACGTAGCTACTATCGGCAACAATATTATCCAGCCGGCTGAGCTGCAAGAAGCATTGGAAGGAAATCCAAACTCTTTCTACGTTCTTGATATCCGCAGTGCTGATGACTATGCTGCAGGGCATATTGAAGGTTCTGTTCACAGCCCTTGGGCTGCTGTTGGCGAAATCCTTGGCGATCTTCCCACTAACCGTCCGATCGTGGTTACCTGCTATACGGGGCAGACTGCCGGTCAGACCGTGGGTGTGCTAAGAATGCTTGGGTTTGATGCTAAGTCACTGGCCAGTGGTATGAACCTTGGCTGGCTGGCGGAAGATCTGCCTGTCGTAAGCGAGTAAAAGCACTTTCCAAATGAAAAGAGGCCGGTCCCTGGGACCGGCTTTTTTTATATTCGATTAGAAGCACTTAATAATTGAGTTTATGAAAAGTTTCAATGAAACGGACAAATATAGCCTTCAATCGTTTAAGCTGGGGAAAAATCAATATGAAATATTGAAGTTAAAAAAAAGCCGTTCATATTGACATAAAAATAACTTATAGGTATAATTATCCTAATTGTTAAAGAGGTTAAGCTTTTATTTAAAGTCGCGAGTATAATATTCTTGTGTGCAATAGCTGGTTCATTATTTAAAATGCCCTTTTAAAAGGGATTTTTCATTTAAACAGCAAATGTTATAAAATTCACAGGATTCAATATAAAACATAAACCCTATAGAATATATATCAATTAAAGCTAAATATCAGAATTAGGGGTGTTAATGTTTGAACGACTTATGGTTGGCCGGTTACGAACAGGAAATCGAGCGTTGCATAAAAATATACGATAATTTTAAAGCGGGATCCGGTTTTATCAGGTCTGTTTTTGATTCGATAAATACTTATTTTAAAGTTCACCCGGATCATGCTCCCCCGATTGAGAAAGGCAGCCTCTTGCCTGCCAATTCAACTGATATAATGAAAAAGGATATTAGTCTTGTTCTCAGACCACCGGTTGACAGAGAACCTTTCTGTTCAGTCTTTAAAGAGATTTGTACAACAATTGTAAAAACCAATCTAGCCTTGAAAAAAAATATATCCAATGCTATAAAAATGTTTGAAAAATATATCTCCGAAGATAGCAAGATGGTTTCCCTTGAGGAGATAGCTGACCTGCATAAACACATCATCGAAGAAAACATAATTGCGGAAGATCTAGCCACTTTAATATTTACTACAACTAAGTATTCTCTATATAAGCGGCAGCTTAAACTGATTAAAGAGGATCTGCGAACCGACCTCTACGAAGGGGGGGACTGTCCTGTTTGCGGTAAAAAGCCGCATTACGGTTTGCTTCATCCAGATAACGGGGCTAAGCATTTAGAATGCTGGTTATGTGGAACCCGCTGGGTACATCCCAGGGTAAAATGTCCTTTTTGCAGTAATGAAAAGAGAGAAGATCTCGGTTTCTTTACAGTGGAGGGTAATGATACCTGCCGGGTTAATTACTGTCGGGTTTGCTGCCGTTATTACAAGGTCTATGATGCAAGAACTTTCCATGTGGATGGGGATTTAGTCCTGCCCGTTCACAACCTTGCTTCCCTGGGTTATGACCTGCTTGCTGGGAAGGAAGGTTTTTCACCAGGTTCAGGTTTGAAGTGGGTCAATGATGAGGAATTATCTTACAGACAAGACTAGGAGGTGGATTTACTGATGCAGTTGACGCGACGCAGCTTTTTGAAGCTTACCGGTGCGACTGCCGCAACGGCAACACTGGCCGGTGTTGGCCTGAATAAGGCTTATGCGTCTACCGCGGAACCCCTGCGCATTAAGTATACCCAGGAGTTTCCAACAACATGTACTTTTTGCGGAGTAGGTTGCGGTATTATTTGCAATGTAAGAGAAGGCATAATTGTAAATGCCGAAGGGGATCCAGGTCACCCTATTAACGAAGGAACCCTTTGCAGCAAGGGTAGTTCACATTTTAATTTGTCTTACATCTTTGAGGAAAAAGGCAAGCCTGTACCCAACCCCAAGCGTTTAACCAGGCCACTTTATCGTGCACCCGGGGCCAGCAGTTACGAAGAGAAAGACTGGGATTGGATCTTGGATACTATTGCCAGGCGTATAAAAGATACGCGTGATAGAAATTACCAGGAAACGGCCGATGTAAGGGGGCAGAGAGTTACTGTTAACAGGACCGAAGCTATTTCATGGCTCGGCAGTGCTTTCTGCAGTAACGAAGAAAACTATTTATATCACAAAATGGTCAGGGCGATGGGAGTGATTAATGTTGATCACTGTGCCCGCCTCTGACACTCCGTAACGGTCGCCGGTCTAGGCGCCACGTTCGGAAGAGGTTGCATGACTAATCATTGGAATGATTACCAGCACAGTGATGTGTTTATGAACATAGGTGGTAACACTGCTGAGAACCACCCCATTTCGATGAAATGGATTGAAAAGGCCCGTCAAACCAAGGCAGCAAAGCTCATTGCAGTTGATCCGCGTATCTCAAGGACAGCCGCAGTGGCAGATGTATATGTAAGTATTCGACCGGGGACTAACATTGCATATCTTGGCGGTCTTATTAACTATATCCTTGAGAATGAAAAGTACCACAAGGAATACGTTGAAAACTATACCAATGCATCATACCTGGTCAATGAAGGTTATGATTTTGATGAAGTGAACGGGCTGTTTACAGGCGCTGAGGATGACCCTGTACGCAGTGCTATCAAGTATAATACCGAGGAATGGCAGTATCAGAGAGATGCGGAAGGGAATGTTCTTAAAGATACTACCTTCGAAAGCCCCAACTGTGTTTTGCAGATGATCAAGAATCACTACAGTCGTTATACAATAGACAATATCAGCAAAATCACCGGGGCGGATCCTGATGCATTACGTGAATCTTACGAGTTGTTCAGCTCAACAGGTGAGCCCGGTAAAGCCGGTAATATTTTATATGCCATGGGTATTACCCAGTTTTCTCACGGAGCACAAAACGTACGTGCAGTAGCTGTTGTCCAGCTTCTGTTGGGGAATATGGGGATTGCCGGCGGTGGGGTTAATGCCCAGCGCGGACAGTCTAACGTGCAGGGTTCTACCGATATGGCCATTCTTTATCACATAGTTCCCGGGTATATGTCCACACCACAGCAGGGTGCACACCCGACCCTGGCTGATTACCTGGAGAAGGAAACTCCTGCAACAGGCTGGTGGGTTCATAAACCAAAGTATTTTGTCAGCCTTTTGAAAGCGTTTTACGGTAATAATGCTACGGCTGCCAATGAGTTCGGCTACCAGTGGATGCCTAAGCTGGATGGATTAGACCACTCACATATTGCCCAGTACAGGGATATGGGTGAAGGCAAGGTAGAGGGAATGATCTGCTGGGCCGATAACCCGGCTGTTTCCGGACCGTCTGCTGCAGCAAAACGCAGCTACCAGAAGAATCTGAAGTGGCTTGTCTCAGTGGATGTATTTGAAAATGAAACTGCATCTTTCTGGGATGGCCCTGATATGAATCCGGCAGAGATTGATACCGAAGTGTTTATCCTGCCGGCTGCAATTGGTTATGAAAAAGAAGGCAGCAAGGCGAACAGCGGCCGCTGGATCCAGTGGAACTGGAAAGCCCAGGATCCGCCCGGCGAATCAAAGCAGGATTTGTGGATAGTCAACGAGCTGTTTAAAAACCTGCGTGGATTGTATGAAGAAGAGGGTGGAGTAGTTCCCGAACAGATAACCAGCATGAACTGGGATTACGATAGCCCTGATGGTGAAATCGATATTGTAAAAGTATGCAAGGAACTGAATGGTTATAAGAGCTCTGATGGTTCCCTGGTAACTAACTTTGTCGGTTTAGCCGACGATGGCTCAACTGCCTGCGGTAACTGGCTCTATAGCGGTTACTATAACAATGAAGGAGCTCCTGCTACCAAGAACAGGGTTAAGGAAAAGGAAGGAATCGGTTCCAACCTGGGCTGGTCGTTTGCCTGGCCGCTTAACCGCCGTATTGTTTATAATCGCGCTTCCTGCGATCTCGAAGGTAAACCCTGGAACCCTGAAGCCCCTGTGGTCTGGTGGAGCGAAGAAGACCAAAGGTGGATAGGTAACGATATACCTGATATTCCCGGTTCCTGGTCGTTTGAACAGATTACTGAAAATCCCTTTATAATGCTACCTGAAGGTGTGGGCAGGCTATATTCGCATAGCGCTTTGAAGGATGGTCCGTTCCCGGTTCATTATGAGCCGGCTGAAAGCCTTGTGCCTAACCTGTTACACCCGCAGGCTACTTACAATCCGGTCAGCCAGAGATTTTATGCCGACCACACGGTAGAAACTGATGAAGAACGGGAGAGGTATCCTTATATCATCACCACATACCGGATAGTTGAACATTACCAGTCGGGTATAGTTACCCGAAACCTGCCCTGGCTGAACGAACTTATGCCAGAATTATTTATTGAGATCAGTGAAGAACTGGCAGCTGAACTCGGTATAAAAAATGGCGAGAACGTCGTTGTTGAAAGCAAGCGTCTTTTTAAAGACGGAAATCAAAAAGGTATCACGGTTAAAGCTTGTATCACTAAGCGCTTTAAACCAATGATCATTAATGGTGAAGAGAAGCATGTTGTCGGACTGCCTTGGCACTGGGGCTTCAAGGGTATGAGTACCGGAGCGGTTACTAACGACCTCAGTCCTTCTGTTGGTGATGCAAACACTACAATACCTGAATATAAAGCATTTCTGTGCAATGTAAGGAGGGCAGAATAAATGGCTAAACCAATTTGTTTGATAGATGCTTCCAAGTGTATTGGTTGCCGCGGATGCCAGGTTGCCTGTAAACAGTGGAATCAGAACCCTGCTGAGCAGACTACATTTACCGGTACCTATGAAAACCCGCCTGGTTTTTCTTCAACTACCTGGATGCGAATCAAGTTCCGGGAACATGAAAATGAAAGCGGCGGGGTTGACTGGTTGATGGTCAAGCAGGGTTGTATGCACTGTCATGACGCTGCCTGTATGATGGCCTGTCCGGCCGGTGCAATTTACCGAACCGAGTATGATACCGTTGTGGTAGATGAAATAAAGTGTATTGGCTGTAACTATTGTGTGGCTGCCTGTCCATTTCATGTTATCGGTTTTGATCGCCTGGCCAACAAAGCGCGGAAGTGCACTTTTTGCCTTGATCGTCTCGAAAGCGGCCTGAAACCAGCCTGTGCCAATGCCTGCCCGACTGGTTCCATAACCTTTGGTGACAGCAGGGAGTTAATACGGACTGCCAGGGCCAGGGTTGCTGAGTTGAAAGCTGCAGGCAAACAAAATGCAACTATATATGGTTTGGATGAAGTAGGAGGCACCGGAATGCTGTATGTGTTGGCCGATAAACCTGAGAAGTACGGTTTTCCTGCCGATCCGCAGGTGCCGATTCAGACCCGAGTATGGAATACAATATATGCTCCACTACGCGTATTTGTTGTTATAGCTGTTGCTATTGGCCTATGGTCGAACCGCTCGCACAGTAAGCGTGTAGAAGAGAATAAGGCTAAAGCCAAATAAACCGGGAGGTGAAGTCAAGTGGAAGTTAAACAGTTTTTTGGTGGGTTAAATGTTCCTCACTATAAGAGTTTTAGTGAGCATAAGCCGATTAAGGCAGCTCCTCTACCGGAGGAGATTGTAATACCGCTTTCACAGCACCTTGGCGCACCCAATGAACCCCTGGTTAAAGTTGGCGACAAGGTTAAAGCAGGCCAGAAAATCGGGGCGACAGATAAATTTGTCAGCGCCCCCGTTCACGCTAGTCTGTCTGGAACGGTGACAGCAATAGAACCGCGAATTCCTGGACAGCCGGTTGATTGCATTGTTATTGCTGTTGACAGGGACCAGGAGGAAATTCAATTTGCCGACAATGACGTGGAAAAGGCAAGTAAAGAAGATATTATCAACGCCATTAAGGAAGCCGGTATCGTTGGTATGGGAGGAGCGACTTTTCCGACCTCGGTTAAATTAAGCCCACCTCCCGATAAAAAGGTTGATGCGTTACTGCTTAATGGTTGCGAGTGTGAACCTTACCTGACTTGTGACCATCGCTTGATGCTTGAAAAACCTGAAGAACTACTCCAGGGAACCAAGCTGATTATGAAGGTGCTGGATGTTGACAATGCCTATATCTGTATCGAAGGGAATAAAGACGATGCGATAGAGGCTATTCGCGAGAAGAATGACGATCCGCGAATAGTATTGCTGCGGATGCCAACCAAGTATCCCCAGGGTTCGGAAAAACACCTGGTTAAAGCAGCTCTCGACAGGGAGGTTCCTTCCGGGGGGCTTCCAATGGATGTAGGCACAATGATTCAGAATGTTGGCACTGCAGTAGCTATTTATGAAGCTGTCCGGTTTAACAAACCGCTGATTGAAAGAGTGGTTGCCGTAACCGGTCAGAACCTGAAAGATCCGCAAAACCTCATGGTGAAAATAGGAACGCCTTTATCGGTTTTAATCGATGAATGCGGCGGAATTATTGAAGAACCGGCCAAGGTTATTGTTGGCGGACCGATGACAGGTAAAGCCCAGCAAACCCTTGATGTTCCAGTGATGAAAGGAACTACAGGTATTATTGTGCTGCCTCCGGATATGGCTATTGCCGAAATGGAATATGCCGATTGTGTTCGCTGCTGCAAGTGCGTCGAACATTGCCCGGTTTTACTATATCCGAACCAAATCAGCATTTACTGTGAAGCGGGAATGATCAGGGAAGCCATGGAGTGGAACACTCTCGATTGCATCGAGTGCGGTATCTGTTCCTACGTATGTCCTTCCAAACGACCTATCACTCTTCTGGTGCAGCGTACCAAACCATTGATACGTGACCTGATGAGTGCGAAATAAACAATAATTGGAGAAAAGGAGGTTATAGGTTGTGAACGATACCCGGAAGTTTGTAGTGTCATCGCCACCTCACTTAAAGAGTCATGATACTGTATCAAACGCCATGCGAGACGTATTTATCGCCCTGATGCCCGTCACGCTGGTATCCATATATTTTTTCCGTTATTATGCAGCGTTGACCATTGCGATATGTCTTGTGACTGCAGTATTGACGGAAATACTGTTTAAAAAGCTGATGCATAAAAAGCCAAGGATCAACGATTGGAGTGCTCTTTTGACCGGTTTGTTTGTTGCCCTTTTATTCCAGGCCACAACACCCTGGTATAAAGCGGCTTTGGCAACCTTCATTGCTGTGGGAATTGCCAAGGAACTGGCCGGTGGGTTGGGATGGAACCGCTTTAACCCGGCTCTTTTCGGGCGTATAGCCCTGATTATGCTGGCCCCTGTTTATGCTTATGTGAACCAGTGGTTCCAGCCGCTGACCATACACCTTGGACCGCTGGATACCATTACACAGGCTACTCCACTGGCCATGCTGCGGGCAGGACTTCAAATGCCGTCAGTAAGTGAGTTGTTTTTTGCTTTTCCTGCCGGAGCCTTAGCTGAGGTATCACCCTTTGCGCTTCTACTGGGAGCTGGATATCTCTTTTATAAAAGGCATATTGGGTGGAGGATTCCTGTTTCTATTCTGGCTACCATGATAATATTAACTCTGATTACGGGCGAAAACCCAATATACCACCTTGTCACCGGTGGAATTATAATCGGTGCTTTTTTCATGGCAACCGACTGGGTAACCAGCCCCATGACTGATAAAGGTAAAATTATATACGGTATAGCCATAGGAGCCCTGATAGTTATTTTTAGGGTAGGATTTATGATTACCGAAGGGGTTGCTTTTGCTATACTTATAATGAATGCCTTTGTGCCCATGATCGAAAGGGTTACCTCGAGGCCACAGTTCGGTAAGGCTAAAGCTGTTCCCGTTCCAATGGCTGAAAAAAAATAAAGAAGAACATGTAAACTATAAATGTAAAAACGGGGCTTACTTATTAAAGTAAGCCCCGTTTTTTTATAAGACCCGACAGGTAATTGATGACTTACCTGTATAAACACCAGAGTAATAATAAGAGCGCATGATTTGTTAATCATGCGCTGCATTATTTGTCAGTGTAATTAATTGTTTAATAATGATTAGAGCCTGAAAACACCAATTCCAAAGCGAATGTAAAAGACAACTATAAGAATGATGCAGAACGAGAGTAGAACAAGAATCATGTCGAAGTCTATGTTGCTAATATTTATTGAGCGAAAGATCTGTTTCTGACCGGGCCTGTAGTCGACATTCTGCAGCAACCCGAATAGCAGTCTGTAAATGATTTGAGAAAACCAGCTTAAGATGTTTTGAACCAGGATAAAGGGAAGAGAAATAATCTTCCAGATTAAAATTGCCAGACGCGCTGCAAGAGAACCAAAGTAATCTGCTCCAAGCCAGTAAGGTATTTGCAGGCGATAGATCTTGGTACGATAGGCAATATAGAAGAAGAGTGATCCAAGAATAAAAGCAATTGCCACAGCGCTTAGATCTTCGAAGTGCCAGAAGCTTATTTTTGCCAGGTAATTGACCGAGTATGAATCGAATGTAAAGCTTACCAGGTTGGGAAGGACAAGATTATTTAGAACAAGGTTGGGTGAAAAACCGATTGCCAACATGCATAACGCCAGTATACCCATACCAATTTTCATCATCAGGGGTTCTTTTTTCGTTACGGTCATCCCGGATGGAGCGGGGCGCCAAAAAGCAAAGTATAAGAATTTCAGGAAATAACAAACTGTGCCGGCGCTGGTAATGGTAAAAAGCCTTTCTGCAATATACAGGGAATACAGATGATGGTGCTCAAAAGCTTCAACTATAGCATGGTGCAAAAGGGTTTTACTGGCATATCCGTTGAATAAAGGCATACCCACAATACCCAGTGATGCAATAAGAACAATCAGGGTTGTAAAAGGTAATTTATGTCTTAACCCTCCAAGTTTTTCCATGTCCAGTTCGCCGGTCAGGTAAACTATTGCCCCGGCGGATAAGAATAATGTGGACTTAAAAAAGGCATGGTTGAGAATATGATATGTTGAGCCGGCAAGCCCCATAGCTCCATCATAGCCGAGGTAAGCGGCAACTCCGATTCCCATAATAATATAACCGATTTGGCTGATGCTACTGCAAGCCAGCAATTTCTTTATATTATTTTGAAGTAAAGCGATGGCAGCCCCGAAAAACATGGTGATGATCCCAAACCAGATTATTGCATAACCGGCATTAGAAACCAGCTGCCAGAGGTTGTTGATACCGGCGGAAATGGTTTCACTGGGAATTGAACCGGCATCGGGGGTATAAATGATGTTTACCGTTCTAATAATACCGTATGCCCCGGTTTTTATCATTATACCCGAAAGTAAAGCACTGGCAGGTGCAGGTGCAACAGGATGCGCTTTCGGCAACCAGATATGCAGGGGAAACATACCGGCCTTGATGCCAAAACCTATAATCATCAGCAGGCCGGCCACTATCAGGTAACTGTTAATTTCACCGGTTATACAAAGCAGATGGGTAATATCAAGCGAACCACAATAGAAATAAATTAATCCAATTCCGGTAAGCAGGCACATACCCCCGAATACGCCGAGGTAGAGGTAGAGGTTACCCGCTTTATATGCTTCTTCAGTTTGTGTGTGAATGACCAGCACGTAAGAGGCCAGCGACATTAATTCAAAGAAAAACAAAAGCGAGAGTAAGTCGCCTGCTAAGGGTACACCGACGGTACCAGATAAAGTTAAAAGGAAGAAAGCAAAAAATCTTCCCCGGTTTTTTTCATGGTTCATATAATCAATGGCAAAAATTGTTGCCATCAGCCAGACAAAAGAGGCGATTATGGCAATGAAGAAACTTAAGAAGTCAACCCTGAAATTTAGATCCAATGGTGTAATGATCATTGGCAGGTTTAATACAACAGTAGAGCCGCCGGCCAGTGCCGGATACATCATGGCAACAGCAACAAATGTTCCAAGGCTGCCAATTATCGACCAGGTGTTGCGCCAGGCAGGACGGTTGGGAGCACAGGTTACAAGAACAAAGGCTGCAAATGGAATTGATACAGCGATTAGTGGCAGGTAAGATAATGTTTCATGAGGCATGTTTAATTACCTCCTGAGTAGAACAGGTAATTTGCGATATTTTCGAAATAAGGTACGGTTAAATCAAGGTTTGTTCCGATAACTAGACAGCCTGCAACAAGAATCAGAATTGGAATTAGCATGGAAAGAGGCGCTTCAGGACCTTCAGCCCTGCTAAAATCACCTTCTTTAAAGAAGGCATTGATCACGATGGGTAAAAAATATGCTGCATTTAAAAGCGCACTGCCGATAAGGACAAGAATAATGACCCAGGCACCGCTTTCAAGGCTGCCCTGGATAAGATACCACTTGGAAATGAATCCGTTGACCGGGGGGATGCCAATCATGCCGATTGCTGCTATAGTAAAGGCAATCATTGTTAACGGCATTTGTTTGCCCAGGCCGTTCATTTCACTGATTTTCTTCTTTCCGGTAACTGTAATTATTGCTCCGGCACAGAAGAATAAAGTAATTTTTAATAGGGCATGGTTAATAATATGCAGTAACCCCCCTGTCAGGCCAATGGCGCTGAATAAACCTGCTCCAAGTGTTATATAACCGAGCTGACTTATAGTTGAGAAGGCCAAACGTCGTTTAAGGACATCCTGCTGCATAGCAATGATTGAGGCGGTTAAAATTGTAACTGAAACAAGAGCAGCAACAAAAAAACCCATTTGTAACCCGATTAAAGCAGCAATACCGAATATCGAATACATGGAACGCAGAATACCAAAAACACCTGATTTAACCACAGCGACAGCGTGAAGCAGGGCGCTTACCGGTGTGGGGGCAGCCATAGCTGAAGGCAACCAGGCATGAAGGGGCATAATTGCAGCTTTTACACCAAATCCGAGAATGAAACATATAAATGTCAGTCGCCAGAGAGTAAGCGACCCGGTAGTAAGATCTACAATCCCTCCCCTGGTGAATTCCAGGGTGCCAAGATTACCATAGGTTATTATCAGCCCGATTAAAATCAACCCCGCGCCGACAAAGCTGTAGATGATATATTTTATACCGGCTTTCTTTGCTTCTTCATTGCCTTCATGAATAACCAGAGGGTAGGTAAAGATAGTTAAAAACTCATAAAAGATATATAAGGTCAGCAGGTTTGCAGATAAGGCAATACCCATGGTCATACCCAGAGAAAGCAAATAAAAAATAAAATAACGCCTGCGATTATGCTCATGGGCCATGTAACCGGTTGAATAAATGACCGAAAAAACCCATAAAATGGCTGCAGTTCCACCGAATACAGCAGCGAGTGGATCTACCCTTAATTTAATTTCTAGGCCGGGAGTAATTTGGTGCAGCAGCAATTCCCAGGTGCCATTGTTGACATATTCAAAAAGAATTACAATCATGGCCAGGCCGCTTATTAAACTTACCAGAACAGCCAGGGCGTTGCGCAGTCGATCATTTTCTTCTCTTGCAATGCCGGTTATCAGGGCACCGGCCAGGGGAAAGATAATTATAAATAAGGGAAGGTATAATATATAGTCCATTCGGTATCGTCCTCTCCCGAAAAATGATGTTACAATTAGTTAGTGATGCTCCTGCTCTGTTTCATCCTGAGTTTCCTCTTTGCCAACACTCCTGGTGCCCCAGACAAGCATTATAGCTATAACGGTGGCAAACAACACAGTTGATTCAAGCAAAGTATCGTAACCGCGATAATCGAGTAGTATATTTGCCACTATATTTGTGCCGCCGCTTTCTTCAACGCTCTTGTTAACATATCTTTCATAAACAATGTTATTAGTGGGATTGTCCAGGTTACCATAAACCGGCATTTCGGTTACAGCCAGCATCAGCATAAAGGAAATCAATGCTACAAGAACTACAGACATAAAATAAAAAATTATTCTCTTCACACTCATTACTGAGGACGCCTCCCAACTTTAGTGACCACTGTTACCATTAAAACGGTCATCCCGATACCTACCGCGGCTTCTGTAATGGCCAGGTCGGGTGAGTTTAGCTGCTGCCATATTAAAGACATGACCATGCTGTAAGCACCAAAAATGATCGCAATGTACAGCAGATCATTAAATATAAAAATCGATAAAGTTGTAGCAATTAAAATTAGGAGCATTAAAACAATTAAAAAATCGATCATTTCAGGTTTTCTCCCCCTTCCTGTGAAAGCTTGCTTTCCACCTGGCTTTTTCTCCTGCGGCGTTGCGAGGCAACATAATCATTAATAACGTAGCTGCCTTCCACCATTGGTGTCCCCCTGTTATATGCAGTCTTGGCAATCAGGTGGGTTACAACAGGGTTGATAGTAATAATCATGGCCATGATTAATATAAGCTTGGTTATATTGGTAACATCTCTTACAAGCAGCATCAATCCGATGAGAACCATGCCGGTTCCAAGAGTGTCGCATTTGCCAAGGGCGTGCATACGGGTGTAAACATCAGGAAGTCTGATCAAGCCGATCACCCCGACCACGAGAAAGAAAAAACCGGAAAATAGAAAAAATATAGCAACATATTCATAAACCATGATTATCACCTCTAAATAATGTGTCCCTCACGAAGCAGTTTCAGAATGCATAAAGTCCCGATAAACGAACCGAGGACGAAAACAAAAGCCACGTCTATGTAGTAATAGCTGTTATCTATGAAAGCAAAAATCAAGAGAATGATCACTACATTGGTGGTGATCACGTTCATTGCCACAACTCTATCCAGGACTGTAGGGCCACTGTATGCCCTTAGGATAGCCAGTAATGAAAAAATGATCTGCCCGACTACAATTATATAAAGAACAGTGTTAATCATTTTTGTATAAGGCCTCCATTTCCATCAGCCTGCGGTTAAGCTCCCAATCTTCAACTCCGTGGGCCAAGTCTTCGGTCAGAGCGTGTACTATCAGCAAATTGTCTTCAAGTTCAACTGTAATCGTGCCAGGTGTCAGAGTAATGGAGTTCACATACAAAACCCTCAACAGGGCACGCTCCAGGTCGCAGCGCATAATTACAATACCGGGAGATATGGGTAACCTGGGATTCAGAACGATCATCGCTACGTTAATATTGGCTATGATAACTTCGAAAACCAGCTTAATAAAATATTTAAATAACAGGTAGCCCTGTCTGATGGTAAAATTTGTAGTGTTACCTGAAGAAATGTGCAGGTTACTCCAGAACAAGGTTAGGATTATACTGAATACCGCTCCTGCCAGTATATGTTGCCAATGAACACTTGCCGAGATAAGCAGCCAAAAAGCCATCATCAGGGTAAAAATGAACATTGAGCCCATCATGTCACTTTTCATTCTATCAAGCATGGTAATCACCTCCTACTTGCCTGGTTATAACAGGGCCGTTACAGTTTTATTTATAAAATCGAGTAAGATTCCTGGGAATATACCCAGGTAAATAATGCCCAGAGCCAGTATAACTATTGGAACCAGCATGCTCAAAGGTACTTGGTCACGCTTAAATTTTCTAGTTTCTCCGTTTTGGTTATGATTTGTCTGTTCATGGTGACTGTGCTCGTCTTCCTGTGAAAAATAAGCCTGACCAATAATCGGAAAATAATAAGTAGCATTAAGCAGCCCGCTGAGAATTATTACTACAATGATCAGGGGGAAATTAGCTTCCAGGCTTCCAAGAGCAAGGCCGTATTTACTGATAAAACCACCAAAAAGCGGTATCCCGACCATGGATAGGGCGGCAATAGTAAAAGCACCCATAGTTATCGGCATTTTAAAACCCATGCCGGCAAATTGGTTAACCTTTTTAATACCGGTCTGGTAATAAAAAGCTCCGGCGGTGAGGAAGAGGCAGGTTTTCATGAAAGCGTGGACAACAATATGCAGCATGCCCGCCGCCAGACCCCACGGGGTGCCTAAACCTATGCCGAGAAAAATATAACCAACCTGGGCAACTGTTGAATAAGCAAGCCGTCTTTTCAGCTCGATCTGGACAAAAGCAAAGAAAGAACCGGCCAGCATAGCGATTACAGATAGAATCAAAATTAAATGACGGATAAAGGTTTCATGGAATATATCTAGCCCGAAAGCAATAAATAAGATTTTTAAAAAGGCAATTATATATACTTTAACTACCAGGCTTGAAAGCACGGCGCTTGAAGGAGAGGCAGCCGAAGAGTGAGCATCAGGCAGCCATAGGTGTAATGGGAAGAGGGCTGACTTAACCCCAAAGCCAACTGTAAAGAAACTGAGTGCAGTCCAAATCAGGAAGGGGTAAGAGTCTTTTACAGCAGCAAGTTCGATGGCAATAAAAGTTAAATTAAGGTGTCCGGTGATCATATAGATAAAGCCGATCCCAAAAAGTATAAATCCGGAACCGATAGTTGCCAGTAAAAGGTATTTAAGGGCGGCCTCGGTAGCCTGCCGTGTACCTTTGGCTGCAACCAGTGAACAGGCACCAATTCCGGTTACTTCAATGAATACATAAAAATTGAATATATCGTTCGATACAACCAGGCCCATCATGCCAGCCAGGGTAATTAGAAAAGCTGTGTAATACCAGCCAATGACATTGTTTTCCATTTCATGCTTAACGGCTGAAAAAGAATATATAAGGATTAAAAAACTAATTCCTGAAAGCAGCATTAACATCATACTTGAAAGAGATTCAACAACGAGCTCAATGCCCCAGGGGGGAGCCCAGCCTGAAACAGCATAACGAATCGGTTCTCCGTTCATTACGTGGTAGGCGATTACTATGGTGGTTATAAAAACTATGCCTGTGACAATGGTTGCCAGGGGGGCACACAAATTCTTTTTCCATCTCGCTAAAACAGGCATACAGAAAGCGGCTATCAATGTACCTATAATACATAAAAAAGGCAGTTTTAAAACTGAGACCATTTCAGGGGTTCACCTCTACTTCAATTTCATAAAGTTAGGAGCACAAATTGTTCCATAGAAAAGATAAAGTTTTACTATTAAAGCAAGGGCAAAAGCAGTTACGCTGAAACTGACCACGATCCCGGTGAGCATTAAAGTTGAGGGAAGCGGGTTTATATAGAGCACATCTGTGATATTGGGATCATAAATTGGTGGAACCCCGCCGTGAATATTTCCTACGGTTATAAAAAAAAGAAATATTGCGCTTTGCAATATGTTAATACCGATCACCTTTTTAATCAGGTTGGTCTGGGTTAGAACAATCAGGGTGCCCATAGAAAAGAGAATGATAGCAACAAAGTAAGGAAAATTTAAATATAGCAGTTCAATATCCAAGATTAGGCCTCCTCACTGATCATGTAGTATATGGCAATAATAGTGCTTGCTACCAGAACCCCTATCCCAAAATTGGCAACGGAGATAATTCCCACGCTAAAAAGGGTGCCGGTAAGGCCAACAGGCCCGTGCTCGTGGGGTATCAGGAATTTCGACACTTCCAGAATGCCTCCTATGCCAACAAAAATAATTGTGGCATCAATTATCATTTGCCTGAAGCTGTCATTCCACAGTTGCCCGAATATGAGGATATATAGCAGTAAACCCAAGCCGATGATCATACCACCTGAAAAGCCACCTCCCGGTGATAGGTGACCGTGCATAATTACATATGCTCCGTATAGGAGAACAAAAAGTAACATGTAGCGAAAAACAACCCTTGTGACATAATCGTGCACTTCTTCAGATTCCTCCTTCTCTAAGAACATGCTTAATAACAAACTCCGCACAAAGGATCTGAAAATTTAGCAAGTTCATACATTCACAATAAAAACCAAAAAAAATACTACCCGATTCAAACCGTGCTTTAGAAGCTTTTAGTGCCTAAAGATATAAGCAAAAAAACAACAGCTTATCCTGTTTATTTTTTACCATTTTTGCTTTTCTGTCAAGTCGTTTTTCATATTCAATGTATTTATTGAATTGTTGAATAAAAAACGTTTTCCAGGCAGGAAATCGGCTGCCCGGAGAGAATAAATGTTTGACTGTCGCATATAATATTTCCGGTACAATCAAAGGGGTTTGTTCATGTCAAATATTCTAATTATTGAATCACATGGTTTAGATATGGTTAGTTATTTACCCCTGGCCATTGTTTTAACGCCGATTATTGGTTCGCTGATAATTGGTTTGTCGAGTATGAGAAATAAATCATACGGATCGGTTATTGCCGTATTTATTGCAGCAATTACTGTTTACTTGACCTTTGAGTTGTTTTTTTTAGCTCTCCAGGGATATAACATATATTTCAGGTTGCCTGAAATAGCAGGTATACCGGTTTTTATGAAAGCTGACCTGACTGGTGCAGTTTTTGCCTTATTTACTTCAATAATCTGGTTACTGGCTGTCCTGGCCTCATTTCCATACATCAGGGGAGATATTAAGGAGGGTCGCTACTATACTTTCTTAATTTTATCACTTGGAGGCTGTGCAGGTGTTTTCCTCTGCGGCGATTTCATGAGCCTCTTTCTATTTTTTGAATTAATGACTTTTGCCGCCTATGCGCTTGTTGTTCATAATCAATCTGCAGATGCGATGAAAGCAGGGGCAAACTATCTTTATCTTGGGATAATAGGTGGTTTGGCTTTGCTTTCGGGAATTATTATTCTTAACAGTTTTACAGGTAGCGTTGTTATAACCCAGCAGGCGCATAACCTGCTGACAGATAGTGGCAGGGCAGCTTTGATAGCCCTGCTGATGATTGCCGGTTTTGGGGTAAAAGCCGGTATGGTTCCCCTCCATATCTGGTTGCCACAGGCGCACCCCGTTGCGCCTGCCCCGGCGAGCGCTTTACTTTCCGGGATAATGATAAAAACCGGGGCTTACGGGATTATCAGGGTAGTTGCCATGCTCTATAGTCCTGCCGGTGAATTTATTGAGAGCCCGCTGTGGCATTTTACAGAAAACCTGGGCCACATTATTATATGGATGGGTATAATGACCATGTTTCTCGCCGCTTTAATGGCGTTGATTCAAAATAACGCCAAAAGGCTTCTTGCCTACAGCAGTATCAGTCAGATGGGTTACATCCTGATGGGTATCGGAGCTGCAGGTTACCTTGGGTACGATGGTGCCATGGCCTTCGGTGGTTTTTCATACCACATAATTAACCATGCTTTTTTTAAGTCGAGTCTTTTTATATTATTTGGGTTCATATATACACGATTACATGAAGTAAACATGGACAGGCTTGGAGGGTTATGGCGGAGCTTTCCTTTTACGTTTACTGCTTTCCTGGTCTGTGCTTTTGGTATTACAGGAATACCGGGTTTTAATGGGTATGCCAGTAAAACTTTACTGCATCACGCCATTGTTGAAGCTTTCGAACATCACCATCTCTGGGATCTCTGGGCTGCCGAAAAGGTTTTTATGTTAACCAGCGGTTTGACTGTATGTTATATAATTAAGCTGGTTATTTCTATTTTCGGTGGACAGCTTAACCAGGCTAATGCTGAAAAAATAGATAATTATAAATCCGGAGAGAGCTGGGTTGAAAGATTAATAGCTTTATCTTTTATTGGAGTAATTACTTTCCTTGGCTTGAACCCCGATCTGATCATTAATAGGATAATAGTGCCCATGTCGGCTGCTTTTACCTACAACGAATACTATGTAAACTATCTGGCTAAAACTGTTGTATGGAATTTTCATGATCTTATGGGTATAATAATTGCATTTACTATTGGGATTGTTATTTACCTGCTGGCTAGGAAGAAAAAATTATTCCTGTATAAACCTCCTGCTTACCTCAGTGTGGAATATTCTGTTTACAGGCCTGCCACCGGTTTTTTGGGTATGGCCTTTACTAAAGCGGGCAGGATGGTAGACGATAACCTTAATAAAGGATTTCACGGTGCTCCTTCCCTGCTGGTTTGGGCGGCAGATGGTGCCGAAATCCTCGATTCTCACCTTTTAAAAAGAGTGGGTATATCTATTACCATTAAAATGTCATCATTTTTTAATAGCATTTATGAATCCTGGTTAAAACTAATTAATTTACTATTTGGCAGGGCTGTTTTTTCCCTGCGAAAAGTTTTTATGGCCATGTTTAAATTTGATTACAGCACCAGGGGTGATCGTCGTTTTCAGACTTTTAACATATCAAACATTGATTTTGATCTATATATTGTTTTGATTTTTATCGGTGTTATCCTGGCAACCAGCCTTTTGTTTTTACTGTAGTTTTATAATCTGAGTGGGGGAGATTTGCTTGACGCCTGTTTATCCACAACCAATAATTGCTGTTGTTATACCGATAATCGGGGCTTTGATCATTCGTTTTTTGGATGAAGAAAAGACAAATCTTCGTCACATGGTTTCCCTGATCACTGTTTCCATAGTATTTGTTTCTGTTTTGTCCATGCTTCCTGCAGTTATGGCCGGTAAAACTGTTGAAGTAAACGTATTTAGTTTTCTGGACGGTTTGGGCATATTTTTTAAAGTAGATATGCTTGGTATGGTATTTGGTATTGTCTCTTCTACCCTTTGGATTTTTGCTACTGTATATTCAATTGGTTATATGGAGCATGAACACGGCCAACGCAATTACTTTGTTTTTTTTGTTTTGTCCTGCAGCGCCGCGATGGGTGTTGCCTTTGCCGGTAATCTTTTTACATTTTATATTTTTTACGAATACCTGGCTATTTGTACTTATCCCCTGGTTGTGCATGCCGGAACGCCTGAATCGGTTAAAGCCGGTATTAAATATATCAGTTACAGCCTGGGTGGCGGGGCCCTGGTGTTTTTATCGATATTTATGATTTATGATCTCGTGGGAACCCTAGACTTTATGCCAGGTGGAATTCTCAGCGCAGTTGCAACTGATAACAGTGCTCGTATGACTATTATTTTTTCCCTGTTGATAGCCGGCTTTGGAACCAAGGCAGCATTAATGCCTCTTCATTCATGGCTTCCCGGAGCAATGGTCGCGCCAACACCTGTCAGCGCTCTTTTACATGCTGTTGCTATAGTTAAAGCGGGCGTTTTTGGCATTGCCAGGGTGTTTTTTTCTATTTACAGTCCGGAAGTAATAGCCGGTTTAAATGTAACAAATGTATTGGCAGTTTTCGTTTGTTTTACAATCATTGTCGGTTCGCTGATGGCCATAAAACAAACTGTTTTAAAACTGCGTCTAGCTTACTCTACAATTGGTCAGCTGGGTTATATTACTCTGGGGGTGCTGATGCTGCATCCTGTAGGCGCGCTGGGTGGATTAATACATATTATCAATCACGCCATTCTAAAAATCACCCTATTTTTCTGCGCCGGGATGATTATCACAGTTACTGGCAAAAAGAATTTAAATCAAATGAACGGCATTGGCAGACAAATGCCCCTGACCATGCTTGCTTTTACCATTGGTGCGCTTGGCCTGATGGGTGTAACGCCAATTGTTGGTTATGTCAGCAAATATTACATTTTAACCGGGGCATTGGAATCCGGTGTGCCTCTCTATGGTTATATTATCCTGGGCAGCACTCTGCTAAATGCAATTTATTACCTGCCGATCATTGTTAATGCCTTCTTTAAAAAGGGTGACTTTGAGAAGAAACCGGGTTATGAGGCACCCTTAACCATGCTGGTACCAACTCTTATACTTGCCGGATTTGCTATTATCTTTGGGCTTTTTGCCAACTTAACCACCATACCGTTCATTGAAGCAGTAGTAAGGTTTGTTTTTTCGCAGTAAAGGGGTGATATCGAATGCAGCATAATCAAACCGTTGTCTCAATTATACCTGCCCTGATCTTTCTATTCCCTCTTTTAGGGGTAGCGGGGACGATGCTTACTGATCATTACCGTTCTGAATGGCGCAACTGTGTGATAATCGGATCTGTTACCTTACCAATCTTGTTTGCAGTTTTGCTATACCCCGGCGTTTCGGCAGGCAAAATAGTTTATCTACTAATTGATCTGCTGCCCCCTGCCGGCCTTGAATTCAGGATTGACCTGTTATCAATGTATATGCTGCTGCTGTTTTCATTTTTCAGTTTAATTTTAATGATCTATTCTCTCGGTTATTACAGGAATAAAGAAGAAGGACGCAAATTCTTTTATTTTATGCTGATTGCCATAAGCGGTTGTCTCGGAGTTTCCATGAGCGGCAATATGCTTACTTATTTTCTTTTCTTTGAGCTGATGTCTCTTTCATTCTTTCCCCTGGTTGCATATAAATCAACCCCGGAAGCCTACAGCGCCGGCTTGAAATTTTTCTTTATGACTATCATATCCGGCGTTGCCCTGTTCTGGGCAATCGTTATAACTTACACCTCTACAGGTAGTCTGGCCTTTGGCATGGGTGGTTTGTTTACAAAGATTGAACCAATAATGACAGTAGCATTTATATGCTATTTGATTTCATTTGGAATTAAATCAGCCTTGATTCCACTTCATATCTGGATGCCGGATGCTTATGCGGCAGCTCCCACACCGGCTGCAACTTTATCTTCGGCGATGATGCTCAAAACAGGAGTTCTTGGTTTAATCAGGGTATTTCATGATATATTTGGTCTGACTATTCTACAGGAAACAGGGTGGAATAACATTTTGCTTGTTTTAGCTTTAATCAGTATGGTTTATGGCTCAATTTGCGCTTTTGCCCAGGATGATTTGAACCGGCGACTGGCATACTCGGGGATTGCCCAGGTAGGCTATATTTTGCTGGGGCTGTCCCTGGTAACTGAAATGGCCCTGGTTGGTACTGTTTATCATATTATGGCCCATGCTTTTATGAAAGGATGTATGTTTTTATGTGCCGGGGTTATTTATGTAAATACAGGAAAAACGAAAATCAGCGAAATGAAAGGCATTGGCATGCAAATGCCTGTAACTATGCTGGCTTTTACGGTAGCTGCTGTTAGTTCTGTTGGCATACCGCCATTTAATCTTTTTGTCTCAAAATGGCACCTTGGTCTTGGAGCAATTGAGGCGGGGATGCCTGCTATAATACTGGTATTACTCCTCAGCAGTGTTTTGAATGCTTCTTACTATTTTCCGATTTCGATCAATGCATTTTTAGGGTGCAGAGAGCTGCAGAATATAGAGCGGCAGAGATTACGCCTGCAGCCTATGCGTATGGTTCCGCTGCTGATTCTTGCTGCCGGGGCATTTGCTTTTACCATTATGCCTTATAACTGGCCGCTTGGTTTGGCCAGGGCGATAGCGCAGTTATACTTTTAGTGGTTTGCTTTTGTTGCCGCCTGATATTTCCGGAGGTGAATTGTATTGGAATATGAAGTTATACATACATTTTTACCGGCTATCATCATTTTTGTACCGATAATTTCCGGTATCATATTATTCTTTTTTTCTGAAAGGTTATATCCTTATAAAGAACATATTTGCATAGGAGTCACCGGACTTTTCTTCATCCTTGTTTTAAGCATGTATCCGGCAATCAGTGAAGGGAAGATTCTGCTCGGTATATTTCAGTATTTTTCTTTTCCTTTTTCAGTGTCTTTTAAAGTAGATCAACTTACCTTTTTCCTTGGTGTTTTCTTTTCTTTCGTCTGGTTTATGGCGGCTTGTTTTTCACCGGGTTACATGGCCCACGAACATAAAAAAGAACGTTATTATGCATTCTTTCTTCTTGCTGAAGGCGGGTGTATGGGTACTATTTTTGCCGGCGACCTGCTCGGTCTGTTTTTATTCTTCGAGTTCATGGCCCTGACCACCTATGTGTTGATTGCCCATGAAGAGACGCCGGTTACTATGTTTGCCGCAGCCAAGTATCTGTATATGACTGTTGGCGGAGGTTTGTCGGTATTTTTTGGCCTTTTGATTACATTTTATCTGACCGGCTCAGTTATATTTACCCGGCCCGGTTTAATCACTGAACCTTCGGGTTTGGCTACAGCTGCTTTTATAGCTTTTATGCTTGGTTTCGGTCTTAAAGCAGGTATGTTTCCCGTTCATGTCTGGCTTCCAGATGCTCACCCGGCTGCACCTTCCCCGGTCAGCGCAGCTCTTTCGGGAATCATGCTCAAAACCGGTATTTACGGCATGATCAGGGTAATTTTTAATGTTTATTCTCCAGATTTCATCGGCAAGGCTAACTGGGATACTGTGATGTTAGTTATTGCTGCAATCACAATATTACTGGGTTCAGCCATGGCTCTGCTGCAGGATGATTTAAAAAGGCGTTTAGCTTATTCGAGTATTGCTCAGATCGGCTACATAATCCTTGGAATATTCCTGCTGAACCAGAGCGGTTTAACCGGTGGTTTATATCATTTATTTACTCACGCATTCATGAAAGGCCTTCTATTTTTATGTGCCGGGGCAATTATTGTCCAGACTGGAATTCGCAATATCAGCCAGATGAAGGGAATCGGTCTTAAAATGCCCCTGACCATGGTTTTTTTCACTATTGCCTCTTTAACCATGGTCGGAATACCTCCTTTTAACGGGTTTATCAGTAAGTGGCAGCTTTCCCTTGCTTCTCTTGAAGCAGGGCAGCCTGTTTTTGTCGCTATTTTAATTATCAGCAGTTTACTGAATGCCGCTTACTATTTCCCCATTGTCATTACAGCCTTTTTCCCTGGTGAGAAAGCTGCTCACCATGACCATGAAGATACTACCGAACGCTGCAGTACTGAGGACAGTAATGGTCACAGTAATCTCTATTACGGCGGGAAACTAAACCTGGAGGCGCCCTGGCATATGGTTATTTCAATGGGCCTTTTGGCTATAGGTTGCGTTGCTTTTGCCCTGATGCCCGTTAACTGGGCCTGGGAACTGGCCCTGGCAGCGGCAAGATCATTGTTCAGTATGTAGACAAAACCCCGTCAATTCAGCTATAATTGCACTTAATGCCGACTTCAATAATCATTTTGCCAGGCATAAGGGAGCAGTAGTACGATGAATGAACCCCTCTTTAATAATCAGCATGTTGCCAGCCTATTGCCCCTTTTAATAGTTCTCATTCCTCTGGCCGGGGCCGGGGCTTCTGCTGTTATTGGCAGGTTTTCTGAAAAAAAAAGGGACTGGTTTGTTGTTCTGCTCACAGCCCTGGTCTGCCTGCTTTCATTTTTCCTGCTACGCGCCGGCTGGCAGGAAGTGGTTATTAACCATTACCAGATCGGTTTTGGCGATATTCCACTTTATTTTAAAGTAGACCGGCTCGGTGCACTCTTTACTTTTTTATCTTCGCTGATCTGGTTTTTGGCGACTTTGTTTTCTCTTACTTACATGACTCATGAAAAGCGGAGGAACCGCTATTATACTTTTTACCTGGTAACCCTTGCCGGTTGCCTGGGTGTTTTTTTAACCGGCGATTTATTCAGTCTCTTCTTCTTTTTCGAAATGATGTCGATAGCATCATACATGCTTGTAGTTCACACCCAAAGTGAAGAAGCTTCCAGTGCTGGCAGATTATATTTGTTTTTAGGTATATTCGGCGGTCTCTGCATTTTAGCTGCTTCGATAATAATCTACTGGTATACCGGTTCTGTGTTAATCACACCATCGCTGGAAGTATTGCTCAAAATTCCGGTGCATATTATGATCGCTGGTCTTTTGATAATCGGTTTTGGTATAAAAGCAGGCATGATTCCCCTGCATATCTGGCTGCCAAAAGCTCACCCGGTGGCACCGTCGCCTGCCAGCGCCCTGCTTTCAGGTGTTATGATTAAAACCGGGGCTTATGGTATACTGCGCGTGGTCAATGTTCTATATACCCCCGCTGAAACTGAAGTAAAAACACTCTGGGAATATACTACCCAATTTGGTTACATTATAATATGGTTTGGAATTACAACCATGTTTATTGCTGCGTTTATTGCTCTGTTTCAGACTAATGCCAAAAGAATACTGGCTTACAGCAGTGTGAGCCAGATGGGCTACATTCTAATGGGTATAGGAGCCTGTGCTTACCTGGGCCTTGAAGGGCCGATGGCCATGGGCGGTTTTACCCTGCATGTGGTTAACCATGCTTTTTTTAAAGCAGGCATGTTCATGATGGTCGGCGCTGTCTATTTCCGGACCGGGGAAATAGATATAAAGAAGTTGGGTGGTCTCTGGCGTGAATTCCCGGTAACTGCAGCTGTATTTCTACTGGCGGCCATGGGCATTGCCGGTATACCAGGGTTAAACGGTTATACCAGCAAGGTATTGCTGCACCATGCTATAGTTGAAGCTTTTGAACATCATCATTTATATAGTCTTTACCTGGCAGAACGAATATTTATGCTGACAGGTGTTTTGACCACCTGTTATATTGCCCGCCTGTTCAGCTCTATATTCCTGGGTCAGAAACCGGACAACCTTCAGGTAAAAGGAAAAGAACCCTGGAATGAACAAATTGTATTTATCGCAATCGGCCTTGTTATTCTTTTTATTGGAACTAACCCTTTCCTGGTGCTGAAAAAAATGGTAGCTCCGGTAGTGCAGGTATTCAATTTTGAAGAATACTATTATAATTATTTATTAAAAGTAAACTTTTGGGACAGTCACGACTTGCTGGGAATGGTCGGGGTTGTAGCTGTAGCCGCGCTTTTATTTTATTTTGCGGCAAGGTATAAGTTATTTGAAATAAAACTGCCGGCATGGTTAAACATTGAAATGTTAATTTATCGTCCGGCAGTAAACTTTTTTAACACTATATTTACCAGTAGTGGCAGGGCTTTAGAAACAACTGTCGATGGGGGTTTTATAAAGAGCATTTACCTGCTGAAATATTTTTGTGCAAGTGGGAAAATCCTTGATTACTCCGCCGATTACCTGATTGTTGAAACGCTTGGCCCTTTAAAATCAATTAGCTACAGGATCAGTGAACTCGAGAATGGCAGCGTTTATTTTGGTAATATTGCCGGCGGCCTTTCATTATTATTTAATAACATCTACCAGTTTTGGCTTTATACAATGCGCAGTTTATTCCATTTTTTAAAAAGGTTTTTTATGAACATATTTAATTTTTTGTTTCAGCTTGATTACAAGCACGAAGGACGTTTTTACCTATTGGTCAATACAGCAAATTTTGAATACTATCTCCTAGTATTTTTCATGATGCTTATTATAATTATGTCGCTTCACCTATTCAGATAGAAGTAATACAGGTGCAGGAGTATAAAGCGGCGAAAAGAATATATAATTAATGAAACAGTAAGTTTATGTTCAGAAAGAAGGGAAGTATTCGTATGATAGAACAGGAACTGGCCAGGTTTGCACAGGAAACTAGTTTTGAAAATCTACCTAAAGAAGTAATAAAGCAGGCCAAGGTATGTCTTCTTGATCTTGTTGGTGCTGCCTGCGCTGGAGCAACTGCTTTACCGGGGCATGTAGTTACAGAAATTATTGAAGAAGCGGGAGGAGCAACCCAGGCAGTCTTGATCGGCCGTAAAGAAAAAGTGCCGGCATTAAATGCCGCACTTGGCAACGGCCTTTATGCTCACGCTCTTGAACTTGATGATCTTCACCGCAGTTCAATCCTGAGGCCGGGATCACCTATCATCCCGGCAGCTCTTGCTGCTGCTGAAAAAGTAGGGGCTTCGGGCAAAGATTTGATTACCGCTATAGTTGTCGGTTACGAGGTTGGTATCCGCATTGCAGAAGCAATGACTCCTACGCATTATAACTATTGGCATACAACTGGAACCTGTGGAACTTTCGCTGCAGCTATCGCAGCCGGTAAAGTGATGGGGCTAAATGAAGAGCAGCTGATTCATGCCCTGGGACATGCCGGAACCCAGGCCGCGGGGTTAATGGAACTGCATTATAGCCCGGAGGGTATGATGAGCAAACCGCTGCATGCCAGTAAAGCGGCACAAAACGGTTTGTTTTCAGCAATGCTCGCAGCCGGTGGATATACTAGTACAAAAACAATCCTTTCCGGTGAAAAAGGATTCCTGAGGGTTTTCGCTCCCAAGGCTAAGATGGAAAAAATAGTTGAAAGCCTCGGTACTGAGTTTAAAATTATGCAGATCAGCTTCAGGCTTTACGCTTCTACCCGTCATACTCATGCGGCAATTGACTTAGGCTTAAGGTTAAGAGAAAAAGGACTTAAGCCTGAAGATATTGAGCTGCTGCGTATCCAAACTTACTCAGTTGCAAGGGATCTGGTTGGGGAACCCTTCCCTGAAACAATATACGAAGCCAAGTTCAGTTTACCTTTTTGTGTTTCGACAGCGCTGGTCTATGGACACGTGGGAATTAACGATTTTACTGAAGAAAGGCTTCATGATCCTGTTCTTGAAGAGCTGATGAGTCACTGCACGGTGGAAATAGATCCCCTGCTTGACGCACATTATCCCCAGAAATGGGCCGCTAAGCTTAATGTTATTTTGCGTAACGGAACTGTTGATCATGAGCAAACCGATTTTCCAAAAGGTGACCCGGAAAACAAGGTAACCCTGGAAGATCTGCGCAAGAAATTCCGCCGTTTATCGGCTAAGCTGCTCCCGGCTTCGAAAATCGAAGCCTGGCTGGAGTCGATCAGTAAGGTAGAAACATTTGATGATATTGCTGATATGTGGCGTATTTAAATTTGCCGGGAGGTTTAGTTGAACGGTTGCTTTTTTGCATTTTAAAGCTCTGCCTGAATGGCAGAGCTTTTTTGGTGCGCCTGCGTGGTTTTGAACCACGGGCCTCTTGCGTGTCAAGCAAGCGCTCTCCCCCTGAGCTACAGGCGCATATTTGTATTGCAAAAACATTTTAGCATTAGGCAGACATCGGTGTCAAGGAATGCAGGCCTGTGGTATCTGTAATTCTTTTTAGAGTAAATTCCCAAAGTAAGTTCTACAGTGGACGAGGCTGTGGCATTTAGTTTG
>CAZBKZ010000005.1:0-105122 GCA_964492615.1 uncultured Syntrophomonadaceae bacterium | reverse complement strand
GAATTTAAGAAGAACGCAGTAAAGCTATCCTATGCCAGTCCCAGGACGGTTAAGGAGCTAGCAGAGGACCTGGGTATCCATGAGAACCTGCTCTACAACTGGAGGCGGAAATATACATCAGATGGTGACAAGACCGAGTATGCCACGCTTGAAGAAGAAAACCGAGATCTAAAAAGGCAGCTCACCGAGACTAGGATAGAGCGAGACATGTTAAAAAAAGCAGCGGCCTACTTCGCGAAGCACCAAAAATAAAATATGAGTTCATCAAGAATAGCCCTGAGCATCCGGTTGCGAAGTGGGCCAAGATCCTACAAGTTGAAAGAACAGGCTATTACTCCTGGAAAAGTAGACGAGAAGCCTTAGAGAAAAGGGAAGAACACCTCAAAGAGGTGATCAAAAAAGAATTTGAAGCAAACCGAGGGACATACGGCCCGGACAGGATAACGGTTCAGCTGCGTAAAATAGGGGAAAAGATCGGCCGTAAAAAATGTGCTGAGTATATGGCAGAGTTAGGCCTTGACTCCTGCCACAACAAGCACCGGACAAGAAGTCTGACCAACAGTAAAAAAGCCCGTGGTGAAGGATATCCCAATATCTTAAGGGACCACTACTTCCCGATAGTTCCGAGAATGGGCCTGACAAGCGACATCACCTATCTGAGGACAGGCGAGGGCTTCCTTTACCACTGTGTAATAAAGGACATCCTGACCGGAGAAGTGCTGGGAGACCATATGGCGGACAGGATGACAAAAGAGTTAGTCGTTAACGCGATACTTACCATGCTTGCAAAGCACAGGTTAAAAAAAGGATGCATCTTTCATAGCGATCGCGGCAGTCAATACACCTCACAAGCGGTCATGGACCTATTGAAGCAGTATGGTCTTTGCCAGAGCTTCTCTCGCGTAGGTATGCCGGGAGACAACGCTTGGGTGGAAAGTTTCTTTGCAACCATGAAGAAAGAGCTGATTCACCGGACGCATTACGAAACGAAAGAGTCCGTGAAGGCGGCGGTGTTTGAGTATATATATTGCTTCTACAATGTGAAGAGGATTCAGAAAAAACTCGGATATATGTCGCCGGGTGAGTATCTCAGTTCACTTAGATCAGAGAGGTTGGCTGCAGTAGCTTAGCAAATTGTCTATAAAAAGGTTAACGACCCAAAGTTTATTATTAGATTAAATTCAAGATAGTTGCTTAAATAAGCTTTTCTCACCCCACCTCACTATACACACTTATCCCAGCCCCGAAGTAGTTATCGTAGATATGCTGGTAGACGGCTGTGGTTTTCTTTTCATAGAGTTCTGTGTCATATATTTCCGGCAAACCTGCATCGAGGAGGGTTTCGATAGTTACTTTGACCTGGGCGCGGTCGCGTTGGCGCTTGCGCCAATCGAGAACCAGTTTTTCTTTCTTCAGGGTTTCTAAAAGTTCCCGGGCTGTTTTCTTAACCTGTTCTCGCTCTTTCTTCTTCAGCTGCGGTTCCGGTTTGGTGAGCAGATCAAACAAAGCAAGCTCTTCTTCGGTCAGGTTTTCGCCTACCGAGCGCCGCTCTTCCTCGGTCAAGCTTTGGGTAAATTCCAGCAGACGGCGGAAGAATTCTTCAACATTTACACTGCCGCTGTTGTAGTCATCTATCATCTTCTGAAACTTTTCGAGATAATCAACGCGCTGTCGATTTAAGCGAACCATTGTGTTTAGCTTTCTGGCTATTGCCCCTTTCAGCTTTTCTGCTTCAGTATGTTTTCGTCCCTTTTCAAACCTCTGGCGCAGCGCATCAAAATCAATATTACTTAAATCGACCAAATGCACGTTGCCTTCTTCATCCGTTTTTTCCCTGATCACATAACCTTTTGGGGCAATTGAACTGTCAAGCAGTTCCTCAACATCATCCATTATTCCCGATATATTAGCCTGTGGGGTAAGATTGCGAATCATCCTTGATAATACACGGCCCAGTTCGCAGTCAGCCTGGACTTCATGGGCTACCTTATCCGGCAAAACTGCCTTATAAAGTCTGTCCACAAAAGCAGTCTGCTCCAAAAAACGCTTTTTATGTTCGTCGGAAGCGACTAGGGCATCAACCGCACTATCCAGCAGCTCCAATCTTTTCAGAGGTTCTGCGCCCTTGATCAAGTGCGGGTCAATACCTTTTTCCCGGCAGAGCGCCCAGGCATCTTCAATAGCTTGCTTAAGGGCTTCAACCAGCGCTTCCTTATCTTCAACCGGTTTTTCACCTTCACCTGCACCGCCCGGACCGTAGATAGCCAACGCTTTTTCAAGATTGCGGAATACTCCGGCATAATCAACGATTAAACCGCTGACCTTATCACCAAATACCCGGTTGGCCCGGGCTATGGTCTGCATCAGGGTGTGATTGCGCATTGGCTTATCTAAGTAGAGGGTTGAACAGGATGGCACATCAAAGCCGGTCATCCACATGGCACAGACAAATACGAGGCGGAAGGGGTCATCCGGTTTTTTAAACTTTTTCTCCAGATCCTCATTAAGTATTCTCTTACGGTGGGGGCGTATATCTAACCCCTTCTGCTCCATGTCATGGATTTCGTTTTGGGATTGTGATACCACAACGGCCATATCTGTTGTTTCCATCAGCCTGATCCTGTCCGCAAGTTCTGTGCGTTCCGGTTCAGCAGACCCCTTAAACTTTAGCCGCAGTTCATCAAGCTTCTTCTGCCAATGATCTTGAACCTTATCATACATGCGCACAGCTGTAGCTTTATCAATACATATGACCATCGCTTTGCCCTGGAAGCCGCGGGTGGTAAAATGCTCCACAATATCTTCTGCAACTGCTTCAAGGCGATCATCACGGGTTATCAGGTGATATTCACGGGAGAATTCCCGCTCCAGTTTCTTCTCCTGCTCTTCATCCAAAGCGGCATCTTCAAGCAGCGTTTCCATATCTTCGTTCAGGTTTGGGTTGGTAAGCTGCAGTTCGGGGATGCGATTCTCGTAATACAGGGGAACGGTAGCTTTATCTTCCACAGACTGGCGGAAGTCGTAAACGCTGATGTAGTCGCCGAAGACATGCTTCGTTTTCTCTTCGCCCACGATCAAGGGAGTACCGGTGAAGGCGAGAAATGATGCTTTTGGCAGCGCTGTTCGCATGTTCAGGGCCAGGGTATCGTACTGGCTGCGGTGGGCTTCATCGGTAATCACTATTATATCTTCGCGTTCTGAAAGCACGGGGTGAGTTTCTCCCGGTTCGGTACGGAATTTATGAATGAGGGTAAAAATGTAGCGGTGATCTTCACTTAACAGTTGGCGCAGGTGGCGGCTGCTTTCAGCCTGGGTTTTGCTTTTGGTTACCACCCCGGAGGAGCTGAAGTTTTTGTAGATCTGATCATCTAACTCCCTGCGGTCGGTGACGATGACAAAAGACCAGTTGCCCGGCACTTTTCTCAGCACCTTCTGGGAAAAGAAGATCATCGACACACTTTTACCGCTGCCCTGGGTATGCCAGAATACACCAAGGCGGCCCTCTCGCTCATTTATATTTTGTAAAGCTTCGATTGCGTTGTTAACCCCCAGATACTGATGATTCTTAGCGATCAGTTTTACCTGTCCGCCGGGAACTGTCATGAAGATGGTGAAGTTTTCAACCAGATCAAGCAGGCGTGAATGCTCGCAGGTGCCTTTCAGGATTGTTTCCAGAGAAACCTTAGGTTCTTCTTTTTCGCTGCCTACCTTCTTCCACTCGGCGAAGTGTTCCCAACCGGCAGTAACCGAACCGATCTTGCTCTGGTTGCCGTTGGAGACAATAATGAAAGCGTTATACCAGAACAGGTGGGGGATGGTGTCTTTATTATCCTGCAGGTTATTGAAATATGCTGTTTCTAATCTTTTATCAACCGCTTTAAATTCCATGTATACCAGCGGCAGGCCGTTTACAAAACCCACAAGGTCTGCGCGGCGGGTATGCATTTCGCCGGTAATCCAGAACTGCGAGCAGAGCAGGAAATCGTTGTTGGCCGGTTCTTCCCAGTCGATGATGCGGATATATTCTGTGCGTTCACCCTGGTCAGGATCGGGAACCTGAATCCTTACCCCATTTTTCAGCAGTTCATAGATTTCATGATTGGCAGCAACCATGCTCAACCGGGAGCGATCGCGGGTCAGCTCTTCTATTGCCTGGATGATCGCTTCGCCGGGGGCATTAGGGTTCAGCTTTTCAAGCGCAGGGAGCAGCCTGGATGTTAAAACCACCTCGGCTTTGTTCTCACGACCAAGGGGGCTCTGACCCTGTTCGAATTCACCGTAAGCGTTATAGGTTTCCCAACCCAAGGCAGCCAGTAGATCTATGGCCGGTTTTTCGATTAGGCTGTCTTCGCTAAAGCCGGTGGGAGCCATCACTTATTCTCCTCTTCTACTTGCTTTAAGTAAGCCACTCCTTGTTTCGTGGTTTTGTAACGCTGGTTTGGGCTATTAGGCTTATCTGGCAAAGTCATACGCAACAAACCACTGGATACCAAGGGTTCTATATAATTTTTTCTAAAATGTTTTCTATCTTTGATCTGCGCCACTTCTTGCAACTCTTCTCTTTTCTTATCTTCATTTAATGCAGCTTTAAGCACCGTTATAACTTGAGGGGTACTTGGGGGGTGCTTGGGGGGTGCTTGCGGGGTGCTTGCGGGGTCTTCAGCTTTTAGTGGATAGAAAACAGCATCAAAAAAATTGTCCACCATAAACTCAGGTTCCGGATAACCGTTTGATACAGCACCCTCCCGCATTCTTCTAATTCCAGTACCGGCTTTTTCTATAAAGTCTATTCGATGTAATAGGTCAGCTATTAAGGGGTTCCTCCTGATGCTCTTACGACCTAAATCATCATAGTTCATACCAGCAGGCAACCCACCAGGGCTTGTTACCTCAATGCGATCTGAAAAGATTTCAACAAAGACGTTGCCACCTTCAATAAACCAGTCCCGGTGCATAACTGCATTAGTTATCGCTTCGCGTAATGCTTCCATTGGATATTCTGGTATATTTTCACGCTGCAATTTTTCTATCTTATAAGCCGTACGGGTATTGCGTTCAATAAAGCGAAGGCTGTTTTCTATATCTTCAACAATTCCTTCAGCAAAATCTTTACGATCCAGCACATCTACTTTTTTGTCACCCTTAAAAAGCAGACAGGTTATATAAGCCTGATTAAAGAACCTGCGGGGCTCTTTGGCAAAGAAAAGCACCCCGGCATTACGGAAAAGCAACTTGCCAGCTACACGTTCAGCAGCCTCGATGTTAACTAAAATATCCTCTATATTACTTTCTGTAGTTATAGTGCTTTTCTTTAACCAATATTTGAATTTGTCATGATCAAAATCGTCGGGATAATTAAACTTAGGGCACACAGATAGATCGAAGCGGATAGTTCCAGCCTGCTTAAATAAATTATGAATCTCATGGCGTTTTAGTTTTTGAGTAACTGCACCCTGTCGTACAAAAAAACCATCACTGCACTGAACTGGTTTATCATCACTTTCTTTAACAATAACAGCAACTACTTCATCTATTCGCTGCAAAGTAATCTGTACAGGAGGATCACAATTCCTTGCAATGTTTTGTATGTTCCCCCGCAGCTCATTTGTATCTTCTATACCTGTAACCCTGCCCTTGTCATCAACTCCGAGAAGAATTTTACCACCAATAGTATTTGCAAAAGCTGTTAATGCACTGGCGAAATCTTTATTCGGCTTCTTCTTATATTCCAGCATGGTGCCTTCGCCTTCCTGGAGAAGGATTTCTAAGTCAGCATTTTTCAAGAGGCCGCCTCCTCTGGCACTTTAATGTCAAGCTCTGAAACATCCACCTCGCCTGAGATTAGCTTGGGCAGGAGGAGGTCGCGGGTTTGGCGGAGGATGGTATTTTTACCATACAAAATTCCAATCATTTGAAATAAAACCGATACTTCTAAGTTAAATCTATCTAAAACTAAAGTTGGCACTTTTACCGCTTCTAATTCCATTAAATCTTTCGGATAAACATGTGGTTGGGCTGCACCTCTTTGTAGCATATCTACTTCTACTTTTCTATCTCTAAGTTGTAAATAGTAGTAATAAACGTATCGTGTTGTATCGGTATCTATAACTGAACAATCCGAAGCCCAAACGTTTTCATGATGAAGCCAAACAAAACCAGCATTCGCTCCAGATGCACTAATTGTTACAATAGGTTTCTTTGTATTTGATGTATTATGGCAGTAAGCAGGGCTTTTACCTCCAGCAATAACAGGAATTGGGCCTTCTACTACAGTTTTTTTGGTTATATTTTTTCCTTTTCTAATATTTATTAAATCACCAAGCTTTAAGGCCTCCCACCCCTCCGGGATTTGACCCAGGGGGGATTCAACGAAGCGGGTAATCTCATGACCGGGGAAGCGAAAGTTGACAAACCATTCACGGTAAAGGTTTTGAGCCATTTCTTCGAGGATTTTAATCCTTCGTAGGTTGTTCTCAATTAAATCATCGTAGGCTGAGAGGATAGCGGCGATTTTACGTTGGACTTCATGTGGTGGGACTATAACTTCTTGGGATAATGCTATTTCACGATTTAAGCCAGGCACAGCAGCGTCTGAATTCATATTATTAAGTCCAATAGTAGTCAACAGATGCGACAAATAATACAAATCAAGAGGCAGATCTTTAGCTTCAACATAGTATACAGTATCAATCGGGTAAAAACTCTTTTTCTCATAGAATACATTTCCAATTGATCCTTTTCTTCCAATGATAATGCCAGGTCCTTTAACTAATGGTTCAATGTGTTTATCAACAACACCTCCAGAACCATATACAGGGTATTCACCCGCCCTTCTTTCTCTTTTAGGTAAACCTTTGCCGTATTTAAGGTTTATAATATCACGCAACTTATATTTCTTGTATAACTCTTTCCCCATCACTCACCCTCCAGCAACTTCACCACATTCTCCGCAATCCGCTCTTCCAGTTCTCTCGCCTCGACATTGAGCTTTTCCAGTTCTTCATTTAATTCTTCCAGGCGCTCTTTGAAGTCAAAGTCATCTTCCTCGCGGGCAGTTACTCCAACATAACGCCCCGGGTTTAAGCTGTAACCCTGCTCTTCAATCTCCTCAATAGTGGCAGCCTTGCACAAACCCGGCACATCAACATATTCAAGCTCGGTGAAGTTCTCCTTCAACAGCTCCAACCCACCATGCAGATCTTCCGGTTCTTCGCTCCGGTAGAGGCGCACTATGTTGGCTAAGTATTCCACCTGGGCCGGGGTCCAGTCGCGATGGGCCCGGTCGAGTTGGCGAAAGATATGACGGGCATCAATGAAAAGTACTTTATCTGCCCGGTCGGTATTCTTTTTACCCCGGTCGAAAAACCAGAGGGTGCAGGGCAGGGTAACAGTATAGAAGAAGTTTGAACTGACTGCTACCATTACATCTACACTTTTAACTTCAATTAGCTGTTTGCGGATCTCCAGTTCCGATGCCCGGGCATCGGAAGCAGAATTGGCCATAACAAAACCGGACCGCCCTGTTTCATTTAGGGTGCTGTAAAAAATTTGAATCCAGATATAGTTGCCATTATCAACCCGTGGCATTCCGAAGGGGAACCGGGGGTCATCTTTTAAACGCTCTTTATCTATACGGTCTACATTAAAGGGAGGATTGGCCATTACATAGTCAAATCTGCCGGGGCTTTTGTGCAGGTCTTCATAGTAGGTATTGCCCTGGCGGATATCGCCGCCTAAACCGTGAACGGCAAGGTTCATTTTAGCCAGGCGTACGGTTTCAGAAACCCTTTCCTGACCGTAGATACTGATTACTTCACCGCCGCCATTGCGGTGTTCATCTACAAAGCGGGCGCTTTGCACAAACATACCGCCAGAACCGCAGGCAGGATCGTAAATCCGCCCGCTGTAGGGTTCAATAATGCTGACTATAAGTTTAACGATGCAGGTGGGGGTGAAAAATTCGCCGCCCTTTTGCCCTTCACTCATGGCAAACTTGCCCAAGAAATATTCGTAGATTTTACCAAAAGCATCGCCCTCGATATCCATTGGGATGGAGTTTAGCAGTTTTAACAGCTCGGATAGGGCGGAGTTCTCAAGGCGATTATAGGTTTTGGGCAGTACATCTTTTAAATCGGGGTTTTCTGTTTCAATGGCCCGCATGGCATCGTTTATAGACTGGCCGATGTTGCTGCCTTCGGGCAGGTTCAGGAGGGCAGAAAAGCGGGCTTCCGGGGGCAGGTACATTACCCCGCGGGCCTGGTAGTCGGTAGGGCCGATCTTGCGTCTGCCCGTGGCCTGACCTTCCAGCTCGGCTTCAACTGCGCTTAATTTATAATCTGCATAGCGCAGGAAGATTAGCCCCAGAACGGGAACGGAATACTCCGATGATTTTAGCTTTGAATTGGCGCGTAGCTCGTCTGCAGCGCTCCAGAGTCGGCTTTCAATTTGATTGTTGTTGTTTTGGTTCATAGGTCCTCCAGGATTACGAATAGTCTTCGATAGATGTCAGTATATCGTGAGGTTCTTAAACTACCAGTTCTAATTCTGTAATTGTTTGACTAATCCTTCTTTTTAAAAGCGGATTGTAATTCAATAATAGGCGGGTAAGGTGGCATAGGGTAGACACCTCATGTAATAACTGGCGTTCTGGAGGATGAGAAACCCGCTTCATCGTTTAATCTGCACGGTCGAATATAAATACTTCTTCTATACTGCTTTCTAAAGCCGTGGCAATTTTATAAGCCAGCAGCAGTGATAGGTTGTATTTGCCCTTTTCAATATGGCCAATGGTTTCCCGGCGCACCCCAACCTTGTCAGCAAGCTGCTCCTGGGTTAAATCATGCCTTGCCCGAAGCTCTTTAATACGGGTTTTTAAGGTAACCTGCATCACATATTTCCCCTCTTCTCATAGATATTAAAGGATATAACGAAGGTCAGGATTTGGACAACAAATAAATTGGCGTAAAAGGTTGCAAAGAATTTCAAAAGCGCATCTGTAGATTCGAAAAAAGAGCTGGCGATAATTAATGCAGGAAAGCCCAGCAGGGAAACTATGAAGGCATTTAGCCCTGCCCGGCCGAGATTATGCCGCAGCATTTCATCATCGCTATGGCGGGCAAGACCGAAAAAACCAAAGTATCCGAAAAAACCAAAATAACCTATGTTGCCTGTAATTAAACCTAACAGCCCCAGTAACCCTACCAACCCCAGGTAACGTATTGGATTCTTTTTCATTGCTAATTCCTCCTAATGTTAGCTATTTAGCATATAATATAATTTTTATATAACATTATGTTATTTATATATCACATTTAAATTAGCAATGCAACCCTTCTATTAAAAAAACATTCGCCCTGGCAGGTACACTTTTAATTCCTGCGGCAGGTGGACTTTTAAATGCAGAATGGGCTGTCCATGCAGTGTGGATATTATTCGTTTTAGCAACTATTGTCTTCCTAATCTACGCAAAGACTGGCAACCGTTATAAAAAAACTTAACCTGCTTGAAACTTTATTTCCCGGGAAATTGAAATAAGGAGCGCGGGGACAGGGATGCTATACTTTTGCACTTTTTCGTTTAACCTCCAAGCCTGCCCAGGTTTGTTAGAATTTCATGATACTTGTTGGTTGCCAATTCACTGGGCTCATCCTTTTTATAGAAGGTAAATACGGAAAGTTTTCGATTAACCCGCTCTACCACAATTTTCCCATCAACCATTTTCGATTCCAAAATATTTAAGGCCTCAAGAAATCTATTATCTTCCTTTGCCCTGTTATAAAAGGATAAGACATAGAGATAAATGAAAAGATTATAATTGCCGAAGGGGTATTCCGTTTGCATGAATAGCGTACCTATACCATACTGGCAGGGCCCGATCGGCTTCCTGATAGTCCAATGCTCAAGTAAAAATTCCACGGCCCGGTCAAGACTTTGTTCCTGGTTAAGAAAATCAGTAAACCGGAAAATCTCGAGAGCATTTAAAGTTGGAAAGGGGTTTGAATACTCCGTTTCAGGACCCCTACCGTAAATAAACTTATTACACCGCCAACCTCCGTCACTGTATTGAATATCAAAAAGATGCTGAAACGTTTTTTGCAGCCTGCTGTCTTTTGCATAGCCCAAATGGCAAAGCGTACTGGCGGCATTAATAGTGTGGCAGGGGTAAATTGCGCCTTTTGGGGATAGTTTAAACCGCCCATCGTCCCGCCTGGTGCTGAAAATTATTTCGGCAACCTCTTTAAATATTGGCTCGGAAATATCCATTCCTAATTCCAGCAGCAAGCGCACAGCCTCAAGGGTGGAAAAGGGCCCTCCCTTACCCAGGCGTTTATCCGCAGTTGTCCAGTAGTCAGCACCAAGATGATCCCTTTTAGCCAGTATCGCATCTATATCGGCCCGGTATTCCTCTTTAATGCTCATGGATATTCAACCTTCCTGCACTTCGTTATGTTCATATTAAAAATGCTTCATTAATACCGCCACTTAATTGCTCTGATTCATATTCTCGCCTTCCTGCTTATCCTAGCCTCAATCTAACAAGGCAATTCGGTGTCAATATAGTGTCAAACCAGTTTTTATCTGTTGTTTAGTGATTCCCAATTGAGTCAGCAATATCCTTCAAGGTAGCTCCATTTTGTTGTAACGTTGAGTATAAATACCTATTAACTGCCGCATACCATATGAGAAGTTAGCGTCCGGGGTTTCGAATAAGCAGGTGATAGTGGTTGTCCGTTAGACAATAAGCGTGACAGAGCCAGTTGCACTTTTTAACAACTTCACTCAGTAGATTTAGAAATGTCTTGCGGTCTTGATCATTTATATAAATATTATTCCTTGCGTTACCACGAGAGGTAACATGGCAAACTGCTTCTGGATATTCAATCCGTAGTGTTCTGGCTATGTCGGAGCTATAGCATTCAAAGCTTATATTTCAAGACCTGACCCCAATTATTATAGTATTTAGCGATTAGCTTTCTTAACCAACTCGATGGCCTGTTCTTCTGCAAGGGGTTTACTTAGAAGAAAGCCCTGGACCATATCACATCCACTATTCATCAGATATAGCTTTTGGTTTTCTTCTTCGACTCCTTCCGCTATTACCTTGTGGCTCAGCTTATGAGCCATTGAAATAATATCCCCGGTTATAGCCTCCTCCGGATTATAAACTAATAGCTTATTGATAAATGTTTTGTCTATTTTAATATAATCAACACTAAGTTCGCGTTCACGGGCCAGTGAGGAATATCCTGTTCCAAAATCATCAAGAGCAATCTTTATACCTGTTTTTTTGAGTTGTCTTAATACAATATTTATATCCTCAAAAGACTTGGCGATTACTGATTCTGTAATTTCCAGACATATTTTTTCCGGGTTTACATCCATTCTCGCTATTAAGCGTAATAAATCTTCGCAGAAACCTTCTTTAAGAAACTGAATAACTGAGATGTTAATTGAAATGCCAGGAGTATTATGCCCATTTCCATTCAATTTCCTGATAAAGTTTAATGCCTGTAGAATAATTTTTTCACCCAGGGGAATAATCAATTTAGATTCTTCTGCAAGTGGTATAAATTCTAATGGAGAAACCTGGCCATGCAGGTTACTGTTCAACCTGGCTAAGGCTTCAAAACCCCAGATCTGGTTAGTCTTTAGATCATATATCGGTTGATAGAGCAAGAATAACAATTTACTGGACTCATCTGCAGCAATTTCAGCCAGTTCACGTTGAAGTTCATCTTTACGGACAATTTCTGCTTCCATGTTTTCATCAAAAATGCAATATGATGATTCTCCATAACTCTCTAGTTTTTTCTCTGAGGCAATCAGAAGCCTTTTAAACAGTTCGTCAACACTGCTGGTATTGGATCCACATATTTCAACTACTCCAATGCTGGCCTCAACCCTTTCAATTGTCAGTAATGAATCAAGGGTGGCAGCCACAGCTTCACAAAGAGCTATTAGTTCTTCTTTATCCTGGTATGCCTTAACATAGATTGCAAACTGATAATCCTGCAGGCTAAACAGCAATTGATCATCATTACAATGGATTTTTAAAGCACCAATAATCTTTTTTATCAGGTCCCGGGTATAGTAATTTCCATAAGTTAAATTTATTGAGTGCAATTGACTTAAATTTATACCAACTAGCGCTTTGTTTGCTTTGAAGGGTTGACACAAATCGTTTTCGAGCAGGCTTTCCAAATAAGTCTGGTTATATAACCCAGTCCACCGATCATGCTCAAGGTTATAAGTAAGGTTACTTTCAATTTGTTTCCTTTTTGAAATATCCTGAACGAAACAGATATGATTATACTCACGGTCATTATTCAGATCCAAAGCAGCTACCACAACATGCACCCAGATGCTTGATCCATCAGGCTTGATATACCGTTTATCCATAGAGTAGTTATTGATGGACCCCGATTTCAGTAGTTCGAAATTTTTTATTTCTGCTCCCAGGTCATCTGGATGAGTTATTTTTTCCCAGCCTAACCTGATGAGTTCTTCCTGTGTTCTTCCGGTTATTTGTTGATACATTGGGTTTATACTTATATAATCGTTATTTCCGTCAAGTGAAGGTTTATTGCCGAGTGAAATAGCTATTCCAATCGGTGCCTGGTGAAATATTATATCAAACGTAATACCTTGCTCATAAAGTTTTTGTTCAAGCAGTTGTTGGACTCTTAACAGTTCTGCATGTATATCAATTCTGGCCCGGAGAGAAGCCATGTTAATCGGTTTTCTGATAAAGTCTATCGCGCCAAGATCCAGACCCTTGATTTCATTATCGAGCTCATCGTAGTTAGTTAATATAATTGTGCGTATTTTTTTATAACGATCTTCAGATTTAAGCGCAGAAAGAACCTGGAAGCCATCCATGTTTGGCATATGTAGGTCAAGGATAATTAAATCAATATCCTGGTGCAGGTTAAGTTGCTGCATAGCTTCTAAACCATCATTAGCAGTAAGAACATCATATCCTTTTAACATATTCGTGATGATTAACCGATCTGATGCTGAATCTTCAGCTACTAAGATTTTTACTGTCATCGCTAATTTTCAACCTCCCGGATAATATCAGGCTTTTTCATTTTTTCTGTGAGTTCTTCTATTTCTGTAAGCAATCTTTTCAATTGGCGGGAAAAATCATCTGCCAGGGGCATGATCTCATCTACTTGATCAGTACTCAATGCTTTTTGTAGTTTTACTGAGACCTTATAGAGTGATTCGGCACCGATGCTGCCTGAACTTCCCTTAACTTTATGCACTAACTGGGCAGCATGAGAATACCTTTTTTCACGAATAGCATCGCCAAACAGTTGCAGGGTTTCCTGATTTTCTTTATAGTATTCATTCAGAACCTGCCGATAAACTTCCAGGTCTCCACCTATATTATTCAAACCTTTTTTTGTATCCAGCACATCTGTATTCTGAAGTTTATCACTTTTGTGAGCAGTGATAATATCAACCACAGTCTGTATGAAATGCTCAGGATCAAAAGGTTTGCTTATATAATAGTGAATTCCACTCTGTTCACATTTTTCCCGAACACCCATAATTACATCTGCTGTCATGGCAACTATAGGAATGCTGTTTGATATCTTCCTGATTTCCTGTGCCGCCTCATAGCCGTTCATAACAGGCATATGTAAATCCATCAATATTAAATCAATATCATTCATATGCTGCTGATATAGCTCGACAGCGCTTTTACCATCACCAGCGAGAATCGAATCTATTCCTATTTCCTTAAGTATAGATTTAGCGATTAACTGGTTTGTTTTATTATCTTCTACAAGTAATACTTTGTACATTTTCTCAGGCATTAATCGTTTATCCATCTTGTTAACAGAAAGTTGAGAGGCCGAAATGGCCTTTAAATTAAAAATATCCAGAATGCCATTTAATAGAACCGAAGGGATAATAGGTTTGCTAATGCCTAAATCAATACCATTTTCAAAAAGTCTGTCAAATAAATCTCCTCTCATCATTGGAAGCAGCATAATCAACTTAGGTTGTTTTACAATTTTTTTGTTAGACCTGATGGACTCTGCAAATTTGAAACCACCTTCTTGAGGAGTATCGTAATCGAAAATAAACAGATCGAATCCTTTGGCAAATTTACCGTCAGCAGCTTCGAGCATACTTAGTGCACTGGCCTGAGAGGTTGTAAGCTCACTCTGCATACCAAAAGCGCTAAGGTAACTTTCAATTAAATTCATATTCGCACCAGTTTTTTCTAAAACCAGGGTATTCATATTCTTGAAATGGCTGGCTGACATAGTTTTCCTGTAAATGTCTTCATTTTCTTTATCAACAGTCAGTTTAAGGAATACAATAAAAGTGGAGCCTTCTCCCAGAGTACTGAAAACCTGAATTTTACCACCCATCATATCGAGAAGGTTTTTTACTATGGACATACCCAGACCGGAGCCGCCAAATTTTCTATTAATACTGCTATCACCCTGTATGAAGGGCAAAAAAAGCTTTTCTACCTGTGATTCTGTCATTCCTACCCCTGTGTCCCTGATTGTAAAAGATATGTGGTAATGACCATTTTCATGAGCTACCAGTCTGACGTCTAGTGATACTTCACCCGCATTAGTAAATTTGGCTGCATTATTAAGAATGTTAAGCAGTATCTGTCCAATTCGTTTAGGGTCACCATAGAACCAGTTGGGTAGAGCAGGATCTTTAGATAATTTAAAACCAATTCCCTGCTCTTCAATTTTATATGAAACTATGTTTACAGCATCCTGAATAACCTGATCCATACTAAAGGAGATTGTCTCGAGCTCGACTTTTCCCGCCTCTATTTTAGATATATCCATGATGTCATTTATAATACTCAACATGTTGTTGGCAGCCTGAGTTATTCTATCTATATACATAATTTGTGTAAGAGTGACTTCAGTTTTTTTAAGCAGATAAGCCATTCCTGTAATCGCATTAAGTGGAGTCCTGATTTCATGAGACATCCTGGCCATAAAACTTGACTTAAATTCATTTGCTTCATCGGCTTCCTGTTTAGCTTTCTCCAGATCAAGCTGTAACAGTTCCCGCCTTCTGACCTCTTTTCGCAAACGAGCGATCCAGTAAAACGAAACTGCTATTATGACCGCAAGGAATGAACCGGCAATAGTAATAATTCTTATGATCGGGCCGTAATCAATATCTGTTTCCAGGTCAACCCATTTATTATTTATTGCGATTCTTTCTTCCAGGGTTATTGTATCCAACGTTTTATTTAAAATGCTCACTAATAGAGGCCAATCCTGCCGAACAGCAAAATATAATGCTTGCTGCAGTTCGGCTTCAAATGCAGTAAACTTTAAATTTGTAAGACCGGTAGAACGTATTAAATAGTTAGAAGTGGCCAGATTCCCAACAAAAACTCTTTCAGTTCCATTAGCTACTGCAGTTAATGCCAGTTCTACAGAATCATAGAGGCTTAAATTAATATTTGGGTAAGACAACAAGTAACTGTGATGTGAGCTATTCCGCTGCACTGCTACTGTTTGTCCTTCTAAATCTTCTATCCCGGAAAATCTGGTTTCGGTGTCTCTTGTTACAATTACCCTTTTGAAGTAGTAATAAGGCTCACTGAATAAAAAATAAAGTTCTCTTTCCTGCGTCCGTGAAATTGCCGGTAAAACATCAATTCTTCCGGCCAATGCCCCATCATAAGCTTCAGGCCAGGTAAGCCCTTTAATTATTTCAAATTCAATACCTGTCCTTTCGCTAATTAAAGATATATAGTCAGCCGCAATCCCCTTATACTCGCCATCTGAATCAATAAATTCAAAAGGTATAAAATCCGGATCTACGCCGACCCTGATAACAGGATGTTTTTCAAGAAAATCAAGCTCTTCCTCGGTAAAAATTATATTTTCATTCAAAGCATAACAGGGAGTTGTCAGAAGGGGCACAGTGAAGGCAAATATGAGCAAGATGATAACATAATTTCTCATAAATATATTCCTCCATGCTTTTAAATATATCACTTTAGGGAGCTATATACCAATACTATTCAGTAATTTTTCTATTATCTAAAAATCATTTAAATAAAGTAAGCCAACAAACCTAAAAGAGCAGCAGAGTTTTGTAGCAGTTCATGTTTGAGCAATGTTTCTTGATTAACCTCGCAGATCCTTCCTCTGCCTAAATATTTGTGCTATTTTCATTTTTGGAGGATTAATATCTTTGAAGTAGTATTATTAATGAAGATTATAAAGGGCCGATTCTTATTGATTGTGATCAAGCAGGAACAGGGGGTTGAAGATGAAAAACCTTTTATGGTGCACCGGGCATCCTTTGAAGATAAACAACGTAGTTAAGGCTGAGGGTTCTTTTCTATACGATGACCAGGGCGGGCAGTACATGGACCTGGAATCGGGAGTGTGGACTGTTCTGCTGGGGCATAATCACCCGGGCATCAACCGGGCGATAGAAGAACAGCTGGGCAAGGTGACCCACTGCGGCTACTATAACAGCAGCAGTATTGTTGATAATGCAGCCAGGGCGGTTCTTGAAATAACCGGCCTGCAGGGGGGCAAGTGCATCTTCCTCTGTTCGGGCAGCGAAGCGGTGGAGTGCGGTATTCAGGCCCTGCACAAGATTACCGGTAAGCTCAGACTGCTCTGTTTGCACGATTCTTATCTCGGTTCTTACGGTTATGCCGGTAAAGGGCAGGTTGAGAACTGGCACCTGCTCGACTGGACAGCCTGCCGCAACTGCAGCGAGGCCGATAACTGCCGGCCTGATTGCCCGGTTTTTGAATTAATCCCTTTTGAAGAACTGGGCGGTTTTGTTTTTGAACCCGGCAGCGCCTCCGGCCTGGTCAGGTTTCCTCCCCCGCTTTTTATCAAAACCCTGGTTCAACTGGTGCGTGATAACGGGGGGTTGATCCTGGTTAACGAGGTAACAACGGGAATGGGCAGAACAGGCCGCTGGTTCGGCTACAACCATTATCACCTGCAGCCCGACCTGGTTGCTGCCGGTAAGGGCAGCGGCAACGGCTACCCGGTAAGTGTGCTGGCCTGCGGGGAAAAAGCGGCTGAGATGCTTGGCAGGGAGCAGTTCTATTACCAGCAGTCACACCAGAACGATGCCCTGGGCAGCAGGGTTGTTTATGAAGTAATTAATGTGCTGAAAAAGAACAACCTGGTGAGCAGAAGCGAAAAGCTGGGTGCCGAATTACTGAATAACCTGCAGAAGGTCTGTTTGAAATATGATGCCTGCAGGGAAGTGCGGGGAAAAGGTTTGATGATTGCCCTTGAGTTTAACGGGGCCGACGACCAGCCTGCCTCTAACCTGCATGACCAGCTGTTTAAAAAAGGTTTCATCACCTCCCTGCGCCGTGGTTATAATACGCTGCGTATTGACCCCCCGCTCACTATTGAAAGAATTCACCTTAACTCATTTTTGGAAGCGCTGGATAACGCTTTGGATCATCTGCCCTGAGTGGGAACCGAAACCTACCTTTACCGGTCATCATAACAGATGGTTATTTATGAGGAGGTTTGGAGCAATGAATAAAAAACAGATTATAGTTGCTGTTGCTCTGGTAGTTGTTGCCGTAATGTTTTTGAGCGGCTGCGGGGGAAACCAGGCCGGTTCAGGAACGGCTGAGGCCCCGCGGGTAATTCAAACTTACGGCGAAGCGGAAATTAAAGCGGAACCCGACCTGGCTGTAATGAGCCTGGCTATTCACACCCGCGGCAGGGATGCGGCTACGGTAGCTGAAGAAAATGCCGAGCTGGCCAATGCGGTTTGGGAAGCTCTGCTTGATTACGGGTTAAGTGAAGACAACCTGAAAACCGGATCTTACAGCCTCTACAGTTACGAGGAATGGATTGGCGACATGTTGACCGGTGAAGAAAGCAGGACGGTTTTCCAGGCAGTGAATGAGATAATTGTTAAAACAGACGACCTGGAATCCGTAGGTGAAATAATTGACCTGGCCATCGGCGCAGGAGCAAATAGCATAAACTATGTCAGCTTTGAAGTGGAAGACCCGCAGGAACTGCTGATGCAGGCTCTTGCGCTTGCTGCAGAGCAGGCTTCGCTCAAGGCCGAGGCAATTGCCGGGAGCACAGGCAATTCAATCACCGGCCTGCAAAGCATCAGGGAGGAAAGAACAGACTACATCCCGTACAAAGCCCAGGATGGAATGGTTAGGGAAGATGCGGCGATGGGAGCCGGGCCGACCCCGATCAGTCCGGACCAGGTAACAGTTAGAGCTACTGTTGCAGCTGAATACGGCATCAGGTAAGCTTACGGTTATCCTGAATTTAAGAAGGGCTGCCTCATAAATTGGAGCAGCCCTTTTTCTATCTATTCCGTATCGGCATTATCTCTACTGCCGCCTTTAACCAGGGAGAGCACCTTGTCCCTGATACTGCGGTAAGCGCTTTCCAGAGTGCTCATGTAGTAGGCATCCCTGCTGCGGCGCAGTGTTTCCAGGGTGGCCGTTTCAACAACCTGCCATAGCATATCTCTTTCCGGGGTATGCTTTAAATAGTTAAGCTTCACCTGGTAGGCTCCTTTATAGCGTCGGCCTCCGCCGTTGGGGGTAATCTTTTTGATCAGCCTGTTCATATCCACGGCTTTGCTGCGTGTGCGCAGAGAAACGTCGAGATAGGTTTCTTTTTTGCGGCTGTTTTCTACAATAGCAAATACTGCAACCAGCCTGTGCCCGGTTTTTTTCAGGAGCATATCTGCAGTGATCGCTATGGAATCGCGGCTCAAAGAATCGATAAAGCCGATACCGTAAAAGGCCCAGTCTTTGTAGATAACCTCGCTCTGCAGGGCTTTCTTGAAATAGAGCAGAGTGCTGGCCGAGGGAGGCATACTGTTCAACTCTTCTAAAATGGCGCTGTCGGCATTACCGGTCAGAAAATCGAGGGCTTCGAGATCAAGCGGGGTAACATAGTTGTATTTATCCGTGTCGGTTTGAATACCGAAAACCAGGGCGGTGGCAATTGTCTGCAGGTCAGCCCCGAAGTCAATATCCAGGCTTTTAATGATCAGGGCAAGCAGGGTGCAGGTAGAACCAACATCGGTTCTGACCAGGGAAAAATCGGCCTTTGCCCCGTTTTCTGTTTTGCCGTGATGGTCGAAATGGGCGACGCACGGTATTTTGCCGCTCAGCTGTTCAATCTGGTTATTCTGAAAATCGGGAACGATATAGGCATCATATTTATTAGGGTTTACCTCTTTGCCGAAAGTGACAGGTATTTTTAAACTTTCGATAAAAGCCCGGTTCTGGGCCAGGGAGAGTCTTCTTTCGGCAAATATATCGGCGTTAACCTGGTACCGCTGCAGGATCATCCTGATGGCATAGGCCGAGGCAATCGCATCCGGATCGGGCGAACCGGGAATATAGATTACTATTTTTTTATACCGGGAAACTGCGTTAATAAACTCTGCCGCTGTTTTTTTCATAGCTTTTTACGCCTTTTCTTTTATTCTATCATTATATCCGCTTCAGGTTAATCAACCGTGGTTCAGTGCTGAGCAGATGCGATGCAGCCCTTCTTCCAGCACCGAGTGGGGGCAGGCCATAAGCAGGCGAATGAAACCGTCGGCATTATCGACAAACATGCTGCCGCCTTCCAGGATAACCCCGGCCTTTTGGGCAAAGTAAAGGGGCAGGTCTTTCTCACCCGGCAAGTAGCTGTTCAAGTCAATCCAGGCCAGGTAAGTGGCCTCGGGTATACGGAAAACTGCCCGGGACAGATTCTGGGCCAGGTATTCTGCCGTGAATTGGAAATTCTGATCGAGATAAGCCTGCAGGTTTTCAAGCCACCCGGCCCCGCGGGCATAGGCCGCCTGGGCGGCAACCACGCTGAGCGGATTTTGAATACCGGAATTATTGCTGCGCCAGACTTCTTTCAGTTCCCGGTTGGGGATAATAATGTTGGAGATCATCAGGCCGGCAATGTTAAAGGTTTTACTGGCAGCCATGCAGGTAATAATGCGATCGTATTCGGGATGCACCACGGCCAGGGGCAGGTGTTTGCGGCCGACCCGCAGCAAGTCGCAGTGTATTTCATCGGAAATTATCCAAAGGTTGTGGCGAATGCAGATATCTCCGATTGTTTTCAGCTCTTCTTCGCTCCAGGCCCTCCCGGTAGGGTTGTGGGGGTTGCAAAAGATACCGAGCGTTGTTTTTTCATCGCTCGCCTTGGCCTCAAAATCATCGTAATCTATGGTGAAATACCCACCATTGTTCAGCAGGTCGGAGCAGACATACTGACGCCTGTTATGATCAGCAGCATTTTTAAAGGGGCCGTAAGAAGGGGTAACAAACAAAATTTTCTCGTCGGTCTTGCAGATATGACCAACGAGATCATAGAGGGCGGGAACAACTCCGCTCGATATTTGCAGGTCGTCCTGCTCAAAAGACCAGTTATAGCGGGTTTTAGCCCAGGCGGCAAAACTTTCAAAGTAGGCAGGGTCGTATACTCTGGTGTAGCCGAGAATACGGCCGGCGAGCCTTTCCCTGATTGCTTCGAGAACTACTTCAGGGGTGGCAAACTGCATATCTGCAACCCACATTTTAATCAGGTGGTCATCTTCACAGGGCAGGGCAACCTGCGGATCATTGTGCAGAACATAATCCCGGAACCCCTCAACGCTGATTGAATTACTGTTATTCCTGTCAATTACTTCATCAAAATTGTAAGCCATCATTATCTCCTCAGTCTTTACGTAAACATCTTAGTATTACCGTTCATAAAATCTTTACTGATTATAGCATAAAGAAAAGTCCGGGAAGGAATGACAAGCTCAGAAACCGAAATATTAAAATGATCTTAAGAATACGGCTCAAAGGAGGAAGATTAAATGCCGGCAGTTCAGCTGCAACCGGATATTTACTGGATAGGAGTCAATGACCACACCACAGACCTGTTTGAAGGGCTGTGGCCAATTACAAGGGAAGGTGTATCCTATAACTCATATTTTATCAGGGCTGAAAAAAAAGCAATTATCGACCTGGCCAAATCGATCAAGGTTGAGGAATTTATTGACCGGATCAATGAGATTTCAGCTGTTTCAGCTATAGACTACATTATTTTGAACCACATGGAGCCCGACCATACCAGCATCCTAAAGGTGATCAGGGAACTGGCCCCCGAAGCCGAGATACTCTGCTCGGCCAAGGCCGCCCCCCTGGTTGACGCTTTTTATGGAATTAGCGAAAAGGTAAGAGTGGTTTCAGACGGGGAAGAACTGGACCTGGGCGGTAAAAAGCTTAAATTCTTCATGACCCCCTTCGTGCACTGGCCGGAAACGATGATGACTTACGAAACAGAAAGTAAAATATTATTTGCCTGCGACGCTTTCGGCAGCTACGGCGCTTTAAGGGGCGGAATTTTTGACGACGAGAATGTGGATTACGTTTTTTATGAGAGTGAAGCGCTGCGCTATTACGCCAACATCGTCGCTTCTTTCAGCACACATGTTCTGAAAGCTATCGATAAACTGGGCGACCTGCCGCTGTCGATTATTGCCCCATCGCACGGCCTGGTCTGGCGGAACAACCCGGCCAGGATTATAGAGCTTTACAGGAAATGGGCCGAATACGGGAAGAACAGGGGCGAAAAAAAGGTTACAGTATTATACGGTTCGATGTACGGCAATACAGCGGCAATGACGGATGCGGTAGCCCAGGGCCTGGCTGAAACTGGCATTCCGGTGGAGATGTACGATGTGAGCAGAACTCACGGCAGCTACATTCTGCCCTCGGTCTGGTCAAGCCGGGGAGTTATACTGGGAGCTCCCACTTACGAGAACCGCCTCTTTCCCCCTGCCGCTCATTTTCTTGACCTGGTTGAACGCAAGGGTATGAAGGACAAGAAGTTTGGCTATTTCGGCAGTTATGGCTGGGCTGGGGGAGCCCGCAGGGAGCTGGACAAGAGAATTGAAAGCATGAAATGGGAAGAGGTCGAATCTTTTGATTTTCAGGGTGGGCCAACCCTGGAAGACTTTAAAAAGGGCGAGGCTTTCGGTAAAAAGTTCGGCGAAATCATTTTAAAGAGCTGAGCCATCTAAAAGGGCCGGCAGGGTAACCTGCCGCCCTTTTTTACTTGATTTTTGGCGGGGTCACCTGTTTTGAACTGCCCTGATCACCTGCTGTTCCACCTCTTCAATGGTCAGGCCTGTGCAGTTGATAATCAGGTCGGCTTTTTCTTCGTAAAGGACGCTTCGTTCGCCGTAAATATCGCGCAACCCCTTGCCTTCACCAAAAACTATTCCCCGGCTGGCGATATTACTGATTCTCCTGGCAATCTCTTCATAACTTACCTCCAGGTAGATCAGCAGGCCTTTCTTTTTCAGGTGACTGATTGCCGCGCTGCTGTAGATAACGCTTCCACCGGTTGATATTACCGAACCTTCAAGATCCAGGCTGAGCACCGCGTTTTCTTCAATTTTAAGAAACTGCTCCAAACCAACCCGGTCTATAATTTCCTGAAGAAGCGCCCCTTCTCTTTCTTGAATGATTAAGTCAACATCAACAAAAGCGAGACCCAACTCCTTAGCAATTATGACCCCGGTTGTGCTTTTTCCTGCCCCGGGCATGCCAACCAATACCAGGTTTTTACCCTTCATAACAGATCACTCCTCCACCCTCTGCCATCTGGGACCTGCCGGGGTATCTTCCAGGGTTATCCCGGCTTCGTGCAGGATATTGCGGATCTGATCTGCCTCAGGCCACTTTTTATGATCACGATACTGTTCACGCAAGTTGACCAGTTCATTAACCAGCTGATCAAAACCGGGGGCAGCAGGCTTTTTCTCCTTTTCCCGCCCGGTTCCGGCCAGGACTATCATCTCGCGGAACATTTCCCTGCCCTGTGATACAAATTCCGGGTTTTCCAGTTCCAGCTGGGCCTGCCAGAGGAAACCATCCATATCAAGCAGCAGCGAAGCAATGCGCGCGGAATCATCTTTTTCCAGGGCCCGTTGAAAACTTTCCTCCAGGGTGTGCATCTTTTCCCAGAAACGCCCGTCTTCCCGATGCGAATTATCAGCCACGGTTTCTACACCGGCAGTGGAAACTGTTTTCCAGGCAGCCGGGGCAGCATGTCCGGATAGCTGGGCGAAGTTAAATGATTGACCGCGCTCATAGTGTGTTTCTTCTCCCCCACGCCTCACTGTTACCTTGCCAATTCCTTTCACTGATGCTTCTGCGGCAGTAAAGTCTAAAATACAGGCAGTATGCTCATCGAGGCCGAGAATTGTGGTGTTTGCGGGAAGCTGCTTTTCGAGAAGATGAAAACGCTTTTCACCCATGTAACAGTAACGGGTGTCGTGATTGCCTCCTTCGGCGTTGTTCCAGTGGGGGATAACCACCAGATCGAGCCCCAGGTGACCAAGTATGTTTAACCCCTCAACCCAGTGCAGTTCTTCGCCTACTTTATAGATTTCATAAACCGGCAAAGTATGGCTGCCTACTGTCAGCGCAGCTGCACTGGCCACTGTCAGGGTACCACCCCTGGTAACCATGGCTCCGAGCAGGGAGGGAAGCACCGTGCCCTGCAACTGGCGAACAGCATAGGTTGGGCTGCCCGGGCCGATTAATACATAGTCGGCATCTGACAGTTGTGAAAGAGCATCCCCGGCATCAGGGGCAGTGGCAAATTTGAATGAAGCAATCTCCATCTTTGAGCCAACTCGCGTTTTAAAAAAATCTACCGCCCGCTCAGCAATCAGGCTGACATTCTCCTGGAAGCCGGCCGGCGTATCGAGAAAGAAAGATTTTGATCCCGCTCTGGTGCGGGAAAGCAGCATTTTATGTGTTTCAACCATGGTCCCGGAAAGTTCACCCGAACCGATCAGGGTAATTATACCTTTCACCATTACTATTAAAACCTCCCACCAAATCATAAACTATGCCGGGCAAACCGGTTATTCGTCACTTAAGGTCGAGGAAATAATTTTCAACACCTTTAATGATTGCCGCGGCAATATCTTTTTGACCCTGCGGATGCAGGAGATACCAGTTATCATGCGGGTGCATCATGTAACCCGCTTCAACCAAAACGGAAGGAACATGCGGGTGCCTGATTACGGCTATATTCCTGCGCCAGGTTCTGAATTCGGGCAGGGTTGTTTCGGCAACCATGGTTTCAAGCATGATATCGGCCAGCCTTTCGTTGTGGGCATAGTTATATAAAATCATAATTCCGTGGATCTCTGTGGCCGGTGCGCCGGCGGCATGGGCATTGGCGTGAATGCTGATGAAAAGATCAGGCTTAAAACGGTCAATTCTCTCCGGCCGATCATAAAGGTTAACATCATGATCATCTTCACGGGTCATGACAACCTCCGCTCCGGCCTCTATAAGCATTTCCTGCAGGTAAAGACTGATCGCCAGCACAACATCTTTTTCGTTAAGTTTTCCGGGGCCTGGCGCCCCTGTATCTACGCCGCCGTGCCCGGGGTCAACAATTATCACCTTGCCTTCCAAAGGCTTATCCCGGTCGGAGGCAAAAGGTTTATAAAGCTCTATTAAAAGATCGTTCTCTTCCCAGTAGGTCTTAAAACCAACCAGGTCATAATCAACTTCTATCCTGAAGCGGGACGTTCCCGTTCCTTCTCCTGCGTAGGGCTGGTAACTGAGACTGTTTACAGATTTGGTCAGGGCAGGAGACGCCGGTTCGGTACCCGGTGCCGTTCCGTAGAAGTTAAGGGCCAGGCTGTTTACAGCATCCTCGGGAGAAAAGTGGAACCTTTCGTTTGAAAGTAGGCGAACCTGGACCATCTTTTCATCTTCCCGCAATTCAAGCCCGCTGATCAACGGGTCAGCCATATCCTGAACTCCCGTATCGAAAACCGTGCTGCGGTGAACCAGGTAATTATCGCTGCCCCCTATATCAACCCGGTAATATTCGCCAAAAGCGCCGGTGGCGCGGTAACGGGCTCCTTCAACAAGGTAACGGACTACACTGGTCGGGTAACCGGAACCGCCGAGAGTTGAGGATATAAGTTGAAGCTGACCGGTATTAACCGTATAGAGCCAGCCCCTGTTTTTTAAATCTTGCTCCGGCCTAACTTCAAGTATTTTATAAGGCTGATCACTTAAAACTACCACGCTGCCCGGCAGGGTGCGGCTGATCTGTTCACCGCCCCTGTCAAGTTTAACAGAAACCGGAAGTTCCATATCCATAGTTCCGGGGGGGATATCGGTAGATGATACCCTGAAAGATGCAGTATAAATACCGCCGTTTCCTGCCGGGCCACCCGGGTAGGAACGCTCTGTCATCTGGCGCCACTCTCCCCCTGATCCAACCTGGTAAGAGGCACTACCGCCCGGGCTGCCCTGAAAAGCCACATGCAAAGATTCTCCTTCCCTGAGCACCTGCCTGTCAGCAGGCACCACCCGCGAAGAATGAATAGCCAGCGGTTCAGCAGGCATAGCTTGCCACCAATCAGGATACAGAACGGTTCGCTCCACCCTGGTGGTCCCGCTTTCTCCGGTTGCCTCAACTGTAACCACAAACTCCTGCCCCCGGGGGAACTCGATCATGGTTAAAAAATTACCGCTTCGCCTGTCGAGCAGTTCTACCGGTTCTCCGTTAACCTTAACATCTACCAGGGCAAAAGATTGGGTTGTTCCAAAAACGAAAAGCGTCTCATCGTAGTAGTAAAACGGATCAGCAGCAGGTGGATAGGCAACATGCAGCAAGGGCCCGCTGTTTAAGTCTTCCTCTTCAGAAACAGTTTCCGGCGGAGGATCAAAAGCCCGGGGGGTATCAATTTTAACAATATTTTGCTCTTCATCGCGGTATGCCAGCACACCAAGCGCTCTCGCGGCCGGGTAAAGAGGCATGTAGAGAATATCATCGATCATTTTAAGTGGAGCTTCCCACTCTTCTTCGAGGCCATTCACAGAAACAGCCCTGCTGTCGAGCGGCATCTCGAGTGAAAAATCGCCGAGAGAAACAGTAAGTATTCCATTTTGGTTGTTCCAGTCTGTTTCAAAGCCAAGTTTTTCACTGACATAAAGAGCCGGTACATAGATAATTACTTTTTCCTCTTCAGTTTCAAGGGCTAAAGGTAAGGGTGTCTCAACAACTTCGTTGTTGAGAGCCAGGCCGATCGGTTCCTCTGCAGGTACAAAGAAGAAGAAATAAAAGAGGTAAGCAAGAACAGCAAGAGTAAATATAGTTATTAAAACAGCGATAAATATCTTTTTCATATATAAGTTCCTTTTCACCGCCTGATAAAAACCGGTAATTATTAGTTCTCTTTAAACTTTATCATCCCTTCAAGACAGGGCCGGGAGTTATCTTGATGCGGCTTGCTTTTAAATTGTTAATCATGGTATTATTTAACAAAATGGGGAAACGGGGCTAAAACATGAATAAAGCTAAACCGGGAGTTATCGGTATTCTGACCGGGGGCGGTGATGTTCCGGGCCTGAACCCGGCTATCCGGGCGGTTACAATCCGCGCCCTGCGCGAAGGCTACAAGGTAATCGGTATCCGGCGGGGCTGGAGCGGCCTGGTCGACCTGGCCCGCGATAAAGAGGCAGATAACTGCAATAATTATCTGTACCTGACCGAAGACCTGGTTAACCGCGCCGGGAGGACCGGCGGAACCTTTCTGCATACTTCCCGCACTAATCCTTCCCGTATGAAGAAAAATGAAGTACCCGGGCAGTACCGCGACAAGTACAACCTGGAAGTAAATGACCTGACTCCGGAAGTTTTAAAAAATATAGATTTTCTGGGCATTGACTACCTGATCCCCATCGGCGGGGACGATACTCTCAGTTATGGAGTGCGTTTATACCAGGAAGGGATTAAAGTTGTTGCCCTGCCGAAAACAATGGATAATGATGTGCCGGGCACCGATTACTGTATCGGTTTCAGCACCTGTGTAACCCGAACCATATCTTTAACCAACAACCTGCGCACAATTGCCGGTTCGCACGAGCGCCTGCTGGTAATTGAGGTTTTCGGACGTTATGCCGGTTTCACTGCCATGCTGCCAACCATGGCCGGCGCAGCCAATCGCTGCGTTATTCCTGAATATGAATTTGATATTGATCATCTTACCGAGCTGATGATTTATGATCGCAACCGCAACCCCAGCAATTACTCTGTAACCCTTGTTTCGGAGGGAGCGATGTTTAAAGGCGGGGAAATGATATACGCCAACATGGAGACCGATGCATACGGGCACGCCAAGCTGGGCGGCATAGGCAACCTGGTCGCTGCCGCCGTAAAGGATATTTCCCCGCGTTTCAATAACGGCCAAAAAGTAAACGTTGTGGAACAGAAACTGGGCTACATGGTGAGGGGCGGCGACCCCGATGCCATTGATTCTATTGTACCGATGGCTTTTGGCAATCTTGCCCTTGACCTGATCCTGAGAGGCGTGCACGGGCGGCTGGTAGTGCTTAAAAACGGCCGTTATGATAATGTGCCCCTGGATGTGGTAACGGCAACGAAAAAAGTCGTAGATGTTAATCATTTCTATGACACCGAGCGCTACCGCCCCCGCTATGAAAACTTTGAAATGAGACCGCTTTTCATCATGACCAGCGAGCCATAAATTAAAGCTGCTCCAGTAATATATTAACCAGGGCGGGGTCAAACTGGTTTCCCGAGCAGCGTTTAAACTCTGCTACTATTTCATCTTTACTCATAGCTTTTTTATAAGGTCTGCCGTTACTCATTACCTCATAAGCATCAACGACAGAAGTGATCCGGGACAGAAGGGGAATCTGCCTGCCTTTTAAACCTTCCGGGTAGCCTGTGCCGTCCCACCGTTCATGGTGGGAGAGGATTTCTTTTGCGACATGGGCAAAATCCTCAGTGGCGCGGGCAATACGAAAACCAATTTCCGGGTGTTTTTTGATCATTTGCCATTCATCTTCGGTTAAAGGACCGCTTTTGGTTAAAATTTCTTCTGCAATATTTATCTTGCCGATGTCGTGGAGGGTAATCACCAAAACAAGCTGATTCAGCTCAACATCGCTCAATTCAAGGGCGTTACCCATTTTTTGAGCCATCTCGATCATGCCCATGGTGTGAGCTTCTGTTTCATAGCTCTTTTCGGCCAGGGTTTTTAGCAGGGCCTGCAAAACTGCATTCTTGATGCTGCGGCTTTCAGTAAGCTTTTGCTTGTACATAGCATCTTCCGCTTCACGAAGGATTTCTATCAGGCCTTTTTCGTGATTGACCTTAGCCGATACCCCCATAGCTATCGACAGGGGGATGTCTTCAATAAAAGCCCCCTGGCATTTCCTGGTTATTCTTTTACAAATCAACTGCGCTTTATCGGGAGAAGTATTGGGTAAAACAATTACAAATTCATCTCCACCCCAGCGGGAAATTATATCTTCCCGGCGGCAGACACTCTGCAGAATTCGCGAGGCTTCCCGGAGCATTTGATCGCCCCTGGAATGACCGTAGGTATCGTTGACCAGTTTTAAGCCGTTCAGATCGGCCATGATTATAGATATGGGCAGCTGCCGGGAGGTATCAAGCCTTTCCATTTCACTTTCAAGGTAGTGGCGGTTATAAAGGCCGGTCAGCCGATCGTGGAGACTTAAATACTGTAGCTCAACTTCATACTTTTTCTTATCGGTAATATTGCGCACTATGGAAATTACTTCATTTTTGCCGGCAGCTACCAGGCGGGCTTCTTTGTAGAACAATTCACCTTCATCTTCGTATTGATATTCAATGATCTGCAGTTCTTCAGTATCGAGAGCAGCCTTGATTCCCTTGAGTAGAAGAGCCGAGATTTCTACGGGCAGAACATCCCTGATATTTTTACCATCGAACCCGGTTTCAATAAAATCTTTGCGGGATTGCGGATGCAGCAGATCCAAGTCATTAATCCAGGCATCGAGGTAGTCACCATTTCGATTGTAACGAAACATAAGATCGGGGATAGTTTCAATCAGGGCGCGGTTGCGGGTTTCACTGGCCAGCAGCTCTTCCTGGGCTTTTTTTCGCTCGGTTATATCTTCATAGGTGCCAAGTATGCCAAACACCTTTCCCTCATTGTTGAAAAGGGGTATTTTGTTTGTATCGAGCCAGGCCCGGTGGCCGTCTGACTGCTTTTGAGTTTCCAGTATATGGTATTTGGGTTGCCCCGATTTCATTACCTGCTGATCTACCCTGCGGTAATGCTCTGCCTCTTCCCTGCTCCAGGGCAGATCATAGTCAGTTTTTCCGATGATTTCTTCTGGGGATTCCAGGCCGGCAACCCTGGCCTGGTTTTCATTACAGCCCAGGTAAACAGAATTCCTGTCTTTCCAGAAAATAAATTGGGGAATATTATTGATAATCAGTTCAAGCATCTGCTTGGTAGAACGTAGTTCTTCCTCGGATTCCCTGCGTCTGGTTATATCCATCAAAATACCGAAAACCTGTAGGGGTTGACCATCAGGTGTGCGGGTAATAACCTTACCCTGGTCATGCACCCATACCCAGTGACCATCTTTATGTTTCATCCGGTATTCGCAATCGTAATATTCGACTTCGCCCCGGAAGTGCTTCTCATGCATCTCGTTGCTAATCTTCAAATCATCCGGATGGGTTATTTGCTCCCACTTTTTGTAGGATATATCATCCATCTCTTCCAGCTTGTAACCGAGAATCTGGGCATATTTATCGCTGTAAAATGTTTCGCCGGTCTGGACATTCCATTCCCAGATTCCGGCGCTTGTTCCATCGAGAATATTAGTGAGCCGTTCTTTTTGTTTTTTAAGTGCTTCTTCGCTTTCCTGCCGCTGAAAAGCATTTATCACTACCAGGGAAAGGTCATTTAAAATATTAATATGATCCCCGGAAAAAAAACCTTCTCCTGAGAGAGTATCAAAACCAACTAAACCGTAAATATTACCCTGATAAGATAACGGAGCCACAACAAATGAAGAAACACCATGCAGTTTGAAGCTTTTCTTTACAGCAGTATTGGCAGACAGTTCATCTACAATAAAAATGCAGGGGCTTTTGCCTTTTCCCCCAACCTGCTGCATGTCACCGAAAGAATCCAGAGGAAGGTCCTGCATGCCATCGACTGCCGGAGCAACCCCGAAAGCGCACCATTCATGGCTTTTTGATGTTACACCGCGCTTGTAATCATGCCTGAATATATAGGCCCGATCGACCCCGGAATAATCTCCGATTCTTTTTAAAAGTTCATGTATAATTGAATCAAATTGATCAAGGGAAACATTAATTAATCTTGAAGCGAAGGTCATCAAGATTTGCCGATAATCATTATTCATATCAGGCGATTGACCGGAATTAGCGCCAGTTGTCATTTGCTGCGCCTGCCCCCTGTATTTTTTATTAATGATGCCCTGTGCCAAGGGGGCAGTTCCATCGTCTGCCCTTCGGGCCTCCGCTTCGCTACCGTGACGCACGAAGCGTCCCCGCAGGCACCGCTAATAATTAATCAAACCTCATGATGCTGTGTAGTTAGGCTAATTATATAATTCAATTCGATTATTACTTTTCCTGCCGGAAAATATACCTGTATTGATCAAACCTATTATATTAAAAGGCCTGCAAATAATTATTTTATAGATTGTATACCTAGGGGTAATTAATTAAACCGGAAAGCCGGTTAATCCTGATGCAGGCAAGAAAGGTAAAACCAGGAGGACTCCTGGAATCTGATAAAAGAATCTATCGTTTTCTGATCACAATAACTATTGCAGTAATGGTAATCAAAACCAGGATACCAATGATAACAAGCAATGTGATGCCGACAGACTTATTATCCCTGGATAGTTCTGCAGCATACTCAACCATATCGACACCCGGTTCAGCAGGAGCTGTTTCTTCACGGCTGCTGTTTCCCGGTTGAGGGGGCAGAACCAGGGCTATTTCTTCTTCACTGCTATCTTCCGGGGCTTCACTCTCCTGCTCGCTTTGCAGATCACTATCATCCTGCACAGGAATGCCGGCAGCGCTGCCAGAAGATGAACTCCCGCTGCCGCCCTGCTGTTGAGGCTGGGAAGCAGGAGCGTTAAAAACTGCAGAACCTGAGCTTCTGTTCGGGAAAACCCAGAGATCCCAGTCATCGGAAAATGCCGCCGAACCGGGCCAATCAAGAAAGGCCCCCGCCCTGATATTTACACTGCGCAATATTTCATCAACTTTTCCACTACCGCTTACCGTCATATCTTCGCGAAGGTATGCCCCGGAGAAGGGGCTGCTTACATCTATGTAGCGAGTAACTGTGCCCTTAGATGCATCGGCAACCTGTTCAATATCAACATAGCTTCCGGGATAATCGCGGCCTCTTTCAACCCGGTAACCGTCTCCATCACGCACAAAACCAAAGCCGTGATCCGGACCGCGATAACCTCTGCCAGAAGGCCAGAGTTCATCGTTTTCATTAAAAACATAGGCAGTAGTACCGTAAGCGCTGTCTATCCGCTTCATTAAAACCCCTTTTGCTCCCGGCTCAAGTGCCACTCCGGCAAACCAGACCTGTTCAGAATGCGGCGTTAATTCAGTCCGGTAGTAGGTAATCCCTTCCCAGTTTGCCAGCGCTTTTAAGTCATCATCTCCAAGCCCGGAGAGATTGTAACCCTGAAGCTCCTGCTGAGCTTTCAGCATCTCCGCTAAATAAGTGAAAACTTCCTTTTTCCCCGGACCGGGTACCCGGTGGTAATAACTCCGCCAATCTGCAGTATAACCCTGGAGGAGATCAACAGGCTGATTTTCAGCAACTGCAGAAACGCTCCATCCGCCATTGCCATCGGGACGGTAAGCTGTTGTTGTGTAATGATGCATAGCCGGCAGCTGAAGTATTGTTAAATAAGCAACCGAGTTTGCCGAGCTGAATATGGTAGTCTGGAAACCGCTGCCTTCGGCATAAAGTTCCGCCGTTAAGCCCCTGGCGCGATCGGTTGTGAAATAATAACTATTGCTGCCTGTTTTACCCGGAAGTTCAACATGAATTACAGGGTCATTGAACCCGGAGGCCATAGAATTCAGGTTTTCCGGCAAACCGTTTGCCGGATTAACACGCAGGGAATCGCGTGAACTGTTGTCAGTCCAGGCCCTGGTTTTAAACTGGTATGCGCCTGTATTACCGTAAGCCGGCACATTGGCGGAAAATGAGACCGACACCTGCTCATTTTTACCCAGGTAGTCGGAAGCGCTTTTTGCCCTGAGGTTAAGAAAATAAGTACCGCTCCGTTCATCGATCATCGCTTCCCATCGCTTACCTGAAGATGCAGTCGACCCGCTGCCGTTGATCCGGAAGTTGCTAAAACCGGCAGAACCGTTCAGGTCGGGCAGCAAGACAAGCACTGAACCTAAAAGCGACGAATCGCCCAGCTCTCTTACTGTCAGCGTAAGATTAACTCTTCTACCGCCAGAACCCTGGACCAGGCCGGTTACCGCAATGTCAGCCCGGTAAGAGTTGGCTGCCGGCACGGCTTTATGCAGAGTAACCTGTTCAGCCTGCGTCTCAACTGCTGTTGCCGTGGGGGAGCAATGCAGTATTATAAAAAGGATAAACAGCATGAAAACGATATTTTTTTTAAGGCAGTCTTTAATCATTGTCATTGAAATCTCCCTTGTAATTTAGATGACAGGGGAAGTTTTCATATATTGGACCCCATTATAACATGAATGTAATTTACAACATAACATATTAAAAACAAAGGGGGTTCCGCATATGCTGCAGTAACCCCTTATCATTTTTATAAAAGAATAATATTGCTACTTAACTTTATCTTTCAGACCTTTGCCGGGCTTAAAAACCGGAACGTTTTGAGCGGGAATTTTTATGGTTTCTCCAGTGCTCGGATTGCGGCCTTCCCTGGCGTTTCTTTTGCGTATATCAAAGGTTCCAAAACCGATCAGCTGAACTTTCTCACCTTTAGCCAGGGCTTCGGAAATTGATTCAACAACAGCATTAACCGCTTTCTCACTATCTTTCTTCATCATACCGGTATATTCTACTACACTGTCAATAAGTTCGGATTTGTTCATTTTTTATAATAGCTCCTTTTTAATTTTTTTGGTCATAAATTAAAGCGTCTGAAAAAAAATATAATACAGCTCAGGGCATCACTCCCAACTATAATAGATACTGTTAAGATAAACAAGGCAACCCTGCCGGCTGCCTTCAAGTGGCCCATCTGCTCTATATAAGGGCAACCTGGCGATCCTGTGAAGGGACCCATGGTTTTGCGTCCCCATATTGCTATGGGTTTGCCTTTTCCTTGATAAAAATGATTATATCTATCACTGCCCGATAAGTCAATCTGAATAAGCATAAAGTTATCTACTGTTAAGTTTTATGCTACTATATAAGTGACATCTATTACATTACTGTCCGTTTACAACAGGCAGATTGAACGGAGGACATGATAAAAGTGACAAAACACAATAATGGCGGCAAATTATTTATTGAAGCTTTAAAAAAAAGAAATATAAATCGTATTTATTGTTGCCCGGGAACAACCGAGGTGTCGATAATTGACGCATGTGCAGACGAAGATGATTTTGATTTTATTCTCTTCCCCTTTGAAGGTTCAGCAGTTGCTGCAGCAGACGGGCATTCGCGGGTAACCGGCACACCGCAAATTGTAATGCTGCACGCCAATGTAGGTCTGGCAAACGGGATCAGCCAGATTTATTCCGCCAAAATGAGCCACTCGCCAATTGTTGTGATTAACGTTATTAAACCCCAGGGGCTCCTTTCTCATGGTGGTATAACCACCACTACTCATGAACAGGAAATGGTCAAACAATACACCAAATGGGACTGGCAGTCGCTTCGCTCAGAGGAACTAGTTGAAGACCTGAATCGGGCTTTTCAAATGGCCATTAAACCACCCCAGGGACCAACCCTGCTGGTAATACCCCAGGATGTGCTTGAAGCACCGGCCTGTGAAAACAGTGTTTACTCGTTCCCACGCTGCAATGTGAATTATAGAAGCGCCCCGGCCGATGAAGATATAGATCGGGCAGCCCATATCCTGGCCGAGAGCAGTTTCCCCCTGATTGTTTCCGGCACAGGGGCCGGCAAGGAAAACTGTATCGATGAGGTTAAAGAGCTGGCCGACATGCTTGGGGCCGGGGTATGCTGTGAGTCGAAATGGAGCTTTTATTACAACGGTTACCCGACAACCGACCGGCGTTTCCTGGGGCCTTACGAAGCAAATACTCCGGCTGCAGAAAAGGCCGATGTAATTTTAGCCCTGGGGGCAAAGCTTTTTGCTGAATTTACCATACCGGCAACCCCGGAAATTAGCAGGGGAACAAAACTACTACACCAGCACGAAGATATGAAGGAAATAGATAAACTTTATAGGGCAGACGTTCCGCTGTGCGGGAATACCCGGGAGACTGTTAGAAAACTTAAAGCAGCCCTGGCTCCGTTACTGGGGGAGAAGAAAAACCTGATCGCCTACAGGAATAAAACTGTCGAAATGCTTAATGAGCAACGCGGCAAAGAAGTGGAAGCCGCGCTTAAAAAGGCTGCTGCAGCAAAACCGATCAGGATAGCCTCCCTGGTGGAAGGCATATCGCAGGTTATGAATGAAAAAACAACTGTTGTTGTAGACACACCCACTTCTGACGCTCACCTGGTTGAATACCTGAAGCGCCCAAACAGCAAAAGTCTATACGGCCAGAGCTGCGGCAGCCTGGGCTGGGGCTCCGGCGCCGCCCTGGGGGTTAAATGCGGAGACCCCAAACAAAGAGTTATATGTTTTACCGGTGACGGCTCGCTGCTTTTCGGAGTACAGAGTATATGGACTGCCTTTAAGTACAATATCCCTGTTGTTTTTGTGGTGATCAACAACCAGCGTTATGCTGCCGTAAGGAAAGGACTCCTGCATTACAAGGGCGTTGCTGTGGAAAAAGATATCTATCCGGGTACAGATATTTCCGGTATAGACTATTGCGCCCTGGCAAACAGCTTTAGCGTGGAGGCAGAAAAAATATCCGAAGGTGAAGCTATTGCACCGGCCCTTGAGAAAGCTCTGCAAAAAGAAAAACCTTATCTGCTTGAAGTAATGGTTGACCCGGATGACTTTTAAAAGCAGCAAGGTTATCTACTTAATAACTGCTTAAAAAGATATTTTCCCTTATTATTAAAAGCAGCCCCGGTTAGACCAGGGCTGCTTTCCTGATTGATTGTTTACCGTTTTATCTCCTGCCGTGCCTTGCTTTTTATCATTGGGGAACCCGGTAATAAAGTGTTTTGGTGTGCAGTTCCCAAATCTCTATCGTGTTCTCATCAATAATTTTAACTTCTGTGTCCAGGCCAAGAAATTCAGGTTCAACTTCGGTAATCAGCGTTGTCCCTGATACTCTCCAGGTTCCGGAAGCTGATTCAACTATTGTCCAATCACCATTGGGCCAGTTGTTAATGTCGTCTCCCGAACCTCCCGGTTTATCCATGGTATGTATGGCAGTGCCGTCGGCTTTAAACGTTTTGACCCTGTATTCACCAAACAACTCGTCAGCCATCCAGGATCCAACTAAAAATTGGTCCAGGGGCGCATCAGCAGAAACCCCCGGTACCGGAGAATCAGGCTCTTCTGAAGACTGGGCTGTCCCGGCCTGTGATGCTGAACCGGTAAGGTTAAATACCAGGTGAATAACGACCTCTTCATCGATAGTATCACCGCCACCGGTGAAGGTCCATTCCCCGCTTTCATCACTGAATGTTCCATACAGCTCAAAAGGGCTGGAAAACAATTCACCGACCAGGTGCGGACGATCCTGAGCCACCCTGGCCACAAGGTCCGGACCGGCCAGTTCGTCGTCCAGGTAGATGTCGGCGAAACCATCACCGTTCTCATCAATATCGAGATCGAGATCGCAGTCGAAAACTGCACCTTCCATGTACTTTAATTCTTCACTGTTTTTTACTTCGGCAATCAGGACTGTTCCCGACCAGCGCCCGGAAAAATCTATTGTATTTACCAAACCGGCCTCTGGCTCAGCCTCATCACTGTTTCTCTGCACTTCCTGACCATCGCCGGAGCAACCGGTCAGGAGGGCAAAAAATACCAGGAGAAGAACCGCTACTGTTAATATTTTAGTTAACTTCATGAGTATTACCCCTATTCATTTTTTTATGAAATGCGGCTAAACGGCTGGAGATAACTTATATAATTATACCATTTTCCGGAAAGCAAACCAACGAAAGCAATAGTACTCAACATTAACCAGTTACAGCAGCAATAGACTAAGGATGTTATAATAAGACATTACGATAAACCCATTAAAAACAGGAGACTAAAAGGACGTTGAAGAAACCTTTTACCCATAAAACAAAGATGACTATTGCCTGTTTAATAATAGTAGTTTTAATAATCTCAACAGTATCTTTTTGCCTGCACCGGGAAACCCGCACCATTATGATTAAACAATATTCAATCGAAATTAAATACCTTCCTCCCGGGTTTGAGGGATTCACTATCCTTCACCTGACCGACCTGCACAGCAAAAGGTTCGGAACTGGCCAGCAGAAGCTGCTTAACCTGATCAGGAAGCAGGATTTCGACGTTATAGTTATCACAGGTGACCTGGTTGACAGGAAAAGACCGGATACTGCCCCTGCCGAAGAGCTTCTGGCAGGTTTGGAGAACAGCGATATTTTTTATGTTCGAGGGAATCACGAAATATGGGCCGGTTACGATGAGCTGGAAAAAATATTAACTGCACACGGCGTCACAATCCTGCACAACAGATCTGTGCAGCTAAAGATGGAAAACGATTTTGTCTGGCTGGCCGGGGTAGACGATCCTTCCCTGGGCATGGCCAGGCTCGATATGGCCCTACAAGACGTAACAGAAGCAGCCCCGGTATTTTTACTTGCCCACAGTCCGGCAATTTTTAGCAAAGCAACAGAAAAAAATATTGACCTGCTCCTGGTCGGCCATACCCACGGGGGGCAGATCAGGCTTCCCTTCCTGGGAGCTCTCTACATTCCCGGGCAGGGCTTTTTCCCCACATATGATTACGGGCTTTTTAGCTCGAAAAACACTACTATGCTTATAAATGCCGGACTGGGAGAAAGCGGTTTGCCGCTCCGCTTCAGCATGAAACCGGAGATAGTAATTGTTACCCTGAGCGGGAAGCAGTAAAACTTTGCCCAACTGAAACCTAAAAGGACGAAGGAGGATAATATCAGGATGCTTGAAGTTGCTGACTGGGAGAGCGCCGTAAATATGCGTCGTTCCACCCGTAGTTTTGAAATGCAGCCCATGGAAGAAAACATTTCAGGTTTAATTGATGATTTTATTGCCAATTTAAAACTGCCTTTTGAACACGGGGTGAAGATACAACGTTTTAAAGCCAACCCGGATAAAAAGCTTTACACGGTTTTTAACTCGCCACCGGACAATATTGCCTTTATGGCGGCCACAGATACAACATCAATTTCACAGGCTGGTTTCGTGGGAGAAGTTATCATCCTCTATGCTACCAGCCTGGGCCTGGCAACCTGTTGGTATGGCCACTACACCCTGGCTGAACTGGAACGCCTGATGCCTCACCTGGGGCGTTTCAGGGAAGAACCAGCACCGAAGTGGGGTTTCGGTAGAGGCGAGGTCGATGGGGAGCGGGTGATCTGCATATCGCCTCTCGGTTACTGGGAAGAAAAAGGCCTGCGCTTTATGGACCGCATGCAAACAACCCTGTTCAGCCATAAGCGCAAACCTTTAAAAAGTTTGCTTGAGAACAATATTGATGAAACAAAACTGCCCCCTGAAATCCTCTATGCCCTGGACCTGGCCCGGAAAGCTCCTTCAGGGGCCAACAGCCAGCACTGGCGTTTTAACATCTCTTCTGATTACAAAACTATCACTTTGGCCATGCCCCACGGTTACAAGCATGTTAAGTGGGAACATCCCAATGTTGATATAGGAATTTGCGCCAGTCACTTGTGGCTGGGGTTGAAAATTAAAAATATAGACTGCACAGTCTCTGTCACTGCTGAGCAAGATCGGGCGCTGTGGCGCTTCGAACTGTAAGAAAAACCGGGCCTGCTTACCGGGCCCGGTTTTTTAAGCTTCTTTGATACTAAAAAACAATGATTAAAACTTAACAGTATCGATTATATCCCCTTTTACCGAGCGAAATGAAGCTTCCCCCTCTGCCAGGTAAAAAAGCTCAAAGAGATCATCATCAACTGAATATAGGTTTTTTAAGAATGGCATTTCCTGCAGGGCAGCCTCTTTTACAGCCCTGGTAGTATTAACAACCGCCTTACCGCTTAACCGCAGCCACTTTTCTCCGGAGCCGAAAGCGCTAATTTCAAGATTAGGGTTAGCCTGCAGCTGTTTAAAAACATCCTTCTTATTGTTTGTGCATAAATAAAGCTTATCGTCATAGTCCATAACAAAACCAAAGGGCCGTACCGCCGGTTTATCTCCATCAACCGTTGCTATATAGAAAACCCGGTTCTCTTTCAGGAAACTTAAAACATCTTCTTTTTTCATCAGTAAGATCATCCTCCCGTAATTTATTTTCAGACACAAAATACTTATATCATAATTTATGGCAATCATCCACAGTAACCCCTTACAGGCAGCTGAAGCTTAAATATCAATACCGAAAAAATACCTGACCAGGATCCCGATTACGAACGATATGCCAGCTACACCAAGCGATATAACTGCCATTTCTGCGAATCTCTTCTTAACACTGTAATCATTGGCGACTGAGACATAAAAATTGAAGAGAAAAATAACCACCACTGCAATCACAAGGGTAGCAGCAAGGCTGATGAAAGGGTTTTTCAAAAGTAAAAACGGCAAAACTAGTAAGGCCACGGTAATAACATAAGCAGTACCGGTGTAAAGCGCCGACTTGAGCGCATCCTGCCCGCCCTCCTGTTTTTTTGACAGATATTCACTGGCGGCCATGGAAAAAGAAGCGCTTATTCCGGTGATCAGGCCTGTCAGGGCAATAAGTTTTGTATCCTGGAAAGCAAAAGTAAAACCGGCCAGTGCTCCGGTTAGTTCCACCAGGGCATCATTTAAACCCAAGACAACCGAACCCATGTAATGCAACCTCTCCTCGTTGATCATGTTAATCAACTCGGTTTCATGCCTTTCTTCATCGGCAATGATTTCATTGAGACCATCCACCTGCTGTTCTTTACCGCCATAGGATGTTACAGCCTGGTTTTCCGCTCTTTCCAGAAGTTTTATACCAAAAGTTAAACCGAGAATCCTGGTAATCCAGTAAAAAATGAATACTTTCAATCGCTGCGGCTTTAACTCTATGCCGGTAATGCTTTTCAGCGTCTTGTAATGTTTCAGTTCATCATCGGCTACCGCCCTGATTACATTCCGGTTGTCTTTATCTTTAACATAATCGGCAATTTTGTTATAGAGGTAATAAGCTGTTATTTCATCCTGCTGATCTTTTAGCAATTCTGCCTGCATTTCACTGCTCACCTGAACTGACATTTGCACTGATAACCTCCACAGTTATTGATCTTTATCTTATAATTCTTACGTAAACAGTGATTCCTTAAACAATATAGCCGATACTAAATTCTACCTTATCCAAAATCTCTCAGGGCAGTCATGGTTGCCGGTGACAAGATATGATCAAGGCTCAAAATAATAATCATCCGCTCGCCGACCATAGCCATTTTCAGCGAATGATTTGAATCCCCCAGGGAACTGTTAGGCATATCCCGGATCATCGCGCTGGAAAGATCGGTAACCATGGATACATTGTTGACGATAAAACCTACTTTAATCCCTTTAATTTCGACCAGGACAATTTTAGCCGACCCTTCATTTTCAATCCCACATAAGCCTAAGTTCCTGGCCAGGTTAATCACAGGCCATTCCTCTCCACGGGTGTGGATCTTACCATCTATGAAATCATTTGCTTGATCAAGATCCTTCACCGTTGCCGAGCCTACAATACCGAGAACCTGTTCAATGTTTAAGGCATATTCATCTTTACCAAGGGTAAATGTAATTAGCCTTGATAAGCTCTCTTCAGCTTTTCTGGCAGGCTCCTCTTTCTTTTTGTAAGCAGTTTTACCGGCAGATGAATGATCGGGACGGGCAGCCTGTTCGTTTTTATAGTCATTATTATAAGGATACTGTTTTTTTGCATAGGATAAGCCATTATCATAGCTCTCTCTTTTTACAGGATCGCATAAAGTATCGTAAGCAGCTTTTATGCGGATAAAATGTTTTTCCGAATCTTTACCGGGGTTAAGATCCGGATGACATTCCCTGGCCATTTTTCGGTATGCTCTTTTTATTTCAATAAATGTTGCACTTTTTTCTACACCAAGTATCCTGTAGTATTCCAAAAGATAACCACCTGCAGTCCAGTATTTGAAAAGAACAGTGTTACCATTAATTCAGTTGTTTCCTGCCATGGCGCTAGTATAGCAGTGTTCTGATTCAGGCGCAACTGGGCCGGATTTTTTATGTTGACAAAAATGAATTAAGTGATTATAATTAAGTTAGTTATAGTTAACAAATTTTTAAAAAGGGGGATTTCTCTTGGAATACAATGAATCAAGCGAGATGTATCTCGAAACAATCTACCTCCTGGAAAAAGAACATGGACATGCCCATGTGGCAGACATAGCCCGCAATTTAGGGGTGACAAAGCCGAGCGTAACAAAGGCAATGAACCACCTTGAAGAGGAAGGCTTAATCAATAACGAGTTTTACAGGCCGGTTACCCTGACAGAGAAAGGGAAAGCTGTATCTGAAAAAATTTATGTTAAGCACAACCTGATCACCCATTTCCTTGAAAAATCATTGGATTTATCACCTGATGAAGCGGCAACAAATGCATGCCGCATGGAACATGTTATTACTGATGAAATGCTTAATGCTATTAAACAATACCTGATGAAATGACACATAAAATTATGGGCTTAAAGGAGGCAACTATGGATCTGGCTTTAGCAAATAAACTATTTAAAAGAAGTCCTGCGGTAAAAGGTTTTGAACTATGCAAAGAAGGTAAAATAAACCTTACTGATGCTAAAATCAATATTCCTTACATGATTAAGGAGATTAATACAGGCGACCAGGCAATTAAGGATTTTTTATTTACTCTTGGTTGTTATGAAGGTGAAACGGTTATGGTTATATCTGCCCTGGCCCAGAACCTTGTTATTCATGTTAAAGGAGCAAGATATAGCATTGATGATGATTTAGCCCGGGCTATTGTTATCTAGATAGCCTGTTTTTTTTAATAATTTAGTTAGCTATAGCTAACATACGACTTGGGAGGAATAAAATGCGTATTGCACTGACTGGAAATCCAAACAGCGGAAAAACCACACTATTTAATGCTATCACAGGGAAAATTGAGCACGTGGGCAACTGGCCCGGTGTAACTATCGCCAAGCAGGAAGGTGACATTAAAAAATCACTATACCGGGGAGTAGAAATAATTAGGGTTGTAGACCTTCCAGGCGCTTACTCAATTTCACCATTTAGTTCTGAAGAAAGCATTACCAGGGATTTTGTGCTTAATGAAAAACCAGATGTTATCATTAACATTGTCGATGCCACCAACCTGAGCAGGAGTCTCTTCTTTACCACTCAGCTCCTGGAGCTGGGAATTCCGGTGGTTGTTGCTCTTAACAAGAGCGACCTTTTGGAGAGCAAGAACATTAAGATCGACCTGGACGAGCTTTCGAAGCGGCTCAGCTGCCCGGTGGTTAAAACATCTTCAACTGAGAACATGGGCCTGGCTGAACTGCTCAAAACAGCGGCCAATCGCTCTGGAGATGAACAAACTGCTCCATTTAAAAGTAAGCCCTTTGCCGTAAAAGACCAGGAAAGCGCTGAAAAAATTGAACGAGAAAGATTTGTTTTCGTTGAAGAACTGGTCAGGGAGGTAGAAAACCGGACAGTAGCCAGCCATAAACAAACTCGCCAGGATGCGATTGATCGTATCGTCGCCAACAAGATCCTGGGCATACCCATTTTTGCCGCCGTGATTTATGTTATTTTTTCTCTTTCACAAACCTATGTTGGTCCCCTGCTGGCTGACATCCTGGTTGGCTGGATTGACGCCCTGTATGAATTTGCAGCGGAACTGATGGGTGGTGATTTATCTCCTGTGCTCAGTTCGCTTTTCCTCGACGGCATCATAGGCGGGGTTGGCGCTGTAATGGGTTTTCTGCCCCTGATTATGGTTCTTTTCTTCATGCTGGCCCTGCTGGAAGACAGCGGTTACATGGCCCGGGTGGCCATGGTAATGGACCGCTACCTGAAAAAAGTAGGGCTCTCTGGAAAATCAATCATCCCCATGGTTATAGGTACCGGTTGCGCTATTCCCGGCGTAATGGCTACGCGAACAATTCGTGACGACCGGCAGCGCCGCACCACGGCCATGCTCACTCCATTTATGCCCTGTGGAGCCAAACTGCCAATCATTGCCCTTTTTGCCGGTGTATTTTTTGGTGATGCTGCCTGGGTTGGAACATCAATGTATTTCGTTGCTATCGCTATTATTATTATCGGTGCGCTGATGGTCCGCAAAATTACCGGTGAAAGTTCTTCACCTGCGTATTTCATCATGGAGCTGCCCGAATATCGTTTGCCCAGCATTAAGCGGGCCCTTGTTTCGATGTTCTCGAGAGCAAAAGCTTTTATCGTTAAGGCAGCTACAATAATCCTGGTCTGTAACGCCGCCGTGCATATAATGCAAACATTTGACTGGAATTTTCAGGTTGTTGAGGAAGGCATGGAAGGTACAAGCATCCTTGCCGGAATTGCCGGCCCATTTGCTCTCCTCTTCATACCGCTCGGTTTCGGCGTGTGGCAACTTGCAGCTGCTGCGATTACCGGCTTTATCGCCAAGGAAAATGTTGTAGGAACCCTTGCTGTTGTTTATGGTATAACAAACTTTATCGATACCGAAGAATTTGAACTGATCAGCGGGGCCGGTGATGTGGCAACAGTAATGGGGCTAACCTCAGTCGCCGCGCTCGCTTACCTGATGTTTAACCTGTTTACGCCACCCTGCTTTGCTGCTATCGGGGCGATGAATGCAGAAATGGATAGTAAAAAATGGCTATGGGCCGGGATAGGCTTTCAATTCGGAGTTGGTTACACTGTTGCTTATTTTGTTTACCAGGCAGGCACATTAATAACGACCGGCAGTTTCGGAAGCGGAGTTATTCCGGGACTGGTTGCCATCCTGGTTTTCGTTGCCGTCATAGCTTCTCTAATCCGCAGTAAAGAACAAAAAAGCGAAAATAGAATCAAGGAGGCTGTATAATGCTGGGTAATATTCTACTCTTTTTAATAGTAGCATCAATAATCGGTGCGGCAATCGCCAAAATAGTTAAAGACAATAAAAAAGGGGTCAAATGCCCCGGCTGCCCATACAGCAAAACTGGTGTGGGAAGCTGCAGTTATCCGGATTTTAGAGAGTAAGACAACGATTTTCATACGCTTGAATTAACAAAATATATTGTTTAAAAAGCATGGAGCCGGCATTATTATATGATGCCGACTCCCTTGTTTTGTTTAATCTTCAACTTCCTGTTCAGCTTTCTTCCGCCTGGCTAAAATTGAGTTAAATATTTTAAGTTTTATATACCCGATTACCACAACGGCAATAACAATAAGCACCCACCAGTACCATTCCATTTTGTCACCTCCCCCGGGGCATCAACCGGCCGCTGGTTATTTTTATTGTAATCATTAATAAGATCACGCTTAATAAAAAGGTCAGTAAAACAGAGAACCCGAAAGATACTGTTCCAATCTCTTCGAAAAATACCGCCCTGAGCATCTGAAACTGCCAGTAGTTTGGAAAGGGATAAAACAGGGCTTGCCACTTTTCAGAAACGAAAAGAGATGCTATGGGTAAAGCGATATAAACAGGCATGAGCACCTTGATTACTGCTATAGCGCTAACCTGATTGCTGGAGAAGCCTCCTACAACCAGGCAGAAGATCGCTATAATTAACGATGATGCCGGTAAAAGAACAGCCAGTTTTATTAAATTTATCTCGAGACCAAATAATATAACCGCTGTGCCGGTAGTGATAATGGCTGTAATGAAAAAAGCAATAACAGATCTTGCCGTTATATATTGCCCCAATGAAAGAGGGGTAACGGACAGGGCATTGACCGACCTGCTGTCTTTTTCATCAATTATGTTAAAACCCGATACTATGCCGCCCAGTAGCAGGGCCAGCATTAGCAGGGAAAGTGTAATGATCTCCCGCATCATTGAAGCTGATTCACCAAGGCTCCTGTATTCAAAACTTACTAAACCATCTCCTTCAACAGCCGCTTCCAGCGCTACCCCGGCAGCATCAATGATATTCCCGGGCTCATTGCCTTCATAAATCAAGATAATTTGCTCATTCTCTGTTACTATGCCCGGCGCAGCATCAATCATTTCAACCCGGTCATAAACCGCCCGGTTATCATCTAACAACTCTACTGTGGCATAATTTTCCAGCCGGTTTATTATTTCACTGTCAAGTTCCGCTGAAACTGCCAGGTTCAATCCCGCCGCTTCAACCGAGGGCAAAAAGATTCTCACCGCCAGGGCAAGCAGCAGTGGCGCAACAATCATGTAGAATAAGATGTTGTCACGCAGGGCTGTTGCCAGATCTTGTCTCATCAGGTTATAGATCTGCTTCATTTAATTGCCCTCCCTCATCAGTTTGTTTTTCACAGCCAGGTAACAGACCAGGTAAGCAGCAACCGCAGCTGCCGGCAGCAAAATAAAGAGTTGTTCAAGCGGCCTGCCGGTTGGGAAAAGTATTTCGCGCAGGCCGAAAATTATCGGGTAGGAGGGAATATATGTTAGCCAGCGCGGAGCAAAAGAAGGCCAGCCGTACGATATCACCGGGGCCATGTTTATCATCAGCATGCCTATTCCAATAAATAACCATTCAGAAATATTTTTAAAAAATGAGGCGACTGCCAAGCCGAGGAAGGTGTAAATTAGAGAACCAAAAAAGAGCACGGCAAAAAGCGCCGGAAAACTGAAGGAAAACCCGATAGTAGGAAGCACCATCAGCAATCCGTAAAGCAACCCGACCAGGGCAAAGACGGCAGCTTTCGATATTATATAAATTGATGTGCCGCCCGGGCTGACCCGGTAGGCTTTAATTGTTCCTTCCATTTTTTCCTGGAAGAGCAAAACAGCAACCATCATAAAGCCGTTTACAATAACTTCAAAAGCCAGGAGGGGAGGAATGGCATTCTGGTTCTGGGGCACCTTCTCCGCTGCAGGCCTGAGATACTGAACCTGGAAATCTGGCTGAGACCCCGAAGTGTAATAGGGCTTTAGCGATTTTTCAATAGCAGCTGCTATCAGGTTACGGTTCTCCCTGCTGATTGTTCCGTGGTGAATAATAGTTACCCGTGGTTCCTGATTATATTCTTCAAGGATTATTCCTATGGCATTTTGTTCCTCTGCAACCACCTTTTCCAGTTCACTCATACTGCCTATAATTTTCTCATCATCGTGGCCCTCCAACCGGGCAGCTGCTTCAAGGTAACCCCCGGAGCTTTGATCATAGAAATACTGTATTTCGCTCATTTCATAATCAGCCGGGATTACCAGCTTAACTATTAAAACTATAGTAATCAGCGCTCCCAGCAGCACCCACATCAGCGCGTTACGGGATGCTATAATTAAATCCTGGTAAAAAAGGGTAAAAAAACATTTTATCACGCCTGCAACCCCCTTCCGGTCAGGCGAATAAAGATTTGCTCCAGGCTTGCTTCCTGTGAGTGGAGAGTTTGGATTTCTTTTTGACCAACGATATCCTGCAGTGCAACTCGGTCTTCATCTTTTGACAAAAAATAGAGGTCTGTTTTAATCCGGCCATCTTCCAGATACTCAACGCGGACAGATTTCTCTCCATACTTAAGTTTCAGATCGCGTGGGGTATCCATTGCCGCAATTGTTCCCTCATTAAGAAAGGCAACCCTGTCGCATATTTCCTCGGCAGTATACATATTGTGAGTTGTCAGAAATACAGTTACCCCCTGCTTTTTCTTCTCCAGAATTATATCTTTCACATGAGTGGCAGTAACCGGATCCAGACTGGCAGTTGGTTCATCAAGAAAGAGAATGTCCGGGTTATTTATCAGGGCACGGGCAAATACCAGACGCTGTTTCATCCCTTTTGAATAAGCAGCCACTTTTTTGTAAGCCGATTCACGTAGGCTAACCATATCCAATAATTCCAGGGGAGAAAGGGTCGGTACAGTAAACAGGCCGGCATAGTAACGCAGGTTCTCATACCCGCTGAGTTTTGTATAGAGATTTGGATGCTCAAAAGAGACGCCGATACGATTGAAAAACTGCTTTCGTATACTTTCAATCGGCTTATCTTCATAGGTAACTTCACCTGACTGCAGCCGGAGTAAACCTGTCATAATATTTTGCACAGTGCTTTTACCCGCCCCGCTTGGCCCAAGAAAACCAAATATTTCTCCACGGTCAATCTGAAATGATATTTCTTTGACCGCATAATTGCCTTTTCCGCTATAATCATGGCTCAGGTTTTTAACTTTAATCATTTTAACCTCTCCCATTCATATCACTAACATTCCGAACCCGGTTAATCAGGGTTTCCATTTCATCGAGGTACCCGGTTAATGCTTGTATTCCGGCAGCAGTTAAGGCTATATCGGTAACTGGCTTGCGACCAACGATACGTTTGTTTATTTTTATATATCCGGCTTCTTCCAGGTTACGTAACTGCACCGACAGGTTACCGGCTGTTAAATCAAGTCTCTCCTTCAGTTCGGTAAAGGGAACTACTTTTGCATCGCCTGCCGCCAGATAGCTGAGAATCAGCAGGCGGGTTCGCTCATGAATTATCTTATCAATCTCCGGCTTCATCATTTTTTTATTGGCCATCCACTTACTCCTTCTTCGATGAAGTGATATAACCTGACAAACCCATTATCAGAAGGCCACAACCAAAACTGATTAATAGCTGAATTGACTGATCCATACCGGGAATAGCAAATAAAAATACTAATCCGCATAAAATTAGCCAACCGGCCAGAAGCAGCAATATCCTCAACTGGAGCAGTCCGGAAACAGCAAATGAGAGCAACCCGAAGAGCATGGCTGTAAAGGGCAGGATCAGCTCATTTAACCCTGTTGAGTTTAGATAGATAGGCACCGCAATTAAAACAACCATAAAGGGGATGATTATTTCAATGAACCGGACGGTATAGACTTCATCTATAAGTTCGCCAAAAGTTATACGGCTGTTTACTTCCCTGGCTTTACTTAAAAAATTGCGGAGCTTGATCACGGCAATGGAAACAAACGCCAGGAAAAGATATAGATAGAAAAAGATCTTTACCCGATCGGGAAATAATGCAAACGAGCCGTATTGCTGAACCAGGAAATAAAGAATTAACGCTGTTATGATAACCAGCACCCCCGATAAAAAGGCGGCAAAGCGCAAGGCCTGATTGATCTCCATGAAATTAAGGATATTATTCTTTTTCGAAACAGCTTTCTTAATATAAGCAACATCTTCATAAAGCTGCTTCAAGTCATCTCCCTGTCCATCAAACTTGTTTCCCATTGTAAATCCTCCCACCACTTAGGTTTATACTATAAACTACTTATTATTATAAACATGTTTATCTTATTGTCAAGCTTATTTTAAAAATTTTTTCTTGACGTTAACCACCCGGAGTTGTACTTTTATAATGCAATATATAAATAAATGTTTTGTATAATTGTAGATATTTACAATAACTACTTTTACAATTTACCTGGCAGGTGATTTTATGAAGGATATATTATTTAAAATCAGGAAAGCAAAAACAGAGGATTACCCCTTTTTGCGGAAGATGCTGTATGAAGCAATGTTCATTCCTGAAGGAGAGGAAAAGCCTCCCTTCTCTGTTATTGACGAACCGGAGCTACATGTTTACCTTGACGATTGGATGAAAAAGACCGATGCCGGTTTTATAGCCGAGGCAGGAAGCATGGATGTGGGGGCTGCCTGGGCCAGGCAGTTTGAAAGCGCTGAAAAAGGAGCTTATGGTTTTATAGATGCCGACACCCCGGAACTTTGCTTCGCGGTTAACGAACAATATCGTGGGAACGGCATTGGCACTGCTTTAATGGAAGCGCTCTTTGCTGAACTGAGAAGCAGGGGTTATAAAAGATTTTCTCTCAGTGTAGATAAGCTGAACCGGGCTTACAACCTCTACCAAAGACTCGGCTTTAAAGTGGTTAAAACGCAGGAAACTGATTTTCTTATGCTTAAACTTCTATAAAGAAAGGCGGGAAGGAACTATTCCCAACCCGCCTCTCTTGATGATTTATATTCAGCTATTTAAGTGCTTTGACGGCGATATAGTAACACCCGTCGTGGCCGGTCTTCTCCGGCACAGTGCGAAACTCAACCCGGTAAAAGTATTTCTTTAACCTCTCTTCGAATTCTTCTTCCCGCCGGGCAGCCCAGAAACAGGCGGCTCCTCCGGGATAAAGGCATTTAAGGATCAAACTAAGACCATCCTCGCTGTAGATCTCAGCATTTTCAGGCAGACTGAGCCAACTGCTGCCGTTATCGGTATCGACCATCACTACATGAAACAATCCGGAAAGGGTACCGGAATGATGCCTGCCTTTTTTCTGCAGAACCTTCCGAAAATCATCGTTAATAACCATGGTTCTTGAATCGTCCAGGGCGCTGCCGTTAACTTCGGCCAGCACTTCCTGGTTCCATTTTATTACAGCAGGCTCCAGTTCAATCACTGTTACCCCGGCAACAGCGGGGCAGTCAAGAGCTTCCCTCAGACTGTAGCCAACCCCCAGGCCACCGATCAATACTTTCAGGGGAGCGGTAAAACAGGTAGCTGTTTCCTGCAGGGCCTCCCTGACCGCAGCTTTTTCCGAAGCGCCGTTATAGGTAGCCATAATAAAAAGGCCATTATATATAATTTCAAATTCCCGCCCGCGGCGCTGCAGCTGAAGTTCACCTTTAAGGCCCTGACATCTTTCAATTAACACAGCAGCATCAACAGGTTGGAACATGCGTTTCCTCTCTCTTTCTACTTTTTATAGACAGTTACATTTTCGATCAGGGCATCATCTTCCGGTATCTCAGCCAGGAACCCTTCCACTGTTTCACTGTAATAGAGGGTTTTGGATCCGACAAAAACCCTGTATTGTTCCTGATTGTCAACAGCCAGGGTTACCACGATCATCTTTGTTCCCGGAGAAAGACCGGGGGCCGAGATAAAATCATCAACAAGGCCGGTTTCCGGAACGGGTGCATCTGCAAAACCTTCAATTAAACCGAGCGATTTCTGCATAATTTGGCTTACATCCTGAACATTCACTGTTCCGTCACCATTAACATCGGCAAGGAACCCCTGCAGATCGTTCAGCGTTTGCAGGCCGAGGGCGTGACGCATGGTTAAAGCAACATCCTGAACATCGATGTTGCCGTCACCGTTTACATCACCATGCAGAGCTGCCGCAACAGGCGAAGCAATCAATATAGTAGCTGCAAGAAAAGATACCACTGCTGTTAATAAGAGTACTTGTTTTTTTCTACTGCCGGCTTTCAAAGCAGTTTTCATACTCATGCCTCCATATCTGTTATTGATTAATGTTTTATTCGACATGTTCCCGTTTATACCTTTACATATATTAGCAATATCCTTTCCTCCGGTTTTCACTACTGCCAGGGCCCGGGAATGAAGCGGAGAAATAAGAGTTTTTGATATTCTATATCTACTGTTGTTCATAGCAGCGTATTGTAATTTTTTATATGCGGCATATTAAAAAAGAGGCCGATACAGAATCAGCCTCCTTTCAATATTTGCTTATTTAAAATCAGGCATGAGCAGGTTCTTTTGCCTGTTCTTTGTCAGCCTTTATTTTATCCGCCTTCTCTTTCCACTGCGCTGAAACCTGATCCAGATGCGCAGCTACCTGGCCCTCCAGCACTTCGGCAGCGCCCTGGTGGGTGCCCCTGGCTTTACTTTCCTTAACAATCTCACGCAGGGCTAAAGGATTATCGATGATTGGACAGGGCAGCAGATGGTTGTCATTAAAGGGCTGCCTTTTCTGGAAAGATTTAAAGAGCGGGTTCTGTAGCACTTCCTTCAGGCTTTTATTCTTTATGTTATCTGCAGCAAAATGGACGAAGGCACAGGGTTCAACATCACCCTGGGCATTGATATGGAAATACATTCTTCCACCGGCAATGCAGCCACGGGTTGCTTCACCATCATTCCAAAAGTCAGCAATCATAATCGGTTTTTCCCGGCGGAGTTCGGGAACTCTGTAGGCCAGCCATGCACGCTGGGCAGGGGTTAACATCAGCTCTGTATTCGGATTGCGGCCAATTGGAATGTAGTGGAAACACCATTCATAAAGGACTCCCTTCTCAACCAGAAAATCAATATACTGTTCACTGAAAAGGGTGTCAACATTATCCCTGGTGGCTGTAACTGACACTCCAAAGAAAACTCCCCGTTCACTGAGCAGATCCATAGAGCGCATAACTTTATCAAAAACGCCATTTCCACGGCGTGCATCAGTCTGCTCCCGCCAACCTTCCAGACTGAAGGCTGGCGAAAAGTTGGCCAGATCGGCAAGACGATCGGCTGTTTTTTCATCAATAAGGGTTCCATTGGTGTAAGCCATAAAAACCAGATCGGGATGATCCGCAACAACATCGAGCAGGGGTTTATAGGCGAAAGGCTCTCCTCCGGACAAGACTATCCAGTATATGCCAAGTTCTTTAGCTTCCCGGAAAATTCTATCCAGCAGTTCGGGCTCCAGGCTGTCCGTGGTTTTGTATTCTCCCGCCCAGCAGCCATCGCATCGCAGGTTGCAAGCCGAGGTGGGATCAATCAGAATCAAACTTGGCACCGACACCCCAAGCTTAGCGGCATTTTCTTCACGAACATTTTTACCGGCTAACTGGTTGTTAGCTACCCAGTTGATCATAAACTTTTTAAGCATTTTAGGGTTTTTTACCACTCGCCTCGCTTGCTCAAATATCAGTGGATTATTCATAAAGTGCTCTTTAAGCTTGTTTATATTATCTTTGTGATCGGGGCGATTAGCCACCCGCTCGGCGAAATCCATCAAGGTCATAATATTCTGAGCCGGATTCTGTGAAACATAGTTTACAGCCCTGTCAATGGCGAATTCAGCAGCAATTTTTTTTACCGATTCAAAAGACATTTTATTACCTCCTTACTGATAACTGTACATATAACCTTCATGCAAATTACAAGGCACCTTCAAACCGCTTTGCAAACGAGCAACTCCACCACCCTCTTTCATCAAGGCAACGATAGCTTTAACCAAAGACAATTGAGTGACGTTATTTAATTTTCAGTTTTTAACCAAACGGTTAATTTTAGTTAAAAATTTTTTGTCCCCTTTCAGCACAATACTAATCTTCGTTATGCCAAATCAATGCAGCCATTCAGTTTGCCATTGATCATTATGTCAGTATCTGAGACAAATCCCTTCATCATGAAGCGGTATATACCCATAAAAGTGCTGCGCAGTTTCATTTCGTCAATTTCTATATCTGCCTTTAGCCAATCGTCGTAATAGGCGGCAAAATTAATGATCGGCACTAAACCAAAGAAAAATTTAACCAGGGAAGTGCTATCCGTAATATTATAATCACTGTCTGCTTCTTTTATTGTTTTATAGAGAGGATTGACATCACTGTTATATGTCATTTCCATGAAGCGAAACAAACCTTTCTGGTGTTTGCGTTTCTTAAGTGATTCAAGCATGAGGATTCGCAAAACTTGACGTCTTTCTATAGCATAATCGATGAGCCTTTCAATATAGGTATCCGCTTGCTCCAGAAACTTTCCAAGAGCTTCTTCATCACTGAAGTGAAACCGGTCAGACTTGATATCCAGTTCGTCATTTTTTATCATTTTAACCACACTATCACCAATAAACTGAAGGGATAACCCGGTTAGCTCTGTAAAAAGATTCTCTATTAAATAATCGAGTATATCTTCTTTGTTTTTAAAATAATAGTAAATGAGCGCTTTGTTTACCTCTGCTTCTTTTGCTATTTCATTGACACGGGTGCCGTCAAAACCCTTTTCAGAAAATAGGCTTATTGAAGCCCTGACAATGCGATCCTTTGCTTCATCCCTGGCCCGGTTCGACAATCTGACTTCACCCCTTTTGACTAACCGTTTATTTAATTATATTACCAACCTGTTATCGCTGTCAAGTAAATAGTAAAAATAAAGGCCTGTTCTTCTGTGAGAGGCTTAGAAGAATTTACATCCCGTGCAGGAAAGAAAAACAGCTGGTTATTTTTCTCAGTAAATAATTTATCACCGGGGCCAATCACTACTCGGGCAGATAATCACCCAAGGGAATTTCCACGTAAAAAGCTGCCCCTCCATCTTCATTATCAGCCCAGACACGCCCCCTGTAAAGCCAGACTAAGCGCTGAACTATCGAAAGGCCCAATCCAAATTGACCACCCGGGCCGTGACTAAATTGCTGAAAGAGCCTGCTCTTCACTTTATCATCGATGGGCGGCCCATCATTCCAGAGACGAATCAGGGCTGTTTTGCAGTTATCTTGATGACCTTCAGCCGCTTTAATCACTATTTGCCGGGCAGCATAGCGAATCTGGTTATCGATTAAATTTTCGAATACCACGGTCCACTGCTCGACAGAACCGGGTACTTCAAGAGGGGATATGCTGATTGTCCAGTTTATTTCACTGCGGCGGCGGCTCAACCTCCTGACCACATCTTCCAGCACGGCAGACAACTCTGTCTGTTCATTAACCGGTTCATGTGTCGACAGATAATCGATTTTGGTCAGGTAGAGCAGATCCTGAATCCTTCTTTCCAGACGTTCTGATTCTTCATCGATTACTTTAACTGTGCTGGCCAGATCGCCCTGAGGGAATATTCCATCGGAAATTGACTGGGAATAGCTGCGAATAACCATAACAGGAGTTTTTAATTCATGGGATATATTCTGTATAAATGACTGTTGTGCCTGATCCTGCTGAATCAGCCTCTGACGCATCTTTTCAATGGAAACGGCCAGGCTGCCAATTTCATCGCCCCGGTTCACCTCTATTGAGTGGTGCCAATCTCTCTCGGCAATTGACCTGACATGGCTTTCAAGCTTAACAAGCGGTTTTGATATGTAACGGGCCAGCAGCAGCGCCGGAAAGAGGCAGAGAAGAAGGATCAGCCCAATCATGCCGATTAAACGGTAAAAGATGCCCTGGAATACTTCGTCCTGGTAAATATCCCACATGTATGATACCAGGTATGCCTTTTCACCGGCACCATTTATACTGCGGGCAACATAGAAAATACTCGCTTCCCCGATAAAACCTTCAACCGGACTGACACCGTTTTTATCGAGAACGGAAATCTCTTCTTTAATCTCGTTCAACAGATCTTCTGGAAACAGGTTGGAGGTATGAACCATGCCGCCTTGTTCGATAACCATGTGGTATACAGTTGAAGAAAAGTATCTTTTAACAGTAGTTTCAACGTAGGGTATTTCTTCAAGTGACATCTGGCTGTGTTCATAGTCATCCAAAACTGTTTCCTGGGCTCTATTTATATAATTGTGAACGCCCGGTGAAAAAAAGTAAGCAAGAAACCACGGAACCAGCATCATCAAAAAGATGGACAGGACCATGGTGAAACCAAAGATCAGCCAGATCTGCATGGAAAGCGGTTTATGCTTCAGCATGATCCTGACACCAGCCTGTAGCCATAACCATAGATAGTTTCAATATCGAGGCAGGTCATTTTTTTGCGCAGGCGCCTGACCAGGTCATCAACAACGCGATCACTGCCATAATATTCCCTGCTCCAGATATGAGTGAGGATCTGTTCACGGGAAAGAGCGCTGCCCGGGTTTTCAATCAGCAACATTAGAAGATCAAACTCCCTGGAAGTCAGGTCAACTCTTTTACTGCCCTCGGTGACAGACCTTTTTCGGGAATTAACCATATACGGGCCAATTTCAAGCGCACTTTTCTCGTCTTTTTCCGTTTCCGGGCTTCCATAAACTCGTTCCAGCAGTTTGCTGACCCGGATAATCAGCTCACGGGGTAGAAATGGTTTGGGCAGGTAGTCGTCGCTTCCTTTTTCCAGGCCAATAATCCGATCGAGATCGGAATCACGCGCAGAAATAAAAATTACGGGAACCCGCGGTGATTTTTCTTTTATTTCAGCAATTAACTCATAACCGTCAATATCGGGCAGCATTATATCGAGAATCCACAAATGCGGTTTTATACTCATTGCCCGTCGTGCCTCTTCACCCGTATGGAAAGGGTAAACTGTCCACCCTTCTTTTTGCAGGTAAGAGGTAAGCAGGCGATTCAAGTTAGGCTCGTCTTCAACTAAATATATCTGGTATGACATTTTCATCCTCCGGCTACATTCCGGTTTTCACTTTAAGTATAAATCAGGCTTTGGCAGCCTTGAGATCCGGTGCTTTGCGATTCACCAGGTCATAGATAATCGGCACTATCAACAGAGTTAGCAGAGTCGCATAAGATAAACCGCCCACTGCTACAACTGCCATGGGCTGTGTTGCTTCAGAACCGCTGCCAAGACCGAGGGCAATGGGAGTCATGGCCAGCACAGTGGTTATAGTGGTCATCAGGATCGGCCGCAGTCTGGTCATACCAGCCTCTATTAAAGCCCGTTCCTTCGATTTTCCTGCTTCCCGCAGCTTATTAACATAATCGACAAACACAATACCGTTGTTAACTACAATACCGGCCAGGACAAGAAATCCCAACATGGCAGGCAGTGAAAGCTCTATCCCTGTAGCCCAGAGTAAAAGCAGGCCGCCTGTAAAAGCCAAAGGCATGGTAAAGATAATTATAAAGGGAGACCGCAGGCTCTGAAACTGGGCTACCATGATTAAATAGATAAAGATTACTGCAAGAATGATCATCAGGGTCATATCGCTGATCGCGCTCTGGATCATTTCCGTTTCTCCGGCCATTTCAACACTGATGTCACCCGGAGCGTTGTAACCGGCTATAGCGCTTTCAATATCGCGGCTGACCAGCCCTACATTGTAACCGCTCTCTAACTCTGCGCTGAGGGTTATATAGCGCGACTGGTTTTCCCGGCTGATTGATGAGGGACTGTATGCTTCGCTGATAACTGCTATATCACCGAGCAGCACTTCTTTTTCAGTTCCGTCCCGCTCATTTACCATGATAGAGAAACTGTTAATATCAGTCCGGTTAATTTTTTCCTCTTCCGGGCTGACAACAATAACCGGATAATCACCATTGTCGGCTCTTAAAGTTGTTGAACGGGTTTCCAGGGAGAGCGCGGATGCTACTTCCTGAAATACCTGCACCACTGTTAATCCTTCACGCATTGCGGCATCCTTGTCAACTTCAATCCTGGTTTCCGTTCCCCCATCTTCCATACCACTTGATACAGTGGAAACCCCTTCAACTGAAACAATCAGATCGGTCAGCTCAGCAGCTGTTTCATACAGCTGATCAAGAGAGTTTCCCTTAACAACCAGTTGAATTCCACTTCCCCCAAGCATGGACATATCCATGTCTGAGGTAGAAACAGTAATTTCAGCCTCAGCAATATCGCCTGTCGACCGGTAGATTTCTTCTGCCACTTCGGCATTAGTCATTGTTCTTTCTTCCTGTAAAAGGATATAGAAAGTGAGGTCGCCGCGGGAAAATCCGAACATTCCGGAAGCATTGCCCCCCATAGCTCCCACACTTGATACTTCATCAATTTGAAGAATTCTCTCCATAACCTGGTCTCCGGTTGTGTAGATACCCTGTGTTTCCGTATCGGGGGGCATTTCCAGGGTAGCGCTCATCTGGGCCGACTCCATTTCAGGCATGAAACTCATCCCGATAACTGTTATTCCATAAATGCTCAAACCGAGCAGGGCAATGACTACGACCAAAACCAGAATTTTATGCTTCAGGGTATAATAAAGTAGGCGCCCATACGCTTTTGTCAGGCGGGCAAACCAGCCCTGTTTCTTGGTTTTATTACCGGTAAGCATGGTTGAAGCAAGGGTTGGAACCAGGGTTAAAGCAACAAGCAGGCTGGCCAGAAGGCTGAAAGCAATGGTCAGGCCCATGTCAGTGAACAGCTGGCGGGTCAGGCCCTGGGTAAATACTATAGGCAGAAAAACACAAACCGTGGTAAGGGTGGCTGTAATAAGTGCTCCTCCAACCTGTTTTGCACCCTTGATTGCCGCCACGTAGGCAGATTCTCCGTTATTCTTCATTCTGTATATATTTTCCATTACGACAACACTGTTATCTACCAGCATCCCCACACCGAGTGCCAGGCCGGATAGAGAAATAATATTTAAGGTAACGTTGCTGAAATACATCAGGGTAATAGCAAACATCAGGCTGATCGGTATGCTCAGGGCGATTATCAAGGTGGGGCGGTAATCCTTGAGGAAAAACATCAGGATTAGAATAGCCATAGCCCCGCCGATTAAAAGGTTCTGCCAAACGCTGTCAATTATTACATTTATATTTTCACCCTGATCCATAAGCGGTATAACCCGAAGGCCATTGTATTCCCCGGACATGGCTTCCCCGGCGTCAATAATATTCTTTGTTACACTGGTAGTCGAAGCAGTACTTTGTTTTTGGAAGGAAAGGACAACAGCGTCATTACCATTTACTTTCGCATAGCTGTTACCGACGTTACTAACCAGTTTAACATCGGCTACATCCGACACCAGGATATCGCCCGCGCTGTCAAGGGTAAAAATAACCGAATTTTCCAGGGCTTCAACAGAATCAAACTGGCCGCTGACTTTAACTACCTGTTCTTCTTCTCCCAGGTAGCCGGCCGGCATGGCAAAGTTCTGGGCCATTAAAATATTGCCAACCATTTCCGGAGTAATCATGTTATTTACATCAGCGCTCTCCAGAGCATCTTCGCGGGCCTGATCAATTTCATCCAGACCTTTTTCTATTTCAGATTGACCGCTCTCAAGCTGCATTCCGGCCTTTGCCAGCTCGATGGCAAGCATCATTTTGCCCGATTCAACCTGTGCGTAACCTCCTGTAGCTTCAGCAAGGCCTTTCTCGAGCTCAGGAAGCATTGCTTCGACTGTCATCAACCTGACAGCTATATTCTGCAATTCTGCCTCCACTGCCATAGTCCGGGCAACAGCGGCCATGGCCATCTCCCTGACCTCTGCCATTTCATCGGGAGAAAGGTCTTCGAGCTGGGCGGGAAGAGAGATAGATAAACCTTCAACCATTTTCTGAAACTCTTCCTGACTGAGAGAGGTAAAGCCTACCGGAAACTCTTCGTCAAAAAAAGTATCCAGCGAAACCAGCTGGGCAAGCATCTGCTGTTCCTGCTGGAAAGCTGCCTGCTGGGCTCTTAAAACTGTTTCTTCAGCAATAAGGGCATTAAGCTGGGCGACCATGCTGTCCAGTTCGGCGCTGGCCTGAGCCAGGCTGTTTTGTTGAGCCTGCTGTTCCCGGTTAAGACTGGACCGGGCTGCCGATAACTCACGCTGGGCATCCTTAAGTGAAGCCTCAGCATCGTCAAACGCCCGGGTCACATCACCTCTGACAATCTCGTTCAGCTCAGCTATTTTAGCCTGGTTTAGATATATGCGAACTTCTTCCTCGAGCAACCCGGTGGCAGATACTGAAGCAACACCGTTTACTCTTTCGAACCGGGGCAAGAGGGTTTCCTCAACAAGATCAGATATCTCCCCCAGATCTTTACCTTCCATATCAATTGTGGCAACAATAACCGGCATCAGGTCGGGGTTTATTCTCATCAGGGTCGGCCTGCCTATTTCACTGTTCAGCTGGCCATAAACCATATCGATGCTGCCGGATAAATCTATCATGGCACTGTCCATGTTCACACCCTGATCAAACTCAATAATTACCAGGCTGTAATTCTCACTGGATACAGAACTAATTCCCTTGACACCGTTAGTGGCACCGAGCGCCGCTTCCAGGGGTCTGGTTACTTCAAGCTCTACCAGCTCAGGGCTGGCACCGGGATAGGTAGTCATGGCCACAACCATCGGCAGCTCGATGTTGGGGAAAAGATCAACTGTCATACCGGTAAATGAAATTATACCGAGGACCAGAACAAGGATTACGGCAACAAAAACGGTATAGGGTCTGTTAACACTAAACTTGGACAGCATACTTATCTCCTCAGGATATTCTTTCTTCTTTTTTTTCTGCAGGCTTGGCAAAGATCATTCTGCCGGAAGAAGTCTGTAATATGGTGGTTACAACTACGTTGATGGTATCGCCGATTAAGGTGCGCCCGTTCTCTATAACTATCATTGTTCCGTCGTCAAGATATGCCAACCCCTGGCCTGCTTCTTTACCTTCCTTGACCACCTGAACCAACATTTCTTCGCCCGAGGCGACCAGCGGTTTAACGGCATGAGCTAAATCACTGATATTTAAAACAGCAACCCCCTGGAGCCGGCACACCTTGTTAAGATTCTGATCATTGGTTATGATCTTGCCATTAAGCTCTTTAGCCAGTTTTATCAGTTTACTGTCAACCCCGTTCAGATCATCATAATCTGTTTCATAGATCCTGACCGGAATTTTTAATTCCTTCTGAATAGTGTTAAGCACATCCAGACCGCGACGGCCGCGGTTGCGTTTAAGCAAATCGGACGAATCAGCTATATGCTGCAGTTCTGCCAACACAAATCCGGCAACAACAATTACCCCTTCCAGGAAGCCCGATTTACAGATATCAACTATGCGTCCGTCAATTATTGTGCTGGTGTCAATAATCTTATAAAATACTCCACTTTTTTCTTGCCCGGTTCCACTACGTTTGAACAGGGTTGATAAAAAAGCGAAATCATTTCTTCTCTCCCAGGCAAATTTGATTCCGCTATAAACAATAAAGAGGGAAACCAATGGTGTCAGTAAGGCCCCGATTACCGGTATGCGATTTAAAAAAAAGCTTACAAGAAAAGAAATTACCAGAGAAACTGTCAGGGCCATGGCCACCAGGGCCAGGTCTCCAGTTGAAATTTTTCTCAACTTGTTTTCCGTGCGTTCTACAGATTTTTTTAAAAAACGAAAAAGAAGCGGGGCTAATAAAAAAAAGATTAATCCGAAAAACAGCCCGCCGAAAAGATAGTAACCAATACTGACCGACGAGATATAACCGGTTGGCAATTCAATGAACTGGTTAATGAAAGGCGCCAGTTGATAAAAAAGAGATACTCCCAGGGCCAGGCCGAGCAGGCTGTTTATAACCCTGAAAAGCTTATAGCCTATACTTTTTATTTTTTTCACCCTCTTTGCGCTTTATCAGCTATTACAACAGTAGCACAAGAATACGGTAATAATGTTAATTAATTAAGGGAAATTGTGAAAAATGTGGTTTGCAGCAGATCTGAAAATTATTGTCTGATTACATGTGAACCGATTGAAGAAAGATCTTTGCAGCCGGTTAACAGCATGGCCCGCTTCAATTCATGCTTATATTGTTCAAATAAAAGGTGAACACCTTCACTTTCAGCACCAATTGCAGCGATTGCAACCGGGCGACCGATCAAAACAGCATCCGCCCCGAGGGCAAGCACTTTTAGAATATCCTCACCAGACCTGATTCCACCATCTATCAAAACCCTGATCTCTCCCTGGACGGCTGAAACAATTTCAGGCAGAACTTCTGCTGTTCCCGGGGTGTGATCCAAGGCTCTGCCTCCATGGTTCGATACAACAATTGCCGATGCTCCACAATAGATAGCTTTTACAGCTTCGTCTGCAGTCATAACTCCCTTGAGGATAACCGGCAATTCAGTGCTGTTAATAATCCGGCGCAGTTTACTTTCAGAGAGAGGCCCTACAGGCCGGTTTGCCCGGGTAAAAGTAACAAAGGCTGCCGCGTCAATATCAATTCCTACAGCCGTCACCCCACTTTTTTCGGCCATCCTGATATGTGCAATTATCTCTTCGGGCAGGCGTGGTTTAATAATGGGAATGCCTTTACTTGCTGCATGTTCGCTGATTGCCCTTAACCCCATTGTATAGAGTTCAGGAGCGGGAGAATCACCTACGAACGCAAGAGTGCCTGATGATTCAGCGCCTATTACCTGGCTTTGAATAAAAGCTTCATCATCAACACGGGCCAGGTAATTATAGGTTGTTTCACACATGGGTGCTCCCATTACAGGCATATCTAATTTTAGATCATAGAGTTCGTAATCAGTGCTGGGCTGATCTGCATTATGCATGGTACGCAAGTTCAGTAATACCCGGTCAAGAGCCATTCTGTTGTTCCGAAAACCTGCTCCGCTTCCCCTGCCGCCCATACCGGGCACACCACTTGGGCAGGATCTGCCATCACAGACTGGACAAACCCGGCAAATACCTTTGAGAATATTCCTAGCTCGATCATGAACTTCATTTAGTTCAAGCATTTAATTCCACCCCTTACCCCTTCAAAAAGATCTCTGCCCTTTATTATTGCATAAAGCGCAGATGATAACAAAATAATTATTTCTGCAGGGTTGTTCTTCTTATTCGCGTCTTATATAAATGGAGAAGGGAGGAGAGTGCAGCTTTTGGGCATATATCACGGCATACACGGCACTAGCGAAAAAGATAAATATTTTTCAGAACTTGTAACTGAATACAAAGGTTACCTGATGGCTGTTATCTTACCCATTATCCGTGACCCGGACTACAGCCAGGATGTGCTCCAGGAAACTTTCTGGCAGGCTTACCGTTCATTCAACTCGTTCAGGGGCGGCAATATTAAAATCTGGCTGGCCAGAATCGCCACCAATAAAGCACTGGACTGGCACAGAAAGCATAAACAGCTGAAAAATGAGATTGCGGCATCATCACTTACTGATTTCAAGCAGGCTCTCTGCAGTTCTGCAGAGGAAGAATACCTGAGATCAAAAGCTGAGTCGCGTTTGTTAAGAAAGCTGGAAAACCTGCCTCCAGTTTATCGCGACACTCTGAAAGCATACCTGTTCGAAGGAAAAAGTTATAACAATATTGCTAATGATGCCGGTATTAAGGTTAAAACAGTTGAATCAAGACTTTACCGGGCCAGGCAGATTCTAAAAAATAACCTGAAAGAGGAGGTGTAGAGGATGACTCATTACAGCAGTAAAGAATGGCAGCTTTATCGTCACGGAAAGTATTGCGACAAGCAGCGGCTACAGATGCAAAAACACCTGGCAAAATGTGACAGCTGTTTAGAGAAATACATTTCATTTATAGGGCAGGAAGAAGAAGACGCTGCCGATCACCTTATTCCTCCCACCTTTGAAACAGATCTAGCACAAAAAATAGAGCAAAACAGTGCTATCTTTAAAAAGAATTCCCGCCGCCGTTACCTGATTAATTATTCCACTGCCGCAGCACTGACCCTGCTGCTTCTGGGAGGCGGCACTTTTGAAGCAACTGCCAGGGAACTGCCGCGTTTTTTCGAAGAGCGCCTGGTTACCGAAATCAATCATTTTAACCCGGTTGATTTCAGTAACGGGGGAGTTAAAAATATAGTTTATAACTTTCTGGACAAGATCGACGAGTTATTAATAATTGAGGAGGACAAATGATGAACAAAAGTAAGTTTCTCACTGTTATATTTTCTTTTTTGCCCGGGGTAGGACACTTCTATCTGGGTTGGATGGAAAGAGGGCTGCAGTTTCTAATCACCTTTTTCCTCTGTATCTATCTGCTCGATCTTACAGGATTATCACTTTTCGGGTTATTACTGCCCATAATCTGGTTTTACAGTTTATTTGACGCTCTTCAGATATATGACCATAAAAGCGAAACTCCGGCAAACGTTATTCTAAGAGGATGGTTTTTCGAAAAACAGCGCTGGGTTGGCTTTGGGTTAATTGCTGTCGGGCTGCTCGCTGTATTTTACAGAGTAGCAGTTCCCTGGATCTATTACTACTTCCCCAATTTTTCCCTTCGTGACTTCAGCACCATCCTGGTTGCTGTATTGTTTGTCGTAGGTGGAATAAGGCTGGCATTTGGGAAAGAACTGACTCCGGATGAACAGGCAGAAAAGAAAGTTGTGTTAACGGGGCAAGAAAGCGGTGAAGAGCATTGAGACAGTGGAGAGCAGGTTCTTTTTCAATGGCAATAGTACTGATCATGTTTGGTGCCGGTCTGCTGTTTAATCTGTTTTCCGATTCTAATCATTTCTATGAGATAATTATGCAATGGTGGCCGCTCCTGCCCATTATTTTGGGTATTGAAATTCTGGCTGCAGGTATCCTGGCAGGAAGCAAAAAGTTTAATATAAAGTACGACTTCGTATCCATGTTTCTTGTTCTGGCTTATTCCGGTTTCATGCTCGCCTATCTTTTAATAGTGGAACTATCTGTGATGAACTATTGATAAATAACATGCTAAATATGAAAGGCCGGGTGAATAACCCGGCTTTTATACTTAATCTGGTATAATATTCAAAGTAAAATAACCCCGTAAATCATTATAACGTTCACTGTAAACCCCTCAATGCCAATATTTCCCTGGCGTAGGTTCGATCCCCGTTACAGCTGATTAAGCGCGGTGCATCAAGATATTCCAGTTCAAAATTCAAGCTTTCGTATAGTATTATTATGCGTTCGGTCGCCTGGTTGGATAGAAGAACCGGGCCCGGATGGGCTGCCAGCCAGTGGGCAAGCCTGACCTGATCATGCCAGTTAAAACCGCCTGCAGTATATTGAGTAAAATCAACATCATACGGGGGATCGGCATAAATGAAATCCTGCGGATGAAGGGCAAGATCTTCAAAATCACAACATTCAAAGTGCCACTTCTCAAATTGTTCTTTGTATCCGGTAAAATCACGGCAGTAGTTTATAGTTTTATAACTACCAAAGGGCACATTGAAAATGCCTTTTTTATTGAAACGGCAGAGTCCATTATAGCCGGTCCGGTTCAGGTAGTAAAAAAGCATGGCGGCTTCTTTGGTCTCACCTCTGCCCCCGGTAACCAGGCTGTTAAAACGTTCCCGGTAATCATAATAAAAGTCTTTATCATTTTGCATAGGCAGATCTATGATCAGGCCTTTGCTTACCTGGCGAAAAAAGTTGATAAGGTGTGGGTTATTATCATTAAGTAAAGCATTATCCGGCATAAGACCTAAGGTAATAGCCAGGCCGCCACACAGCGGTTCAACCAGGCGGCTTGCCCGGTATGAAGCCCAAAACTGTCGCAACCGTTCAACAAGCCACCTTTTACCTCCTGCCCATTTAAGCGGCGGGCGCAGGTTTTTGCCGCCAAGAGTCGCTGTAGCCATTAAATCCCCCAATCTGATATAAGCAGGCTAATTCTTCCCTTTTTCCAGCATCTATGGTATTTCAACCATTCCACCACCAATTCCTGCTAACAAATAAGACAGGGGACGGTTCTCTGTCTCATATAATTGACAACCGGCTGATTAGAAAGTTCATTAAACTAAACTGATGAGAAGAACATTCACTGTTTCACAGATTGGGAAAAGGTTGGTTTCCGGGAAGCTATGAGCATAAGACAGAGAACCGTCCCCTGTCTTAAATTGTTTGCGGGGCTGGTTATCGGCGGGTGAAAAAATAAGACAGAGAACCGTCCCCTGTCTTATGGTGTGGTATAATTACTATCGAGGTGATCAAATGGCTGCCCTGATTGGCGTCACTTCTGTGTGGAGCCTGGAAACCAAAGGAGAAGATCGGGAGAATCCAGGCGGATATTTTTATAATCCGGCGGATTATAGCAATGCTTTATTTTACAGTGGTGGTCTTCCGGTTCTTATTACGCCCCCTGTTGTAAAAGATTCAAATCAAGAGATACAGGCAATTGTTGAATCTATCCTTAACGGCTTATCCGGCTTATATCTTTCCGGCGGTGGCGGGACCAAACGCTTTAAGGCACCTGAAATGCCCGGTTTGGAAGAGCAGCAGCCATCTCGTTATCGTTTTGAAAAGATGCTTATCGCCGAAGCTTGGAAAAGAAAGATGCCTGTTATCGGTTCGTGCCGCGGCCATCAGATGATCATCGAAGTTTTGGGGGGCAAAATAAAGCCGGAAACTATAAACGGGCACCAGCAAAAGAATGAGGATAAACTAGCGCACGAGATAAATATTACTCCCGGTTCACAGCTGGAACAGTTAACCGGGCTTCAAAACTGGAAAGTTAATAGTATGCACTGCCAGGTTGCTGAAAAAGCTCCACCCGGTTTCTTAGTTTCTGCTATAAGCCCGGAAGGTTATATTGAAGCCGTAGAAGCTGAAAATTCCGCTTTTTGGTTAGGCTTTCAATTCCACCCGGAAATAATGTATTCATTTGATCCGCATGCCCGAAAAATAATAAATGCTTTTAGCAAGGCTGTGAAGAACTATCATAAGAAGTCCTGATAGTTATAACTAATTAACGTTAAAAAGCCGGAGTGTAAAACACTCCGGCTTTTTATTTAACTTGTCAGTTTAATATTTTATACCAGCGCTTTTTGTTCCTTGCAGAGCTCTTCCCTTACATCCATATCCCTGAGAAATCTTTTCATCATCCGCAGCGCTCTTTCCGGATCTAACCTTCCGTATAATCCCCCCAGGATTGAAATCAGGTATTCAGCATCAAGATATACCTGTCCGCTTGGCCTGAGGACACTACTGTCACATTGGTTATAAAGAGCGCCGGAGGCAATTAATTCGAGATCCTTCCCGTGGTATTCCAAGCCCTCGATACACTTATGGTATATAGTTCCTCCGATGAGGAGCAAATTTGTTTTATGGGTAAAGAAATTAACCCCGTACTGCATGAAGTAGGTATCTGTTTCATCAACATAGCCAACGTTATTGCTGGTAGCGATTTTCATAATTTCACGGGCCAGGAAAGCAAAAACAGTATTCCACTCTTCCGTTACAGGCATTACATGGGGGTTGGCATTAATCCATTTAAGTATTTGCTCAAGCCTGATAATCCACTGCCCGTTTTCACTCGATACAAATTGGTCAAAAGGATCACCCTGTGGTTTGAAATCCGGGTAACGTTTATTGAAGTATTCTTTGAGTTCCTCTTCCAGTTGACCATTTTGAAAACGGGGCAATTCAAGTATATTTTCTGCATTGTAGCTTAATCCGTATTTACCCTCGACCCGACGATAAGCAAGCGGCGCGTTTGGTGTTTTCAAGATAGTGCGTTTAACCTTTCGCCTGGGATCACTGCCCGGATAAATATATAATGGGTTTTCGTGTACATTTGCGTAAAAATCAGTGGTACAACCACCAATATCAAGAGCAACAATATTGCCAAGACCTTTTTCCCGGCCATACCCCTTGGCCAGCAGGTTTATACCAAGAAAAGCAGCCCTCGGCGTTGGAATGAACCTGGCACTCATGTATTCTTCAACTACATCAAAACCTTTGCCCCGGATAATGATTGTCTGAAAAAGTTCACGGATAGCTTCATTTACCGCTTCGATATTATATGTATTCACTTCGGGCATTACATTGCCGGTGATACGGACATCAATACCGGCTTCTGTAAAGATTGTTTTAATTTCATCGGCGATATCTTCATTCCCGGCATATATAACCGGCACACCATACTTGGCATACCCGGACCACCTTGCTCCTTCCGCAAGAACACGGGCATTATGAAGTTGGGTTTCTTTTTCACCGCCCTCATTAACACCACCGGCAATTAAAATTATTTCCGGCTGATCTTTTTCATATATCTGCCTGACTGTAGCTTCGGTTAAAAATCCCTCATAGCTGTTTAGTAATTTAGCTCCTGCGGTAAGTGCAGCTAATTCAGCAGCAAAACCGCTTTCCTCTTTAACCAGGGATACTGTTACCATCTTAAGGCCGCCTTTTGCGCTGCTACAGGGCAACTTAATGTCGTATTTTTCCATTTCATTTGATAGCGGCTCCCAGCTACCTTCCTCACGGCATTGATTAAGAATGCCCAATCCATTTGCCAGCCCTTCCCGCAAATCGTCAACCGTGGTTGGGACATACTTTAAAGAAAATTTTTCAGTATCCGTATCAAAGGTACCAACCTTGGTAAAGGTACTACCAAAATCTACGACCATTACTTTCTTACCATCAAACTCATGCAACCCGAGTTGTGACCGGAATTTTGTTACAACTTCATCCAGCTCTTCGCCCAGCTCGCTTATATGAGACAAATCGTCGGCAACACTAATATTTTTATCAAAAAACCAGGGGTTGCGCCTGAAAACCAGATCGACCCTGTCCAGTTCACTGGCAACTTTAACACGATTAAACTCATCAATACGGCAGGCGCCCTTAACTACCCTAGTTCGGCATTTGCCGACCATTTCATAGCGTTTGTCTAAAACGGTCAGCTGGGGAGCCTGGCAAAGACCAGTTTGCAAGGCCAAATCAAGTGTATCTGCATTCACAATACCGCATACCCCACCTGGATAGTTATGGTCATCAATCAAATCAAGAAGCATGCTTTCAAAATGCATAGACTGCCTGTCTTGGTCAGAACGCCCTTCGGCTACTTCTTTACTTACTGCCCACTCCCTGAAATTTTTACGGGTTACCTGCCCTTCATAACCGCCCATTAGGGCCAGGTGCAAAGCATTATACATAACCCCTACTTTTAGTTCTTCTTTACGCTCCTGAAACTTAGGATCAGCAGTTACATCCGGCTGTTCTCCGAGGTAAAAATCTTTAACTACCTGCTTGACAATGTCGCAGCTTTCAATGATATCGGGAGCTTTCGCTTCATGGTGAGCTTCAGGAAAACTTACCACATGGATAATATCCGGCTCCATATGCATCTGCCAGAGAGTTGTTACAGCAAGATGCCCTTTTGCCATATCGAGGTTTGGTGGGAAGCTGGAAAGGCCTCCTCTTGTTTCCTTAATTATATTGAAATCATAATGACGGGTTAACGGCTCAATCAATTCATACGAGGCCATCATTTTGGCAAGATCGTTGCGTGCGGATATCTCCGGAGGTAAATCAAACATAAGCTGCATAATATAGTTTTTTACACCACAACGCAGGGCTATCAGAGCACATATAAGGTGATCAAATGCATACATATCATCAGAACAGTTGCGCAGCTGCCACTGATGGGGGTCGTTTATTTCCACCGGTTTCCCCTGCTCTGCCCACCAGCGTATAACATCCATATGCTCATCGAAACCTTCCCTGATTGCTATTGGCCCCCGGCCGTCAAGCTCGTTATAAAAGAAAATCGGAACTGCGGGAAAAGGCATATTAAAGTATTTCTCAAATAGCTTAGCCAGTTCAAGGAGCTCATCCGTGCCGGAATAAATACGGATTGTCGGGTAGTTTCCCCTCCTGGTAGCCTCCTTAAGAAGTCTTAATTCTTCCTCTGTTCTGATGGGCACCCCGCCCTGACCTTTCAGGTATTTTTCCGGATCTTCTTCGCCACGAATAAATTTAGCCAGGTATGCCTGTGAAGGTTGATCAGGCCCCAGAGATACTATTTCCAATGCATGTGCGTCACATACTTCTTCTATATCCTCAATTGTCGGCTCCACTGATTCAGCAGCAATTCCTATATGAGCACGAATAATTGGCCGGTTTTCTCTTTCGCGAACTTCTTTTATTCTTTCCAGCAGATCATCAGACCAGGCTTGTTCTTCTTCAGCATGGGGCGGAAGCCCCTGGGCAAATCGCTCCAACTCATCCATCGTTACATAATCGTCAACAATTAATTCAAAGAAATTAAGATATTGGTTATACTTGGCATATTCAGCAGCTACTTTCTCCAGGTCGTAATTTCGATCATCAGCTGGAGAAAATTTATCTTCTAACATTTCCTGCCCGGTCATCGCCCTAACCAGGTTGGCAGCCGGACGCAAACCACCAAAAGAGTACCTGATGCCACTGCTGGCGGGATCAATTTTATGTTCAAGTGCTTTATCCATAAATTCTTTGATCAGTTTGTCTACGTGCAGATCACCCAGACGACTTGACACTCCGACAATTGAAGGCCTGGCTTCACGAATTTTGTTAATAACATCCTGGATCGGCACTGCCGGCCCCAATTTAACGGCATAGTAACCAATACCCTTGTCTTCCATCCATTCAGCAAAGGTTTCAACACCAAGAGAGTGAACACAATCACCTATAGATCCAACCATCACCCTTCGTTTTTTACCTGAATCGTTATCCATAACATTTTCCTCCTTATTGCTTTCATTTCATAGGAATTCTTCGGAATTCACCAGTTTTACAACTACCTGTTTAACTGAAGTAGTTTATTTATAATGTTTATCCCATAATTCTGTGGTATACGCGCCTCATAAATATCCGGCCCGCTTAAGGTCCAATTGGCCCCAAGATACGTCTTGCCGATCCATTTTTCCGTTTGCCTGATTACTTTGTTTATTACTGGTGTTTCCAGACAAAGCATAAAAGCAACCGCTTTGCTGTAAAGCAAGCCGAAGGGAATGTCTTCAGTAAGATAACGACTTTTAAAATCAGGAACATACTTATCATTTGCTTCAATCACCGGAATTTTAAGTCCCCTGTAGCTGCGGTTTGAACTGAAGGCTCTGGCCAGAGTACTGCTGTCCTCAATACTATTACTGTATGAATCAAGCAACCATTTATAAAGCGGTTTTACTCCGGTTAAAGCAATGCTATATTTTTCCATTAACATGCCGGTCATGGTAATTATTTCATCACTGAGTGATTCAAGTATTAATGCTATTTCATCCGTTACTCCCTGATAGAATAAAGGGATATTTTCTTTGTCCCAGGCATTGCCTTCATATTTTAGTAACAAGCCATACATAATTCCCGGGTGTATGATCTGTCCGATATTACCGAGAGAAACTGCTAAAACATTCTGCATCGGTTCAAATTTTGCCTGAAACGCTTCAGAAAACCAGCCGGCAAGATCAGCAGTAACGCTATTCGGAACAGCGGCAATTCCGATGTTTTCCTTCAAACCGAGCACCTTAACTTTAAGACCGTATTCAACAATGCGACATGCCCAGGGCAATGTTTGCCCGCAATAATATATAAATTCGCCTGGTAGCTTCTTAAGATAATAGTCAGCCTGTAATTCATATCCGCTGCGTGCCGGGATTGCGCCAATAATCACATTAGCTGGTAAATGCGGCGACAGCGCCTCCAGGGTTGGTCCATGTGCAAATGCCGGTAAAACCATTAACACCAAATCAGCACATGCTGCAGTAACAGGATCGGATGTAACGACATCTGGTTTTCCCCTGATTATTTTGCTATCTTCAGTTAATAGCTCAATACCGCCTTTTTCGGCACCGGCAACAAATAAGGCTTTTTCATTCTTAAACGGGGTATACAGGGTTACCGAAGCCCCGAATTCTTTTAACAGAGGAATAACTACATGAGCAGCATTACCACCGCCACAAACTGTTACCCGTTTTACTCTTGTAAACATAACAACCTCACTTGTATCAACAGGTTACTACCAGTGCCCTTAAATGTCAAGGGCATAATTAACCTGAAATATGTATTTTAATCAGATCACAAAATCTTAAAACTTTTATTCGCCACCGTAGAGATGACACATTACCATCCGATCACTTTCCACTTCTCGCAACTCAGGGATGACAGTTCTGCAAATATCTCCAATTTTTTCGGGACATCGTGGGTGAAACGGGCATCCGGGCGGCACGTGGATTGGGCTGGGAACACTGCCTTCCAGAATAATCCTCTTCCTGCGGGCTGCCTTGTCAACAAAGGGTATTGCCGATAAAAGAGCTCTTGTATAAGGGTGCAGCGGTTTTTTAAAATAAATCTTTAGTTGAAGCAACCTCAACTATTTTGCCCAGGTACATTACCGCTATGCGATTACTTACATAGTAAATCACACTCAGGTCGTGAGTTATAAAAAGGTAGGTTAAGTTCAGTTCACTCTGCAGTTCTTCCAGCAAATTGATAATTTGTGCCTGAACAGAAACATCGAGGGCGGAAACTGGTTCGTCACAAACAATAAAAGATGGATTCATCGCCAGAGCCCGGGCTATTCCGACACGCTGCCTCTGACCTCCACTGAATTGATGAGGGTAATTGTTTACATGATGCTCAGAGAGTCCGACTCGCTGCAGCAATTTAAAAATCATCTCCTCACGCTTAATTGGATCGCTAATCCCCCTTTGCTGCAGGGGTACTGCTATAATGTCGCGGACTGTTTTTCTGGGATTCAGTGAAGAATAGGGGTTCTGAAAGATTATTTGGGCTTTTTGCCTGAATTTTAACAGCTCATTTTTGCTATAACCTAATATATTTTCACCTTGATATTTAACAACTCCGGCCGTGGGAGGAAATATATGTAATATAGAGCGCCCAAGCGTTGATTTACCACAGCCGCTCTCACCAACTAACCCCAGGGTTTCTCCTGCATTTATGCTCAGGTCAACTCCATCGACAGCTCTGACCAGTAAATCTTTTTGGCGGGCCAGGACTTTAGCCAGAATAGAACGGTTAATAGTAAAATGCTTGGTCAAACCACTTATCTCAAGAAGAGGCTTATCATTATCCATTAATTACCCTCCTCCCGGCAGTGATCATATTTTACACAGCGTACTATTCTATTGCTGCCAATGTTACGCATGAATTGCGGTTCTTTACATTCTGCCACAGCCTCATCACAGCGAGGGAGAAAATGACACCCGGGGGGAAGGTTAAGCAAGCTGGGAACAGTGCCGCGGATAGGCCTTAACCTGGGTTTGTTTGGAACTATATGCGGTATCGAGTTTAAAAGCCCACGAGTGTAGGGGTGTAAAGGATTTTCTATCACATCATCGGTCAGACCCTGTTCAATAATCTGTCCGGCATACATTACAGCAATACGCTGACAAAATTCTGCCGCAACACCCAAATCATGAGTAACCATTATAATTGCCATACCATGTGATTTATTAATGCGTTCCATCACATTTAATATTTGAGCCTGGATTGTTACATCCAGAGCTGTTGTCGGTTCATCTGCCAGTAGTATCTTTGGCTCACAGGATAAGGCTATTGCAATTACTGCTCTCTGCTGCATTCCTCCACTGAACTGATGAGGATACTCATAATAACGATCCATCGGTGATGGTATTCCGACCTCTTCCATAAGCTCAATCACGCGTTCCTTCTCAGCTTTAATTCTTTTCTGACCAGCTTTCCTGCTGCTACGAAAATAACCGTGAATTTCTAGCGACTCGCGTATCTGCTCCCCTACTTTAAACACAGGATTCAGGGAAGTCATTGGATCCTGAAATATCATTGCCAGGTCTTTTCCTCTTAAGGCAGTCATTTCTCTGCGGCTTTTCTTTAATAAATCTTCCCCCTGGTATAAAATCCGTCCAGATACTATTTCTCCCGGAGTTGGAACCAAACGCAATAATGAAAGCAGTGTCATGCTTTTACCGCAGCCGGATTCTCCAACCAAACCCATAATTTCACCCTGGCCAAGTTGGAAACTGACATCTTCTACAGCTTTTACTGATCCTTTTGATGTCTGAAACTGGGTATACAGTTTTTTCACTTCTAAGAGCAAAATCCTTCCTCCTCTTATTCAATACGCCTTAAACGGGGATCAAGAATATCACGCAAGCCCTCTCCCAGCATGTTAACGGCCAGGACCAGAACGAGGATAGCTATACCGGAAAACGTGGAAATCCACCAGGCGCTTAACATATAATCTCTGCCTATGTTAACCATTGAGCCCCAGGCTGGTTCCGGATATTGAATTCCCAGCCCCAGAAAACTCAGGGATGCCTCCATAATAATCATGAAGCCCATGCGCAGGGTTCCCAGGACCAGAATTGAATTAAGAATGTTAGGCATGATTTCCCGCATCATTATTTTTAAATTGTTTTGCCCCAATGCCCTTGCTGCATCAACGTATTCCTTGGTTTTCTCTGATAGCACTTCACCCCTGACCAGGCGGAAAAAACCGACCCAGCCCTTAAAGGTGAGCGCAAAAACAAGGTTGTAAAAGCCGGGACCGATGACGGCCATGGTAAAAATAGCAAAGATTAACCAGGGAAAAGAGAGCAGTAGATCTGCAAAACGGGCTAAAATACTGTCAAGCACACCCCGGTAATAACCGGCCAGCAAACCGAGGACAGTACCGATAACAATGGAAATGCTAACGGTTAAAATACCGATCATTAAGGAAATCCTGGTGCCGGCAACAATGCGTGAAAAGAGATCCATCCCAAGTTGGTCTGTGCCCAGCAGATATTCCGCACTGCCACCTTCCACCCAGGATGGTGGTTTTAACCTGTCGAGCAGGTTTACCTCCATCGGATCACGAGGTGCTAACGCAGGCCCAGCCACAGCCAGAAAAACAAAAAACAACAGGATTATTAACCCTATCATCGCCGAAGGATTTTTACTCAGCTTATGCAAAAATGTGACTGCGTTTTTCCCGGTTAAGCGTAAACGGGTTAAATAGTAATCTTTTAGAACCATTTTTTCAGGATCAACCGGCAGAAGCTGGCTCATTATAACCCTCCAATCAGTTCAAAAAGATATCAACCCTCATATCAGATTGATATTTTCGGGTTGATATAGGTGTATAATATATCAACTATCAGGTTTGCAAAAACAAAAGTAAAAGCATAAACCATGACTACACCCTGAACAAGGGGATAATCCCTGACAAATATTGAGCTCACAACCAGTCTGCCTAACCCGGGCCAGCTAAATACAGTTTCAACAATCATATTCCCCCCCAAAAGCATACCAACCTCGAGGCCGATTACTGTAACTGTCGGAATCATGGCATTTCGCATGGCATGTTTAACAATAACTGCATATTCTCCTAGCCCTTTTGCTCTTGCCATCACAACATAGTCGTTGCGAAGCACTTCCAGCATGCTTGATCGCATAACCCTGGCCACTATTGCGGCCATCGGTAAACCAAGGGTAATAGAAGGCATAATCAGGTGCCTTATAGCACTTTTTAGCGCTGCCCAGTTACCGGTTAAAATTGAATCCAGGATATAAAACCCCGTTAAAGTATGTAATTTTGCACCGTAATCTATTCTTCCATAGGTCGGCAGCCAATTGAGATTAATTGAAAAAATAATGATAAGGATAATACCAAGCCAAAATATTGGCATACATATGCCAAAAAAAGCACCGGCCATGCTAACTTTATCGATCAGACTGTTTTGCTTAACTGCAGAAATTACTCCAATTGGTATAGCAATCAGCAGTGCAAAGAAAGCCCCGAAAACAGCCAGTTCAATTGTAGCCGGAAGGGTTTCCCTGATTAGCTCTAGAACGGGGCGCCCCCTGGTAAAGGACATACCAAGATCTCCCCTGAATAAATCTTTCAGGAAATGCCCGAGCTGAACAATTATTGATTCATCCAAATGCCATTGATCACGAAGCAATTCTACTTCACGCTCTGAGACGTGCCCGGCCTGACCCATCATTATATCGACGGGATCTCCGGGAGTAAGTCTCATAATTAAAAAGATGATAATCCCTATTCCGAGAATAACCGGTATGGCAATAAGAATTCGCTCAATAATTTTTGTTAATTGCATTCATTCACCATCCCTACGAGGTAAATAATTCAATCGGTTTGCTGCAGGAAGAACTCCCGCAGCAAACCGATATCATAATGTTCTGTTATTCAAGGGCTACCCGATGCAGGTTAATTCTGCTGTCTGTGCTCGGTTCAAAATTAACTACATTAGCCCTGCAAGCTTCAATTTCTTGCCTGACATAACCAAAAACCCAGGGTGCATCATTGTAAATAATCTCCTGCGCCTGATAGTAAAGAGCAGCCCGTTCATCCCGCTCAACAGCAATCTCAGCAGCATCCAACAGTTCATCTAACTCAGGGTTGGCATACAATGAATAATTACCCCGGTCATTACTTCTTAGCTTGGGAACCAGTAAGTCACTTGGGTCGAGGGTTGAATTGCCCCAGTTACCTAAAACCATCATTCTCTCTCCAGCAATCAGTTGATCGCGGAGCACACCCCAGTCCCAAATGCGAACAGAGGCTTCTATTCCCACTCCATTAAGCATACTGGCCGCAGCATAAGCAACATCCTTAAGGTCGTCCTCCGTATCAATTACCAGTTCAAACCCGTCCCCATATCCTGCTTCGCTTAGCAGCTCAATAGCTTTATCCGGATCATACCCATAAGGTTGTATAGCCGGGTTTACAGCAAACCCGTGCGGCAGCAGCGGACCGGCAACTGAAGTAGCGTAACCAAGAAGAACGCTATCGACAATTGCATCAATGTCAATAGCATAGTTAATTGCCTGCCTTACTCTTACATCATTGAAAGGAGCCATGGTGACATTCATTTCGAACATGTGCATACGTGTTCCGTCGACCATTTTAACGTTAACATTCGGATCTGCATCCAGCGTTCCGACCATATCGGGAGGTATATTGTGAATTATATGCACATCACCACCCTGAATAGCGGCGATCCTGGTTGATACTTCAGGCATGAACTCAAAAATTACCCTTGCAGCTGGGGCCGGCCCAACAGGAGGAATATCAGGTGAACCACCATAATAATCATCAAACCTTTCGAGCACAATACGATCATCTATTGACCCTTCGACAAACTTAAACGGACCTGTACCCATAGGCTTAGTGGCAATATCTGAACCAACAGCTTCCAGGTAAGCCTTCGATACAATTTGCTGGTGAGGCAGCATAGCCAGCAAAATTGGCCATGGTTCCTCCAGGATAAAACGGACTGTATCCTCACTAACTATCTCCACTTCAGTCAGCGGGCCCAGTAAACCCTTCCTGGGTGAAGTTTCTCCTTCCATTGCTTCTTCCTGAATAACCCTGTCAAAAGTGAACTTTACATCTTCTACAGTTAAATCTGAACCATCATGGAACTTAACTCCGTCACGGATTTTAAACTCCCAGATTGTCGGTTCGGGATTGTCCCAGGATTCTGCTATTTCTGCAACTACTGTTCCATCAGGCTTACGAGTTACCAGGCCATCATATATATTTCTAATCACTGTTTCGGTTACCCGGTCTCGGTGATTTGCCGGATCTAAGGTCAGTATAGTTTGAGATAGCCCCACTACTATTGTATAATCATCATCGACTACTACTTCATCTTCTTCGTCCTCGGCAACCGGCTCCGGGGTAGTATCTGTAGGTCCACACCCGCTTAGCAGACATAAACCCATTACTAAAATCAAAAATACAGAGACTAACAACCAAGCTTCCCTTTTCAAATAAATCCCCTCCCAGATCTGATTACTCATTTTCAATTCTGTAAAACACTAAATCTCCAAAAATCACCTCCAAAAAATAAAATAAATATAACCTTGAACTAAATAGAATATTTAGATCAGCGCTATTAAATCAAGTGCTTCGGTAGGTGATAGTATCATGTTATGACCAGATGTAGGGAAAAAAAAGAGTTTTGATGATTACAGAAATTATTACTTAATATAAACTACAAATCTCCACAATAGGAGCCGCATTTTTTTATTCGACGCCTTATATGAAGATTCCTTCTTATCTGATAAATTAATTTATTTTTTTTATTTAACTAATTACGTCCCGGCTGATATTGAATTTATATCTATCACCACGGTAATATGCATGCCGCAATTCAATAGGTTTACTCTGTCGTGTATATATAATGGAAGTGACTTTAAACAAAGCGCTGCCTTGTTCGAGTTCCATTAATTCCGCCTGATCAGGTTTCGCTACAACTGCTTCAAATGTCTGCTGTGCTACACCGAGATCAATATTTTTACTTTCCCGGTAATAACGGGTAAAAGAAAACCATCCATGCTGCGATTCATAGTTGCTGAGCAGTCTTATCGCTTCCTGACCAAGTTCAGCAGGAAGGTAGTAGTTAAAAAGAACAAGTGGAGTTTTGTTGGCTATTCCCAGAAGTTTAAAACTGGCAATATCCACCCCGAGCGACAGGCCCAATAGTGTTGTCACCTGAACATCTGCTGTGATTAGTTGAGCTTCCAGCACTTTCATCGAAGGCGTTAAGCCCCTTCCAAGCACAGTTTCCTCAAAACCGGTCAGCCTAACCAATCCCTGATCAATTTTTGCTTCTGCTACAAAAGTTCCCTTACCCTGAATCCGGTAAAGCAACCCCTCACTAATGGCAAGCGAAATACCCTGGCGAACCGTTGTCCTGCTTAAGCTGTATTTTTCACAGAGCTCCCTCTCAGAAGGTATTTGATCGTGTGGTTTTAGTTTCTGCTCCCTTATCTCCTGAGCGAGCATATCTTTTAGCTGAACATATAAACTAACGGGGGATCGGTTAGACAGTTGCACCTGTATTACTCCTTTTTTAATGAATTAATGACCAATCAACGCCTATTATACATCATACTAAAAACTACCCTACTGCTTCGACAGAAACTGCCTCTATCCTTCCGCAAAAATAAGACAGGGGACGGTTCTCTGTCTCATATAATTGTCAACCGGCTGATTAGAAAGTTCATTAAACTAAACTGATTAGAGGACATTCACTGCTTCACAGTTTGGGAAAAGGTTGGTTTCCGGGGAGCGATGAGCATAAGACAGAGAACCGTCCCCTGTCTTAAATTGCTTGCGGGGACGGTTATCGGTGGGTGAAGAAATAAGACAGAGAACCGTCCCCTGTCTTATTTTTTGAGCATGCGCCTGATCTCTATGAAAGAGAGGGTTCGTTCATACTGCAGAATGCTTCTGCTGAATATGCGCGCCCCGAGAATGATGAACAACACCACTGCCACAAGTAATATAATAAAGGTTAAGGTAATTTCCCACCAGGGTACCGTGGTGGCTGCAAGGCGCATTAACATGGTCACCGGGGTAAAAATGGGGATAAAGCTCAAGATTTTAACCCAGGCGGCATTGGGAGTTATTATAATAGCACCCGAGGCAAAGAGTGGAATCATTGGAACCAGCACTACCAGGCCCTGGGTCTGGCTGCCACCCTCGGCGTCCTTCATGGTAGCGCCCATGGTAGCAAAAAGAGAGGAAAACAACAGGTAGCCCCCGATAAAAAACATCACTGAAGGAACCAGATCAGCCGGGGACAGGGAAAGCTGGCGCAGGTCAAAAAAGCTTCCCGCCACTAAAAGAGCCACTGTCAACCAGATCAAAATCTGAAGCAGGCCGAGAGCGGCAAAACCGATCAATTTACCCATCAGCAGTTCGAGTGAAGTAATGGAAGAGAGTAGTATTTCAACTATGCGGTTGCGCTTTTCTTTGATTACACCATACATTAAAACCTGCCCGGAAAACATCACCGAAAATATCAGGAGCATTCCAATGGCTAGAGGCATGAAAAGAGCAGCCAGCGATGCCTCTTCACCGGCAAGGGAGAGAGTTTGCAAACTGACAGCGGCTGTTGCTTCTTCTATTTCTTCACTGGATAGGCCCAGGGCTTCCAGGCGGTAAGTGATTGCAGCGGAACGGAGAGCGCCTGACAAATGGCCAGTATTTTGATCGCGGCTATCCTTAACGTAATAGCTGACTGAACCGGCAGACAAATTTTCTTCAGTCAGGTGGAGCAGGCCGTTATATAGGCCTTCCGCTACATCTTCCCTGGCCTCTTGCTGCTGCCCGCTTGAAATAAGGATTACCTCGACCGGAGTGGAATCTAGATTGGACTCCAGAATATCAAAAAGCTGCCCCGTTTCATCAATCACAGCAATCTTTTGCTCTTCAAGAGAAGAAGTAATCCCCGCAAGTGCCCCTATACCGCCTGCAACCAGCATGATCAGGGGAAAGATGAAAGTAAGAATCAGAAATGTGGGGCTCTTCAGGTTTTTAATAAATTCCCAACTCGCTACTTTCATGGTGTTCTTTCTATTCATCAGCATCACCCCTTTCCCTCACTGTCTCGATGAAAATTTCATGCAGTGGCGGCTTTTCTACTGATATTTCTTCAATTTCAATGCTGCCGCTCAGCTGCTGCAGCAGATCTCTCTTGCTCCAGGTTCCGCTATAGCGCAGGGAAAGGTATCCCGGCTGTTCTTTAACAATCCGCATCCCCGGGATTTTTGCTATAAAAGAACTTTCTTCAGTAGGATTAAAACGCAGTTCAACCAAGTCTTCTCCGTAGCTCTGCTTGATATCGCGCAAGCTACCGGAAAGAATTTCACGCCCGTGGTTAATCAGGAATATGTTATCGCACAACTCTTCAACCAGGTTCATCTGGTGCGCTGATAGCAATACTGTTATCCCTTCCGACTGCAGCTCGTGGATTATTTCTTTTATGAAATCCTGGTTAACCGGATCGAGGCCGGAAAAAGGTTCATCGAACAAAACCAGTCGGGGTTTATGAAGGATAGAAGCAATGAACTGAACTTTTTGCTGCATGCCTTTTGATAATTTCTCAAGCTTTTGCCCGGCATAATCAGTCAGTTCCAGCCTTTCCAGCCAGAGCATACCTTCTCTTGCCGCTTCAGACCTTGATTTGCCTTTTAACCCTGAAAGGTAAACCAGGTTATCCAAAACATTCGCGTCATCGTATAACCCTCTTTCTTCGGGTAGGTAACCGACTGCGGTTTTATCAATTTTACCGCTGTTACCATCCAAATTGAAAACAACCTCACCCTGGTCAGCCGACAGTATACCCATGATCATACGGATTGCTGTAGTTTTACCGGCCCCGTTAGGGCCCAGCAAACCCATAACCTCACTCCGGGTAACGGAAAAACTGATCCTGTCAACCACAGTTTTATCTCCAAAGCTTTTGGTCAGTTCCTTTACCTTTAATACAGGTTCCATCTTCATCCCCCGCTAAACAGACATTAAAAACGCTTGATCAGGATTCCATTATTCCATCGCCATCAGCCCATTGTTATTCTGTTACTGCAACGAGAGCCAGCTTATTTCTGCCTTCCAGCAATATTTCTTCCATAGTTTGTTTTGCCTTTTCTTTATTTTGTTCTTTAAGCGCATCGAATAGGGTTACATGAGCCAACAGGGATTGCTCAAGGTAATCGCCTGTCTGGAAATAATAGCGGATCAGGTTTTTACAGGCCGGTTCAAAAGATTTAAATATCATGGCATAGACCATGTTACCCGACGCTAAAGTAACCCGGTGATGAAAGTTATAGTTACAGTTAACCCGGTTTTCAATAGTATCATCTTCTTGCGCAGCATTTAAAAGTCTCTGAAGAACAATAAGGTCTTCTTCCGTCCGGTTTTCCGCAGCAAGCCCTGCACTCTCCACTTCGATCAGCAGCCTGGTATCCATCATATTATTAAAAAGCCTGAGGCTTAGTTTTCCTTCGTGGTAATTCATGATTGAAGAAAGCATCGAAGACGTTCCTTCATTCTTATAATCCTCCACTATGGTGCCTCTCCTCGGGATAACCCTGACAAACCCTTTTGAAGACAGCTCAATAATGCCGGAATTAACTATACTTCTGCTGACCCCTGTCATTGCAGCCAATTCCCGTTCGGGAGGCAGCTTCTCCCCAGGTCTTAACTGGCCCGAAATAATTTTGGCCTCAATATCTTTAACAAAAAGCTCTTTAAGGCTCTCTGCTTTAATTTTTGAAAAACCGGCTTCCATTCTTTTAACCTCCACGAACCAGATTGTGTCAACAATATAAGCAGGTTCTATTATATATTAAATAGCCTGTTATAAAAAATATACCTGTATTTACATCATAATCCGAAGAAGCAGTAAGGTTACTACTGCTTCTTCTTTTGACTTTCTTAATTATAAGCTATATTTAATCTTTCTTTTTCCTGGGTAGAATAATTTCCAGGTCGCCAAGAGGATAAGATATACAGGGATGAATGAACCCAAATTTCTTATCCGCTTCTCTTCTTGCATCCACATCTTCGGGAATAAAGTGTTCGCCTTTTATCAGCAGTGAACGGCAAACCCCGCAGGATCCGCTCCTGCAGGCAGAAGGTGGGCAGAACCCGGCTCTTTCCAGGGCTACAAGCAACGATTCGGATGGATCGGCCTCAATTACTCTTACCTGGCTGCCGGTGTGAACCTTAACAGAATACATTTCTGCTACTGCCCCGGCAGGGTAACCTTTGGTATTATTAATCTGCTTTATTTCACCAAAAAGCTCCCGCCTGATATATTTATTCCTGATCTTCAGCCCGGCAATTTCATTGCTTAGGTAGTTATACATAGCCTGAGGACCACAGATAAAGAAAGAGCAGTCATTTACATCAACATACTTTCTAAGCAGATCAGCAGTTATAAAACCGTGTTCGAAACCTTCCGCCTCTTCCCCGGCAAGAACATGTACAATTCTAACAGCACCGTTTGATGATGCAGCAAGTTGTTCCATCTCCTCCAGGAAAATGATATCCTGTCTTTTATTGCTGCCGTAAAATATAGTCAGTTTAACAGGCAAATCGCCTTCGACAATACTTTTGGCCATTGACCTGAAAGGGGTAACCCCGCATCCTCCGGCGATAGCAGCCAGGTTACTGCTGTCTCTCAGGTTATCATAATAAAAGTGCCCCTGTGGGCCACTGGCCGTTACAGCAGAGCCTACAGACCATTGTTCGTGAATATAACCTGAAATATAGCCGTCATCATCTTTCTTAATCGTTATCTCGTAATACCCATTCAGAGCTTCCTGCGGCGATGAAGAGATTGAGTAAGGCCGGGTAACTGTTGAACCATTAATTTTAAATTCCAGGCTGAGATACTGACCGGGACGGAAAAAGGCAAGCCGTTCAGTACCCCGATCAGTATCGGCAACCAGCTTGTATGTTTTTACATTCTCTGTTTCTTCACGCACCTCAGATACTTTAAGATGCTGCACCTCAGGATGAAGTTGAGCAGCAAGAGCATTTACCGGGGGGTTGCCCGGAAAAGGTGCGGCTGCAGCCGCTGCTATTTTCTTCTTCCTGGTGGGAACCAACTTCTTAAATGCAAGCAAATCGAGAAAACCGAGCGGCTTGATTTTTATATCAATTTTTTCCTTGGTCATTGACTTTTCACCTCCATCAAATCCCTGAACGTTAACAGAGCTGCTGTTTCACCTGACTGCAGGGAACTCGAGTAACCGTGACACCTGAAAGCAAAACCACCTGCAAATTCAAGACCACCGATATATTTTTCATCATTCATGGTCATCATTCTCGGCACTATCGAATCCCAGGGAACAGGTTCATAACCGTAAACACTGCCGTTATAAGCGCCCGTATAACCGGCAAAGGTGGCCGGGGTTGCCACTTCTATCTCTTCAATACTGTCCCGGACATTAACACCGACTGCTTTTTCAAACTCATCAATCATTTCTTCAGCAATTTTATTCTTAAGATTAAAATATTCGGATGGCTTCACGTCACTCCAGCAGTTTCCGTCAAAAAGGGTTGTCAGGTACAAAATACTGGTTCCTTCCGGAGAACAATCGGGTATGGCATTGTTCAGGCATACCGTAGCCTGACCAACCGGCCTTTCCAGGCGGTGGAAAGCATCGTAAATATGATTGGTATCCGGAATACTGTAAATAAAGTAACTGTATTCATCAATACCCAGGTCACTGGCGCTTTTATCCAGGCCGAGGTAAACTACAAAAGCAGAAAACCCTACTTTCCTGGCATTACAGGTTTTATAGGCGATTTCCGGCACAGCTGATTGCGGGTATATTAATTTGCTGTAAACTGAATGAGGCGAGGCGTTGGCAATTACACGAGTGGTTTTAATTTTATCGCCCTGTGATGTCTCCACCCCGGCTACCCGTCCATCTTCAACCAAAATTTTATCGACCCTGGTGTTATATTGAATCTCGCCCCCCAGCTCCCTGATTTTCATTTCAAGAGCTGCAGTATAACCATGTGACCGATACCTGGGAATAAAAGCCTCCCTGGTTATATAACGGTAAAACATAGCCGCAAAAATTGAAAAGTTCACCAGGTTTACCCCGAGCCCCAGGTAACACCAGTAAGCGGTGATAATTTTCTGGGCCCGGTAAGGCATTTTTACCGCATCAAGAATATCCTGAAGGGTGTAGGATGCTGTTTTGAGAAAGTTGGCATAAGTGCCGGTCAATACTTTCTTGTCCGGGTTACCCTTGGATTGACCAAGATAGGAGAAAGCATCAACAACCTCTTCACATAAACGGATGAATTTGACCACAGAAGGCCGTGAACCAGGCACATATTCCTCCATTTTGTCGAGAAAAGCTTCTTCCCCAAAGGGCATTACTGCATCAATTCGCCCGCCAACATCATCGGGTATAATTAACCTGTATGCCTCGGGCACTCTCATCCACTCTGCATCTAGCCCGATCCTGTCTTCTAGCAATATCCGCACATTACCCTTGTCTTCAGGGGGGCCAAAATCAGATATCTCATGCAGTGAAGGTTCGAATTCAAATCTCCCCCTGGTAAAACTTGTTGCAAATCCTCCCGGCAGGTTATGCTGCTCAAATAAAATTGTTTTGACACCTTTTTCTGCCAGGGTTGCAGCGGCAATCAGCCCTCCATTACCTGCGCCGATAACTACTGCATCATATGACTCGTTAAAGCTACCTGCAGACACTATTAGATCCCTCCTAACTTATTGTGGTCCAACCACCAACCACCACTATAATATTTTGTGCACCCATCTTTGTCAAGACCTTTCGTCCGACAAAAGTGAAAGGTTTTAAATATGACGGAATATCTAGATTGTAGTATGGCTCACTTTAAAGTAATAAAGGTTGAAAAGCGTAGCTTATACACTTCAGCTTAAGAGATATCCGGCAGCAGCCGAATAATAATATTTTCCAAACATTGATGAAAGCGCCGGTCATCTTTGGCAGTTCGCTTTCCCGGCCCCCTGGTCCTGACTCCGCTACGGCGGGCTTTAGCTTTTATTTCCCGCTCCTCAAGCATAAATTCTATCTTTTCAGACCGGTATTCCCTGCCGACGGGGTTTACCACCTTTGCCTCTTTCCCCAATAACATCGCAGCCAATCCCCAGTCCTGGGTTATAACAATGTCGTTTTCTGCGGCAATATTGATTATCTTTAAATCAGCTTCCTGGGAATCAGAATCAACCGTTAAATGATGATCGGAAACTATATTATGTTTATAGCTGGCTACTGTCCAGACAGCAATACCATACTGCCGTCCAAGGTTTAAGCAAATATTAAGGACCGTTTTTGGACAGGCATCGGCATCAATGATAATTTTCACAGCCCGGTTTTTCTCCTTTGCAGTCAATAATATATACTACCCGACAGTTCGACAATTTGGGGGCTGCTCCTTTATAATATAAAAAAAAGAAAGGACAAAAACCGTATAGATGCGGTTTTTTCAGGAGGCATCAATGATCTTTCGTCAGGCAGAAGAAAATGAAATTGTATCTTTAAACAAATTGGCTTTCGAGGCCCAGGCTCACTGGGGTTTTGATGAAAAATATATGGCCAGTTTCGCAGAAGTATTTGTAATGGGTGAAAATTACCTGGATAACCACACCGTTCTTGTTGCTGTCAGGGCAGGTGAGGTTGCCGGTTTCTTCAGCATCGAAGAGAACGGGGTAAATGAACTTGATTTTTTTTATGTCAGGCGCGATATGATAGGACGGGGTGTGGGTAAAAAGATGTGGTATCACATGCTCAACCTGTGCCGCCAGAAGGGGATAAAGGAATTAAACTGGGTTACGAGCCCATGTGCCAAGCCCTTTTATATAAAACTGGGTGCCGAACAGGTCGGCACCACAAGGTCTGTAGTCGACAACAACCTGGTTATTCCCCGCCTGAGATACTGTCTGGAACCGGGAAAAAACGGAAAAGACAGTAAGCAAGAATAACCAATAAGGGAAAGCCGAGCAGGCCGAGAGGGTTGCTCCAGATCATTGAAGATGTGGGGATAAAAGCTCCTCCCAAAAATACAGTTGCGTTCAGGGCACCGTGTGCAAAACCGACCACTACCGCACTGCCCGATTTCAGGCGCAGCCAGAGCAGAACCGCTCCCAGAGGAATGCAGGATAAGGTCATGATGAAAACCCCGGGCAGGGGATGCTCGGGGAAATTGTGTCCCATCAGGATTACCGGGGCATGCCACAAGCCCCAGACTATACCAACGAAAACAATTGTTTTAAACAAACCACCCGGCAGCATTTTGCCGGTCAGGTAACCCCGCCAGCCGAACTCCTCGCCGAAACCGAACAACAGGTTCTGCAGGGGAGCGAGGACAAATATCAGTAATATTATTTGCCACAACGGCAAATTGATACCGGGGGCAATCATGGAAAAACCTTCAGTCAGGGAAACAAGATTACCCAAACCAAGGGCTGTGGCAACTAAAACAAATACCAGGTGGTAGCCTATCATCAACAGCAGTGCGATCAGGTAGTAACGTAACCCCCCAAAGGTGAAACCATATTTTTTAAAGCTTTCCCTGCTCCTTTTTATCATGAAAACCGCAACCAGGGCCGGTATAAGCATCTGCCCCATCATGGCAAACTGGGCAACTACAGAGAAAAGACCACCCTGCAGGTAAAGGTATAGATTAAGGGCATAAGTTATTATAAATACAACAACAATGTAAATAGTTATATCTCTCCGGTTAATCATCTTATCACCTTCATTTTCTTATTGTATTAATGTATTAATACAATATACTATATTAACCATTCTGTCAACATTTTATTTTAATCATTGAAGACATTAGCTTGATTATTTAGAGAAGGAAATCACCTACTTTTGTCAAAGAATAGGATAGGGCATAGCGCAGAAAACAGAAAGGAGTATCATTGAATATCCATTCCAATAAGGGGCGTGGTATAACTTGAAAAAAATATACATCCTGGATACCAGTGTTTTGCTGCAATCACCCAATGCCGTACTTGGATTTAAAGACAACCTGATCGTTCTGCCTGCCTGTGTTCTCGAAGAATTGGACAATATGAAGAAAGCAAATGATTATGAAATCCGGGCCAATACCCGCTGGGTAGCCCGGTTTTTAGATCAGCTGCGATCTAGCGGAGAACTGAACAAGGGAGTTCCCCTGCCTAATGGCGGAGAATTACGTGTAGAAATGAATTGTGTGGATGACGCATTACTACCCTGCTCCTGGCCCGGAGAAAAAAGGGATAACCGCATTTTGGCCGTAGCAAAAAACTTGCAGGAAAACGGACAACCGGTAATTATTGTAACAAAAGATGTTTACCTGCGGATAAAAGCCGACGTTCTTGGTATATCCGCCCAGGATTACCGCAACGAACAGGTTGAATTCGATATAGAAGAACAATACAGGGGATGGGATGAGTTGGAAGTGGAAGAGAATACTATTGACCGGTTGTATTCGGACAATACAATCCCCTGGCCGGACCATCCCAACCCGACAAACAAATTCTTTCTCCTTAAATCAGCGCTTAATGCACAAAAATCTGCATTAACTCGCTTCAGGGAGGGGAGAATGGTTTTACTTAAGGACTCCCGGCCCGATTTTTACAGTTTCAAACTTAATCTGCTGCAGAAATTTGCCCGTGAAGCACTGCGGGATGACAGCATACCCATGGTTACCCTGATGGGGGCCACGGGAAGCGGAAAAACATTGCTTTCCCTGGGAGTTGGCCTGGAAAAAGTGCTGGATGAAAGCATTTACCGCCGGATGCTGATCTGCCGGCCAAATGTAAGCATGGGCGAAGATATCGGTTTTCTGCCCGGTGACGAAATAGATAAAATAGCTCCCTACATGCGGCCGATATACGACAACCTGGAACAGCTTGTTGATTCACATCCCGATCGTTATGAAAACGAACGCGAGCTGGATGGTAAAGTATCCTACCTCTTTTCATCACGGAAACTGGTTACCGAGGCTATTGCTTACCTGCAGGGACGCTCAATTGTCGGCCAATACATATTGATTGATGAAGCACAAAACCTTTCGCCTAAACAGGCTAAAGGAATTATAACCAGGGCTGGCGAAGGGACAAAAATTGTGCTGGTTGGAGATCCGGAACAGATTAACAATCCGTTTCTTGATTCACGCACCAATGGCCTTTCCTGGGCTGTTGAAAAGATGAAAAACAGCCCCCTGCATGCTCATATTACCCTGACAGAAACCAAACGCTCCTCGCTGGCCATGGAAGCAGCAAAACTGATGAAGTAAAGGCCGTTTAGCGGGTACGTTTGCTTTTATGCTTAATATAATTACGAGCGTTTTTTATACCGCCGAAACCGGAGAACATCCTGTTGATTTTTTCCTGTTCTATCTGCCTGCCGTTTAACCCTTCATAAACAGCTTCTTTCTGTAGTTTCCTGTAATTCTCAAGGCGCTTTTCCGATATTTCTCCGTCAGCAACAGCTTTCAATACAGCACAGCCCGGCTCACTGCTGTGCGTGCAATCGTTAAACCGGCATTTCATTGCCAGCTCGTCTATGTCAGCAAAAGTTTTACCCAGATCGGCACTCTCCACTCCCAGTTCACGCATACCGGGTGTATCGATTACCGCTCCCCCCGAAGGAACCAGGATCAGGTCCCTCCTGGTAGTGGTATGCCTGCCCTTATCATCCTTCCTGGTTTCCCTGGTTTCAATTAAATCGACGCCAAGCAAACGGTTGATCAGGGTCGATTTGCCGACCCCGGAAGAACCGATAAAAGCAACTGTTTTACCGTTTGCAATATACTTTTTAATCGGCAAATAACCGTCATCGGTAAGACTGGTTGTCACCAGCACATCAATACCTAAAGCAACAGTTTCCACCTGGTTCAGCTTATCAGTTATATCATCGCTAAGGTCGGCTTTGGTCAACACTACAACCGGCACAGCTCCACTTGACCAGGCTATAGCAAGGTAACGTTCAAGCCGGCGCAGGTTAAAATCATTATTTAATGCCATACAGATAAAGACTGTGTCGATATTAACGGCGATTACCTGTGTTTCCTGACCGGTTCCGGCAGCTTTTCTTTCAAAAATACTTCTCCGTTTTAAGATATGGTGAATAATTGCATTGCCCGCTTCTCCTTCTTCACGGTCAACTAACACGAAGTCGCCCACTGCCGGATAATCAGCACTGGTCAGGGCATTATAACGCAGTTTGCCTGCAACCTCGGCAACCATTTCTGACTTTTCAGTTGCCACCCTGTAGTAATCTTTATACTGTGAAATAACCCGGCCCGGATAAAATCCTTCGTGTGATGCAGCTTCCTGCAAGTTGTGTTGAGTGAACCCCAGGGCTTTTAAACTGTTTGCCATTGTCTTTCCCTCACAATATTTATTATGTATTAATTATACTCCAGGATAATAATGGCCGCTACGGAAAAAAGATGACCAGGCAGAACGTAATCATATATAATTATTATGGGTTTATTTCTAAAGTGGGGGTGGCAATATGCAATACGGCTGGCTTGATGATTACTGCAAAACAAAACAGGGAGCGGAAAAAGATTTTAAGGAAGAGTGGGAAGTCACCCGTTACATGCTAAAGGGCAAAATGTTTGTCATGGTGGGCCATGATAAAGAAGGCAAAGATATAATAACTCTGAAGCTTGAGCCATCACACGGCCAGCTATTGAGGGATGAATATAGAGATATTAAACCGGGCTACTACATGAACAAGGAACACTGGAATTCAATCTATCTCGACGGAAAAGTAACTGATGACCTGCTGAAAGAGCTGATTGACGAATCGCATGCCTTGATTCTAAACGGGTTAAGTAAAAAAGCAAGGATAGAAATCCTAAATAACCTATAAAACCGGGTTATTAGCCGCTTTCCCCGGAGTTGCCGGGCTGGTATGGTTTCCTGAACAAATCTTTCTTTTTCAAGTTATTACTTTTAGCTGCAATAACCCAGCCCTTGTTGCCCATGAAATTATACAATCGTTGTGGTATGCCGGCTTCAACAAGAATATTTTCTGCCTGATCTGTACATGCATTTTTTATATCCTCACCCATTTTTATGAAGGTTCCACTGATGCGCCCCATAGTTTTTCTCATAAAGGGGGCATCACAGGTGCCGACCAGCATTCCACCGCCACCGATCAGGAGACCAAAACGAAACATGGCATCGATACTGCGGCTGAAGCTGCTGACAACACCAATCGCTTCACGGTTTATCCATGCTTCGGCAAAACCACAGTTGGCAACAGCATAAACCCTGGTTCCGGAGTTTTTTCTTCCTGCCTCCCTGCAAAAGTCAGTATAATCCTGAAGAAAACGCATCAGCATACCGGGCAGGCAATAAATATAAAGGGGGAAAGTAATTATGATCGCATCAGCTTCCAGCATAGCGGCATAATCACTTTCAACACTCCCCCTGACCATGCTCCCGCGCACATCCAGCCTTAAGGTGGAGAACCCCATTTCTCTAAAAATCCTTGCCTGCAGGTCAGCCAGAAAAGCTGAAGTTGATTCTGTTCCTGCTTTTGGGCTGGCACTGATCATAACAATATTTTTTTTATCCGCACTCATAGTATCCCTCTCACCTTCGCCAGTTCAGTTCTGTCCAGTGTATTTATTAAATCCGCTTTTTCATTCTCGCCTTTGAAAAAATATACCCCTGTTTCCCGCAGGTGGTCTTTGGTAATATCGATAAAGAGTTGTATATCTTCTTCGACAATATCGTCAGCATAACCGATAATCAGTAAATTTGGGTATTCAGTGTAACGGGGTGGATGAATTGTTGAACCATCAGGTCTAATTTTAAAAAAGGGCAGCATGTTCGGAAGCCACCGGTCACGGGCATTCTTCATGTTTGCGCTAAACTGGCCGAAAACAACCGGGGTGAGAAAAAATACCGCATCAGCGTTTATGTAACTGCGGTTAATCTCTGTCATTTTATCATCAATTATACATTCTCCCGGTTTTCTAACCCAGCAGTTAAAACAGCCTCTGCAAAAAGCCAGGTCGTTTCTGCCTATTTTAATTCTTTCTATAGAGAAACCTTTCTCATGCAAATGACCAGTGATCAGGCTGTTCAACTGCTTAAAAATATCAGTCTGAAAATCGAGGTCAGAAATAATTAGCGCTTTCACGGGACCTCCCCCTGTTCTTTAATCATTTGAATTAATTAAGGCATACATACAGCTGTCCTCATACCTGTTATTTTTATAAACAGATTTTTTTAATATTCCTTCCAGCTGAAAACCGGCTTTTTCAAGGGCTCTTCTTGAAGCACTGTTACGTGCATAGGGCCGGGCATACAACCTGATAACATCGTAATTCTTAAAGGTGTAATCAGTCAGTTCGGATATCGCTGCAGGCATAATTCCCCTGCCCCAGTATTCTTCTGCCAGGAAATAGCCTATTTCGGCACTTTTACGGTAAACATCTTTCTGAAAATGAGCACCTATACTACCGGCTGCAGCTCCGCTTATTTCAATGGCAAATAAAAGTGTGCCGGTATCGCTTTCAAGCGAAGATCGAATAAACTTTTCCGCATCTTCCACTCCATAGGGGTGAGGAAGAGCATCGGAGAGGTTATCATATATTCTTTTATTATTTGCTATTACCGCAAGCTGTTCTGCATCGGAAAAGCGCCATTGCCTCAGGCTGAATTTAATCTCTGCGATATCCATTTTATGTTATTCCCTTCTGTTTTAAACAGAGCTGCATGGTTAGTTGAAAAGTGAAAGCTAACGATCTCTTTCCAGGTCATATATTACTTTTTCCAGGTACCATTCTTCAGTATGGCCGGGATGGTTTTTTTTAAGAACTTCAATCTGCCTGTCGATTATCTCATCTGCCGCATCATGTTCAATATTGAACAGGCGGCGGGCATCCTGGCGCAGTGCATATTTTTTGCCTACACCCCAGCGGTTGTGCTTCCAGAAATAATATACTAAAAAGCTTATTATAACAATTACAAGAATGGTGATACCCATAATCTGCACCTCCCCCGAACACTTTTCTTTATGCTATACTATTGATACCACTGACATTTCAATTAACCATTGCCTGCACAGCAGCAGGTTGATTATGCATATGAAAATATTAACATATCAAAGGGATTAAAGAAACCTGATTGGATCAATGAAACTAAACCTTTAAAATCAAACCATCAAGGAAGGTGATATTATGTTTTTTATCTCAAAACTTCTCCTGGTAATCGCCGGGGCACTGTTTATTCTGGACGGCATTCTTGCCATGGCCGGCATACCCAATATTATCAACCCGGACTGGGGTTTACCCTGCCCCCTGACCATGCTTGCCCTGGGTGCAGGTTTAATTCTATACATTTTTGCTGTAAATAAATCAACCAAATAAATAAAAAAGAAATATAATGATCACCATAAAACCCGGTTATTAATGCATGGCCCTGATTGCATTCACGGTAGCAATCAAGGCCACCCCGACATCGGCAAAAACCGCTCCCCACATTGAAGCAAAACCCAGGAGGCCGAGTGTCATAATCAAGGCTTTCACTCCGAGAGCAAGCACTACGTTTTGCATAATTATATTCCTGGTTTTACGGGCTATATTGATTGCCTCAACCAGTTTTGATGGCTGGCCTGTCATCAGCACAATGTCAGCTGCCTCAATAGCTGCATCTGAAGCAACTCCACCCATTGCCACACCAATTTCAGCACGGGCCAGGGCAGGGGCATCATTAATGCCATCTCCGACAAAGACATTTTTCCTCCTGCTATTCTTCTGTTTCTCCAACTGTTCGATCACTGCCAGTTTCTGATCCGGGAGCAAGCCGGAATAAACCTGATCCAGGTTAAGCCGGCGACCGATAGCCCCGGCAACCTGTTTTTTATCGCCGGTTAGCATAACTATCCTGTTTACTCCAAGCTTTCTAAGTTGATCAACCGCGGTAACTGCATCCTCTTTGAGCTGATCAGAGACAATAATACTACCACCGTAGCGCCCATCAACAGCCAGAAATACCCTGGCCCGTTGGTCCCTGTCGGGCTCAACAGCTATTCCCTCTTCAGCAAGCATTTCACGATTACCCATTACGATTCGATTGTTACCATACTTAACCCGAATACCCCGACCAGGTATTTCCCGGTATTGAAAAAGTTTTTCATGGTCAACCGGCTCTGGCCAGGCGCGAAAAACCGAACGGGAAACCGGGTGCGATGAATGTAATGCTGCAGCAGCCCCGTAATGCAGTAACTGATCGATGCTGAATCCTTCAGCCGGTTCAACTTTCTCTACAGCATATAAGCCATGCGTAAGGGTACCGGTCTTATCAAAAATTACAGTATCAATAGAACTTAACGCCTCGAGGTAGTTACCTCCTTTAACCAGGATACCGCGTCGTGAAGCGCCCCCGATACCCCCGAAAAAACCGAGCGGAATTGAAATAACCAGGGCACAGGGGCAGGATATAACCAGGAATACAAGAGCCCGGTATACCCAGCTTGAAAGTTCCTGCCCGGCCAGTAATAGGGGCGGTAAAAACGCTATAGCCAGGGCAATGAAAACCACAGCAGGAGTATAATAAGCAGCAAAGCGAGTAATAAACTGTTCTGTGCGGGCCTTGCGCGCTGAAGCATTTTCAACCAGGGATAAAATTCTGCTGATCGTAGAACGGCTGTACTCACTGCTGACCTGCACTTTCAACAGTCCTCCCTGGTTTACAGAACCTGATAGCACTTCGTCACCATCTGCAACATCACGGGGCAAAGTCTCCCCGGTCAGGGCAGAAAGATCAACTGACGACCGGCCTTCAAGTATATTACCATCAAGAGGTATACGTTCACCGGGACGGACAATAATTATATCACCACTTTTGACCTCAGAGGGGCTTACTTTTTCCGTCTTCCCCTCTTTTTGTAAATTGGCATAGTCAGGGCGAATGTTTATCAGGCTGCTGATCGACCGTCTTGAACGATCAACTGCTTTATCCTGAAGCAACTCCCCAACCTGATAAAAGAGCATTACCGCCACTCCTTCAGGATATTCACCTATTGCAAATGCACCCAGAGTAGCGATTGACATTAAAAAATTTTCATCAAATATTTTTCCGACGGCAATATTTCGGGCGGCTTTCAGCAGAACTGAGGCGCCAAAGATCAGATAGGCAGCACCAAACAGTATCAGCTTTATTGCCACACTTTCAGCTATAAATATACCGGCGGCAAATAAGAGAATGCCGGGCGTATAGAGAGCAGCTTTCTTTCTAAAATTCGGAGAACTATCTTCCCCTGCAGCCCGGGTATCACAACTGCCACTGCAGTTGCATGTTTCAGTTCCATTTGTTTTATTCGGGACTTTATTTGCCTTTTTTTGTTTATTCATTGATGTGGTCCAGACCCTGTTTAAAGATTGCTTCAATATGTTGATCATCGAGTGAGTAAAAAATATTCTTCCCTTCGCGGCGAGGTTTTACCAGGCGGGACTGTTTAAGAACCCGCAACTGATGCGATATAGCCGAGTGAGTCATATTAAGGAGGAAGGCTATATCACATACACACATCTCTTCTTCTACAAGGGCCCAAATAATTTTAATCCGGGTCGAATCTCCAAAAACCTTGAAAAATTCAGCCAGATCATAAAGGTTTTCTTCCGGCGGCATTATACTGCGAACCTTCTCCACAACATCTCTCTGCACAACGGTGCAGTCGCACTGCAGCTTCTCATTATCCTGATCATTCATCAATCGACACCTCTTTTCCTCACATGAACACATGAGTAATTGTTCATTTGTAATTATAATCAGTTTGTTTTCTCCTGTCAATATAATACTCAAAGCCATTTAACCAGATACATACCCACGGTTTAACAATATCCCAGTTTAAACTGAACAGTTTCCGGGTAACAATATCACTGAGCAGACACAGTAACAATAAATAAGTTGACATATAAAAATGAGTAAGGTTAATATAATAGATAGCGCAGGTAAAAACAGGTAATACGGGTCAGGCCTGCATCACCCGGCAGGAACAACATAATGATACTCGAGGTGATTAGATGGATAGCGGACCTTCGCACAGTACCAACTTTTACTTAAACCAGCAGGAGGCCTGCATTGCACAGATGTGCATCATTCCACTATGATCTAAAGAAGCCTCCTGCAGGGAGGCTTCTTGTTGCTTTTCAGTAAAGCCTCCCGACTAAAAGATAAGGAGGCTTTACTATGAATAAAGAATTGATCAATGAATTATTAGAGAAGAAAAATTATACCTCTCTGCAAAAAGAGTTAGCTAAGGCCCACATAGCCGATATCGCCGAACTTCTTGATGAACTAGACCCCAAAACCACCCTGTTAGTTTTTAGGCTTCTGCCGAAAGAAATTGCTGCCGATGTTTTTGCAGAGATTTCTTCAGAAAGCCAGTCTGATTTATATGTTCTTGTTAATGAAAAAGAACTGCAGGATATCCTGGATGATCTCAATTTTGATGACAAGATTGACTTTCTGGAGGAAATCCCTGCCAACGTGGTGAAACGCATTCTGCGTAATTCTACCGATACGGAGCGAAAACTGATCAACCAGTTCTTGAATTACCCGGAAGACTCAGCCGGCAGCCTAATGACCATCGAGTTTGTTGATCTTAAAAAAGAAATGACCGCCCTGCAGGCTCTTGAGAAGGTTAGAAGCATTGCTCTCGACAAGGAAACTATTTATACCTGCTATGTTACAGATTCAGCCAGGCACCTGGAAGGAGTTTTATCGCTGAGAGACCTGGTTATAGCCCCACCGGAAAAGAAAATCAAAGAGATTATGCGCGAAGAAATAATTCATGCTAACACTTTAGACGACAAAGAAGATGTGGCCGACTTAATTAAAAAATACGACCTGATCGCCATGCCGATAACTGACAATGAAAACCGCCTGGTTGGCATAATCACTGTTGATGACATTGTTGATGTTATTGAAGAAGAAAACACGGAAGACTTCCACAAAATGGCAACCATTGGTAAAATAGATATGAATGTGCTGGATGCCAGTCCTTTCTTTCTGATCAGAAGAAGACTGCCCTGGCTCTTGCTGTTAATATTTGTTAATATTTTTTCAGGGGCAACTATAGCCCATTTTGAGGAGATTATACATGCTGTAATCGCCCTGGTCTTCTTTATGCCGCTTCTTATTGACAGTGCCGGCAATGCGGGAGCACAGGCTGCGACGTTGATGATCAGAGCCATGGCCCTGGGTGAAGTAAAAATTGAAAACTGGTTCAGGCTGCTGAAAAAAGAAGTGATAACCGCTTTGCCGCTCGGTATTATTTTAGGAGTTGCCGTTCTGGCAGTGGGCTATTTCAGGGGTGGGATTGACATAGCTGTTGTTGTAGCGCTTTCCATGATCGCAGTTGTTCTGGTTGGCAGTACCATGGGTATGTGCCTTCCTTTTATTTTCAGTAAGGTAAATATTGACCCGGCCACTGCAAGCGGGCCGCTAGTGACCTCAATAGCAGATATAGTAGGTGTTTTAATTTATTTTTCGATCGCCACCTGGTACCTGAATATATAGACACAGGTTATGATACAAAACAAACTGAATCGGGATCAGAGCCATGGTCGTAAGCAGACCGGCTCTTTTTTTATCCTTTTTAACCTATCTTGACAGAAGTTACTTAATGAATTATACTAGCTTAGTAATTCACTAATTTAGTAATACGAAGGAGCGTTTAAGTAATGAAAATTCCAACCACACTGAAGCATAAGCCAGTTTTCGTGGTAGAAAACTATGAGAACGTAGACGGTCGTTATGCGTATGAGTCTGATGCCAAAGGTCTTTCGCTGGGCCTGGCCCAGTGGAACGATCGCGGCAAGGTAGACATTTCGGCAAAAGTATGGCGGCATACTGGAGAAAAGTGGTCCCGCCAGTCGGAAGAAATGCCCATGCATCGCGTTCTTGATCTAGCTATAATGGTCTGCAGAGCCGTGCAGCATTTTCGTGAGGCTTACCGGTTTGAAAAGCTTTATGATCAAACTAATACTTTGCTGGAGAGAATTGGCCTGCAAGGTGATGCAATGAGCCTTGAAATCTGCACCGGTAATGAAATGATAGATGAGGATATTAAACTGTTCAGTGAGGCTTTGAGCAAAGACGACGAGATGATCAGTGAAAGGCTTTTTATCCTGTTCAGGATATTGAAGGGGATGGGTTGCTAACCTGTCTCCTCCAATATTGTTCCTGCTGACTTTATATTTTATAGAGCTACTGCTCGTATTCCAGTAAATCTCCTGGCTGGCAATCCAGTTCCCGGCAGAGAGCTTCCAGGGTTGAAAACCTGATTGCCTTAACCTTGCCTGTTTTCAGTAATGACAGGTTGGCCATGGTAATACCAACTTTATCGGCCAGCCCGGTCAATGATATTTTACGATCAGCCATCATACGGTCAAGCCTTACAATGATTGCCATCTAACGGGCTCCTCTCATACTGTTAGATTTTGATCTTCCTGGAGAACTGCCCCATGCCTGAATACCTCTGCCAGGATCAGAATTAACAAGCCGGCCAAAATGCCGCCAAAATCAATCAAACGTAAGTTGGCACTTACTTCCAAACCGGGGAGAACAATAACCCTGGAAAAATAAATTCCCAGAAGAAAACTGAGTATCGCTTTAATAAACGATGCAGCTATAACACCCCAGCCGATATACCTGATTCTGCTGCCGTTTTCAACTGAAAAGGGCTCTTCACCAGCGAGCGAAGCAAGAATCTTTTTCAGGTGATAAATTATAAATAGGCCAATAACGATCAGGGGCAGCACAAAGGTAAACTGATAAACCAGCAGGGAATCCCCGACAGGAAACTGAAAACCTTCTGTAAACCTGAAGATCATCCCTGTTGTTTCTATCTGCAGCATCATCGATTCACCCGGCCACTGCGCATTGCCAATATAAAAATAAATCTGTAGCCCGATAAAAAACAAGCCAAGCGCTATTCCTGCATACCAGGCCAGACCAAGCAAAACTGTAAGAAACGATGCTGCTGATTTTTTGCCTGTATATTTAACCATGTTTTACCACTCCTTTTTCTGGTGTGACATCATTATAGGATAAAATTTATTGTTTGTAAATAAAATTTTTCTGTTATACAATTATTTTTTTCTGTTATCATAAACATTGACCTGTTCTTAATCAATACACGGAAAAAAAGGTAAACTGCAAAATGATAAAGAATTATTTAAGCAGCATTATTTGAAAGGAGAATAATATGGACAGGGAAACATTAAAACAGCTAAGTGGATGGATGGGTTTTGTCGGTATTATGACAATTATCGCCGGGGTTCTGTCTGCCATTGCCGGGGTTTTTGCTTTTGTTATAGGTGCCATTCCGGGCGTTATCATGGTCATACTGGGCATTAAACTGCGCAGCGCCCAGCAAAATGCAGACACCCTGGTAGCAAGCCCCACCGATGAGGTTGACCCAACCCAGTTTAACCTTTTTACCTCGAACCTGAATACTTATTTTAAAGTGCAGGGAATCTTAATTATTATCAGCCTGGCCCTGGCCTTAATTTTGATCTTGCTCAGCCTGGCTCTTGGTTTTACCATGTATAACTATTTTTAAAAATGTCTTTTAGGCACAGGCTTTAACAGTTTAGCCAGGTGCAAACCGACATCAGGGGAGTGCATAAGAATAAATGCTGTCCCCATTCCTGTTATTGCCATACCCTGACATATTACATTTACTGCAAAAGGAGATAATATTCACCATGCAAAATAATAAACCTGCAGGAGTTGGCAAATGGTGGGTAAAATATATACTGGGCCTTCTGATCAGCGCCCTGGCGCTTTTCTTAACTGCCGGTGAATATAACTGGAGCGCCGCATGGTTTTATCTGGCATCCATGCTTTTAATTATTGCCGCAAACGGTCTGTTTACGGATAGCAGGTTACTTGCTGAACGTTCCCAAATGCAGGAAGGAACAGAAAAGTGGGATACTTACCTGTCTGTATTTGTCGCAATTATCGGTCCCCTGTTGACCCTGATAATAGCAGGGTTAGACAGAAGGTTAGGATGGTCCGGCGATTTCAATGCTGCTGTATCATCTTTCGCCCTCCTGGTTTTTATCCTGGGAGGCCTGCTGGGAACATGGTCAATGGCTGCAAACAATTACTTTTCAGCCACTGTGCGTATTCAGCATGAACGAAATCACCAAGTGGCCGGTGGAGGACCTTACAAGTATATCCGTCATCCCGGTTATAGCGGTGGAATAATCAGTATAGCGGCAACACCTTTCATTCTCGGCTCCCATCAGGCTTTAATCCCAGCCATGGCTGTGGTTATTGGTTACATTATACGCACTGCCCTTGAGGATGCTTTTCTAAAAAAAGAACTTCCAGGGTATAAAGAATACAGTGTTAAAGTACCTTACCGCCTGATCCCGGGCCTCTGGTGAAATGATCCCCTGATTTAAAGTGAATATTCTTTAAGCATTTTTTTACGTTCCCGCCAGTCGGGCATAACCATATCCAGAAAACTATAAAAAGACTGGTCGTGCCCGTGATGCCTGAAATGAGCCAGTTCATGCATGATAACGTAGTCAATACAGGGCTGGGGAACTTTAAGTAATTCACTGTTTAACGTGATCTTGCCTTTTGCCCACGAACAGGAACCCCACCTTGTTTTCATTCTTCTTACTCTCAAATCCGGCTTTTCAATTCCATGGGCTGCCACCACAGGAAGCAGTCTTTCCAAAGCGTTATTAAATACCGGGATGGCTTCTTCCCTGTACCACTGATTGACCAACTCTTCACGGCATTCCCGGCTGCTCCCCCGAGATACATATAATTTTAGAATTCCATTTTCAAGTTCAGCCTTCGCTATTTGATCAGTTTCTATCACCTGCAGAGTACACTCTCTGCCCATATAATCGACTATTTCCCCGGAAATGAAGTGATGCATGTTACTGCCATTATTTTTTTGATCAATAATTTTCAGGTTTTTAATAATCCATTCGGCCTTCTTCAGCACCAGTTCCTCAAGGTATTCAATGGGAACTAACTTGTTTGCCGAAACAAAGACAGTGGAATCAGGTCTGATCCTGATATTAATGTTGCGTACTTTTTTCCTGGTAACGATAAATGGGATGACACGGTTCTTATACTCTATTGTGTAACGCTTTTCCATTTTACTCCTTCCGGTCCTCTTACCCCTTGGTTTATACTGTTGCAATATCAGGTTAATAATCCTATTATAGTATGGGACAAGAAAACATCCTATCGCTTGACGAAAGGAAGATAATGATGTTTATTAAAAAAAGTTATATTCTTCTATGCTTGGTGGCGGCAGCCTTATTTATTGTTTCCTGCAGCAGTGAACCTGAGCCTGCTGGGCCGCCTCTGGATGGTGAGATTACCGATCTTTCTGCTCAATTCATTTCTAACCTGGTGGCAGAGGATTACGAAAAAGCCGCCTCCTTTTTCAACACCGATATGAAGAAAGCAATGCCTACCAAACAGCTTGAGAAAGCCTGGCAAAACCTTCTAACCCGAACCGGACCTTACCAGGGCGAGATCGAAAAGAAGGTTGAAGCTGTAGAAGACTACAGGGCAGTAAATACCTTAACCGCCTTTGACGGCGAAAAGATGAATATCAGGGTCGTTTTTGATGACGACAACCGTGTTGCCGGGCTCTGGTTTCTCAATGTTGATTAGCAACTAATCTTACTTATACCATGGATTAATGTAAATAATAACAACCAGGGGCATTCCTGAAGAGGGTACCCCTGTTTATTTAGGCTACTATAGTTTTTTATTTCTTAATCCTGGCCCAGCTGTCCCGCAGGGCAACAATTCGATTAAAAACCGGTTTCGCTTCAGCTGAAGTCCGGGGGTCATAGTAAAAGTAACCCTTGCGTAAAAACTGGAAACGGCTCCCGGGAACAGCTTCAACTACTGCAGGCTCGGCAGGAATACTTTTACAGGTTACCAGTGACTGCCGGTTGATATGATCAGTAAAATCTTTTTCATCATCTTCTTCAGGATTTTCCACAGTAAACAGGTTGTCATAAAGGTTGACATCAATTCTGGCAGCATGTTTCACTGAAACCCAGTGAATAACTCCTTTTACTTTTTTACCGCTGGTATCTTCGTTGCTTTTAGTGCGGGGATCGTAGCTGCAGCGCAGCTCGGTAATATTCCCGGCATCATCTTTAACTATTTCTTCGCAACAGATTATGTAAGCTCCCTTCAGGCGCACTTCCCGGCCCGGAGCAAGGCGGAAAAATTTTTTCGGCGGTTCTTCCATGAAGTCATCACGTTCGATAAATATTTCTCCGGAAAAAGGGACCATTCTTGTTCCGGCGCTATTGTTACCAGGCATATTTTCCATTTCGACCATTTCTGTTTTATCTTCAGGCCAGTTAATTATTTTTACTTTTACAGGGTCCAGAACCGCCATTACCCGGTTGGCTTTTGATTCCAGATCCTGGCGAATACAGTGTTGCAGAAGAGCCAGATCTACAGTACTATCCGACCTTGAAACGCCCACTTTATTCTGAAAATCAGCAATTGCTTCAGGGGTAACCCCGCGCCGGCGCAAACCGGCTATGGTAGGCATCCGTGGATCATCCCACCCTGCCACATGGTTTTCTTCAACCAGCCTCCTCAATTTCCGCTTGCTCATAACAGTATAAGTCATGTTCAGGCGGGCAAATTCGGTCTGTCTTGATCGAAATTTAATTACTTCAGGCATCAGTTCAATGGCGTTATCGACAATCCAGTCATAAAGTGGACGATGATCGCTATATTCTATCGAACAGAGTGAATGAGTAATCCCTTCCAGGGCATCAGAAAAAGGATGATCAAAATCATACATGGGGTAAATACACCAATTATCGCCCGTGCGATGATGTTCAGCGTGAAGTATACGGTAAAGAACCGGGTCGCGCATATTTAGATTTCCTGAAGTCATGTCTATTTTTGCCCTGAGAACCCTGCTGCCGTTTTCAAATTCTCCGCGGCGCATTCGATCGAAAAGATCAAGGTTCTCTTCAACAGAACGTTTGCGATAAGGGCTTTCTTTTCCCGGCTCTGTAAGAGTTCCTCTGTAGTTTCTGATTTCTTCAGGACTTAGATCGCAAACATATGCCCTGCCGGCCCTGATCAGGCACAGGGCAAATTCATACTTAATTTCAAAATAATCAGAAGTAAAATAGAGCCTGTCTTCCCATTCCGCTCCCAACCAGCGAATATCCTCAATAATTGAATCAACAAACTCCTGCTCTTCTTTAATCGGGTTTGTATCATCAAAGCGCAAGTTAAACATGCCTTTAAAGTCTCTTGATATACCATAATTTAACAGCACAGCCTTGGCATGTCCGATATGCAGGTAACCATTAGGTTCGGGCGGGAAACGGGTATGAACCTGGGTTCCTTCCAGCAAACCCCGTTCCAGGTCTTCCCTGATCATTGTATAGATAAAATTTGTTTTTAAATCATCTTCATTTCTCTCCGTCATAGAAATCTCCTTTGTGAGAACTTTATCTTTAAGCGGCAGAAGAAAGTGAGTCACTGCGATAAGTGAAAAACGCTTATGGCAATTATTAATTGATCACGATCGCAAATTGCCGCTGCCAGGTAAATTATACCGCAAACCCAAAATAGCATCCAGGCAATTGGAAAACCTTATTCCACGGTAACACTCTTGGCCAGGTTCCGAGGCTTATCAACCGAGCTTCCGCGATCTACAGCAGCATAATAAGCAATAAGCTGGGTAGGAACTGCACTAAGCACGGGGGCAAGAATATCTTCAGTGCGAGGCAAATAAAGTACTGCATCCACATGCGGGCTTACCATGTCAAAACCTTCCTGGGTAATGGCAAAAACCTTACCGCCGCGAGCCTTTACAACCTGGATGTTGTTCAATATTTTATCCAGGATAGCCTCCTGTGTAGCAAGGGCTATTACCGGCACTCCTTCTACAATCAGGGCAAGGGGACCATGCTTTAACTCACCGGCAGCATAGGCTTCAGCCTGGATATAAGAGATCTCTTTTAACTTAAGAGCCCCTTCCATGGCTACGGGATAATCAAAACCCCTGCCGACAAAAAAAGCGCTGTCCCAACCGGCAAGATGCCGGCAGTAATCCTTTAATCTTGTTAAATTATCTTCTGCTAATACCTGCTGTAGCTGCCCCGGCAGCGATTTGAGAGCAGTTATAAGCTTCGTGTAAGTTTCCTGAGTAATAGTGCCCCGTAATTCACCCAGGTGAAGGGCAAGAAGATAGAGCGCAATTAGCTGGGTCAGGTACGCCTTGGTGGAGGCAACCGCTACTTCCGGTCCTGCCCAGGTGTAAAAGACGTGATCGGCTTCCCGCGATACAGAACTGCCGACAACATTGGTAATAGCCAAGGTTTTTAATCCTTCCCGCCGGGCCAGGCGTAAGGCAGCCAGAGTATCGGCTGTTTCACCGGACTGGCTGATCACAATTACCAGTTCATTTTTACCCAATAGAGGCTGGCCGTATCGAAACTCCGATGCAACATCAACGTTAACAGCTATTCCAGCCAGTTTCTCGATTACTTTTTTCCCAAGCAGGCCGGCATGAAAAGCCGTGCCGCAGGCTACAATATGAATTCTTTCCAGCTTCTTTAGGGCAGTGTGATCAATACCAAGTTCGTCTAGAACTACTTTCCCTGATTCCGCATCGATTCTCTGGCGCATCGTCTCTTTAATAGCTGCCGGCTGCTCCATAATTTCCTTAAGCATAAAATGTTCAAAGCCGCCTTTTTCCGCGGCATCAATATCCCAGGATATGTTCAAAAACTCCCGGACCAGGGGCGATCCGCTACTGTCAAAAAGCTCAACCCGGTCGGCAGTTACCGAAGCGGTTTCTCCATCTTCCAGAATCAGGGCTTTGCGTGTATGGGATAATAAGGCCGGAATATCAGAGGCTACAAAGTTTTCTTTTTCACCAATGCCGATAACCAGCGGGTTATCGCGACGGGCGCAAACAATCCGCCCCGGTTCACAGGATGAAAGCACCACCAGTCCGTAGGAACCCGTAACCCTTTCCAGAGCTTTGCGAACGGCAGCAAGCAAATCGCCACTATAATACTCTTCAATCAGGTGGACAAGCACTTCAGAGTCAGTTTCTGAACTAAAATGATGGCGGTTTCCCTTCATTAGTTCATTTTTTAAGACTTGATAATTCTCGATAATACCATTATGAATGAGGGCTATCTCGCCATTGCAACTGCTATGCGGGTGAGCATTTTCATCTGATGGCCCCCCGTGAGTTGCCCAGCGGGTATGGCCGATACCCACGATTGACTCAACAGAAAGGTCAAGCCTGGACTCCAGGGACGCAACCGACCCGGCAGCCTTGGTGACAATAAGTTTGCCATCCACTTGAAGGGCCAATCCTGCTGAATCATAACCGCGGTATTCAAGTTTTTTCAATCCATCTATAATTATTGAGGAAGCATTTTTCCTTCCCGCATAACCGACAATACCACACATCCTAATTCCCCCAGTTAAAGTTTAGGTTCTTCCGGGCAGGCAATTTAACCGGATATTCCCTTTATCTATTCAATAATCAGCTTTTACCCCTGCTCCCTGGCAATAACATTGGCCAGTGAAAAAGCGTATTCTTCCAGTTTATCCTGTTCCAACGGGGCCTCAATCATAACCCGTATTTTCGGTTCTGTTCCCGAAGGACGAACAAGAATCCGTCCATGCCGACCGAGCTCTGCTTCAACTTTTCTGAGAGCCTCCCTGATCCTGGGGTTTTCAGACCAGCCATTTTTACTGCCTACTTTTTGATTAACTAAAACCTGTGGAAGCCTTTCCAAAACCGAGGCAAGTTCTGAAAGGGGACGCTGTTTTTCCTGAACTATTTTCAGCAATTCAATGGCAGTTAAAAGACCGTCCCCCGTGGTGGCGTGATCAGAGAAGATTATATGACCAGACTGCTCCCCGCCGAGGTTAAACCCGCCTTCAAGCATTTTCTCTAAAACATAGCGGTCACCCACAGCTGTACGGACAACAGTTATCCGGTTGTGTTCAGCAAGGATATCAAGCCCTCCGTTACTCATTACGGTAGTTACAAGGGTATTATTCTTCAATGTATCTTTTTGCAGCATACTTAAGGCACATACAGCCATCACAGCATCACCATCAACAACATTGCCCTTTTCATCGACGGCTATCAGCCGGTCGGCATCCCCGTCGAAAGCCAGACCAAGCGCTGCATTGTTTTCAACAACAGCTTTTTGTAAATCCCCGGTATCAGTTGCACCACACCTGACATTAATTTTAGTTCCATCCGGACTGTCGTGCAGCATGACCATATCAGCGCCGAGTTCACCAAGCAGATCCCCGGCTATACGGCAAACCGCTCCATGAGCACAATCAGCAACAACTTTTAAGCCGGACAGGGGAACAGATAGATCATGCAGAAAATCGAAATACTGCCTCACTTCATCAGCGCCTTCTATTACCTGCCCAACCCCTGCCCCTTCCGGACGTGAAAGCTGACCAGTCTCGCTGAAATAAATTTCTTCAATCTCATTCTCTACGGCATCGGAAAGTTTATACCCACTGCTGTTAAATATTTTCAGCCCGTTATCTTCAATCGGGTTGTGAGAGGCAGAAACAACTATTCCAGCAGCTGCGGAAAACCGCCTGGTAAGGTAAGCTACTGAGGGGCTTGAAGTTATGCCCAGCAGATGCACCTCCCCACCTGCAGACGTTATACCGGCCGTCAGAGCACTTTCCAGCATGGCCCCGGAGAGACGTGTATCTTTCCCGATCAAAAAAACCGGGTTTTCAATATTACGACCCAGCAGCCAGGCTGTAATTCTTCCAATTTTAAAAGCAAGCTCAGGGGTTAATTCACGGTTGGCCACACCCCTGATTCCATCAGTTCCAAATAGTTTCCCCAAAAAGAATCCCCCTTATTTAACTTTCAGTTTCATCTGTCTGTTCCGGTTCTACCTCTCTCTCAAACTCCAAACGCACTGTAATCAGGGAGGGATCAATATCCATACCGTTAACCCTGCTCCCCTCTTCATCATAAACAACCGGAGTGGCCTCGATACTCTCGATTAGACGCATCCCTGTTATATCAACCAGCAATACTACACGGCTGATTCGCTCAAAAATTGAATGTGGCGCACCGATCAACACCTCTTCCGGGGTTACTGAGAAATCTGCCAAGATCCATCCGTTTGCCGGCTCTCCCACTAGTTCAACTTCCAGTTCAAAATCTTCACTTCGATATTCTTCTATCGAAACCCTTACCTGTTCCGGTTCAAGCAGGACCAGGGTCAGCCCACGTGGAGGAGCTCCCTGGACACGAACCAGGTGGTTACCGGCTTCTTTGTTTGACAGATCTACAAAAGCATCAATTTCGTTAACCGGTAAATCTTCAAATGCTTCAGGAAGTCCTTCCAGCGTAACATTTATTGAAGAAGGTATATCGGTTACAACATAGTTCTGATTAAGGTTTTCAATGCGCAAGGGAACATCCTGCCATACTTTTCGCGACGGCGTCGTCCGGGTTATTTTGTCTCCCGTGACAAACAGCCAGAGGATAACTGCCAGAAATAAAGATATAATTCGAACCAAGTTGTTGCTGCGTAAAAAATTATCCATAATTACTTATTCGCCCTCCGGGACCAAAAACTTAACCCCTCATTACGTTCGGGAGACAATAGCTCACGAAGAACATTTCTCAGTTTTTTCTCATCAAGGTAGCGGGTCAGAACTCCGTCATGGGCTATTGATACTATACCCGTTTCTTCAGATATTACTATGGCGACTGCATCAGAATTCTCACTTATACCTATTGCTGCCCGGTGCCTGGTGCCCAGCTCTTTACTTAATGTGGGATCTTCGGTCAGAGGCAGATAACAACCTGCTGCCACTATCTGGTTGCCCTGTATGATTACCGCTCCGTCATGAAGGGGGCTGCGGGGAAAGAAAATATTAATCAGCAGCTCAGCGGTGACTATTCCCTCAACGGGTATACCTGTACTGACCCAGTCTTTAAGACCGGTTGTTCGTTCTATAACTATGAGCGCACCGATCCGCTTTTTAACAAGAACCGGTATAGCCTTGGTTAACTCGTTAAGCATGTTGTCAAAATCCTGGGCGCTCCAGTTCCAGTAAGGTGTTTTAAATATCTTCCCACGGCCCAGGTGTTCAAGGGCCCGGCGCAGCTCCGGCTGGAAAACAATTGGAATAGCAATTAAGCCGATTGTCATAACCTGGCGCAGGGTCCAGTTGAATGCATCAAAACCAACCTGATCACTGATTACCATGGCAAGAAGAAGAATGATCAACCCTTTAACCAGCTGTTCTGCCCTGGTACCGCGAATTATCAGGATTAAACGATAAAAAACATACGACATTATCACAATATCAATGATATCGC